>JBAZCG010000057.1:0-21808 GCA_041671085.1 Desulfurivibrionaceae bacterium | reverse complement strand
GGTAGTGGCGGCAACATCGGCATCGGCTTCGCCATCCCCGCCAATATGGCGAAAAATGTTATCAGCCAACTCAAGGAACATGGCTCGGTAGTGCGCGGGTGGCTTGGGGTGATGATCCAGCCTGTTACCCCCGAGCTTGCGGCCCAGTTCAAAATGGAGCGCCCCATCGGCGCCCTGGTGGGTGAGGTTTCCCTCGGTAGTCCGGCGGAGAAGGCCGGCATCAAGCCTGGTGATGTCATTGTCGAATTCAACGGCAAAGAAATCGCCCAGGTGAGCATGCTGCCCAATCTGGTGGCGGAAACCCCGGTGGGAAGCAAGGCGGAGGTGACCCTCTTCCGGAAAGGCGCGCTGAAAAAGCTCCCCATTGTCATTGCCAAGCTCAATGAAGAACAGGCGGCAGCAAGCGAATCCACAGAAAACCTGAACAAACGACTGGGCCTCGGCGTCCAGGATCTTACCCCGGAGATTGCCGCTGCCCTGGGCATTACCGATAAGCACGGGGTGCTGATCACGGCGGTTGAGCCGGACTCCCCGGCTGCGGAAGCAGGCCTGCGCAAGGGCGATTTGATCCTTGAGTTCAACCAGAGTCCTGTTCGGGACACGAAAAGCTTCCTCAACGAAATCAAGGGAATAAAGGCAAAATCAACGGTTTCCTTTTTTGTCAAACGGGAAGGCCGCACCAGATTTTTTGGCTTGAAACTTAAATAACTTTACCAACAGTCAACGCAAGGAATGAAGATGAAAAAATTGCATGGTTTCGGAAAACGTCTGGGCTGCCTTGCCGCCCTGCTGAGCATGTTCAGCCTGGCCACTGGCTGCACCTACCAGGACCGGGTCGCCCCGCTCAACCTGCCGGACGCCAAAAACGGCGGCATTGTGGTGGGCGATGGAGTCAAGATTTCCGCCCTGGCTTTCAACGACGATGACGCGGCCAAACAGGCCTTCGGCTTTGGCGCCCGCAATGCCGGCCTGCTGCCGGTGCAGCTCACCCTGCAAAACGACAGCCCGGACAAGGTAAAGATCAATCCCGAGCAAACCTTTCTCATCGATAACAACAACAGGGCCTGGCCGATTCTCACACTGGAGAAAACCTACCAGCGAACCTCTGGGCATGTCGATCTTGGGGAAACAGCCAAAGGCGCAGGCAAACCTGCTCTGCTCATGGGCGCGGCCGGAGCGCTGGCCGGACTGGCCGTAGGGGTGGTCACCGGCAAGAATGTCGGAGAGGCCATGGGAACCGGCGCGGTACTTGGCGCGGCGGGTGGAGCGATTGTCGGGGGAGCCAAGAGCTACAGCGAAAGCGGGGAAAAAATCAAGGATGATCTTGCCTCAAAAAGCCTGCGGAACCAAACGATCCTGCCGCACCAGATCGCTTACGGCGTGCTCTTCTTTCCGGGAATGCCTGGCGAGGAAGCAGACGGGGTGAAAGAGCTGCGGCTCTCCATAACCATCGGCAATACGCCGCAGGTGGTTGTTCTCTTTCCCGCGCTCAAGTAATTTCAGCTACCGGCTGACAAACGAAGCGCGGCGGCATCCGCCGCCGCGACCTGGGCAATGGCCGCCCGGACCTTGGCGATGTCCTTGCGTCCGGGCGCACTCTCCACCCCGGAGTTGAGATCCACGGCAAAGGGACGCGCCTGCCGAACCGCCTCGCCCACATTATCCGGGGTAAGGCCGCCAGCCAGGACAACCGGTCGAGGAGGCGACAGTTTTTCCAGCAGCCCCCAATCAAAGGTCTGCCCGGTGCCACCGGCTGCCTTCTCGTGGAAGGTGTCAAACAAAAAACCGGAAACCGCGTCGGCATAGGGGGCCAGATCCGCCGCAGTCAGGGATTCCCGCACCCGAAAAACCTTCATCACCCGACAGACGATTTCCGCGCAGTAGGCAGGGGACTCCGTCCCATGCAACTGCACCTTGCTCAGGCCGCAGTAGCGGGCGATCTCATTCACCGCCGTAGAGTCCTGGTCGACAAAAACCCCCACCGCATCGACAAAGGGCGGCAGGCTTTTCACAATCTCTCGGGCCCGTTCCGGGTCAATGTAACGGGGGCTTTGCTTAACAAAGATCAGGCCGATCGCATCCACGCCAGCGGCCACCACGGCGGCGACCTCGGCCATCTCCCGCATCCCGCATACCTTGATCCGCGTTCTCGCGCCCATGCCCTTCATCCTTGTTCCCCGCCGACCAATGTCCGCAGAGCCTCGGCTGGGTCCGCAGCCCGCATCAGGGTTTCCCCGACCAGCGCCGCCCGAATCCCATGCTCCGCAAGCCGCAGCATATCCTGATGGTCACGAATCCCTGATTCGCTCACCAGGGGGATCTCCGCCGGAATCATCTTCTGCAAGCGGAAGGTGGTATTCAGATCCATGGAAAAATCGCGCAGATCGCGATTATTGACCCCGATCAGGCGGCTGCCCGCAGCCACGGCCTTTTCGACTTCTGCCTCGTCATGCACCTCCACCAGGGCATCCATGCCAAGCTCCGAGGCCAGGGCCTGATACTCTTCTATCTGGCTGGTCTCAAGAATAGCGGCGATCAGCAAGATCGCATCGGCGCCATAGGCCCGCGCCTCCCGAATCTGCAAGGGATCGATGATGAAATCCTTACGCAAAACCGGAAGCGTCACTGCCGCCCGCACCGCAGGGATATAGGCGAGAGAACCCTGGAAAAACTCCACGTCGGTGAGCACCGACAGCGCCTGGGCGCCGCCAGCCTGATAGCTGCGGGCAATGGCCACCGGATCGAAATCAGGCCGGATCACCCCCTTGGAAGGGGATGCCTTCTTGGCCTCGGCAATAACGGCCACGCCGGAAAAATCGGTGAGCGCCCGGATAAAGCCGCGCGGCGGCGGAATCTCCAGATCAGGCGCACCAATGCCTCTGGCCTTAAGAGCCGCGACCTCTTCTTTTTTCCGGGCCACGATGGTATCTAAAATCATGGCTGCACCGACCGGGAAAAGGCAACCAACGCATCCACCTTGTTAAGCGCAGCCCCGCTTGCCACGACCTCGCGTGCCAGGGCTACCCCGGAAGCAAGATCATCGCTGCGTCCGGCAGCCATCAGAGCGGCTCCGGCATTGAGCAGGACCATATCCAGACAGGGCCCAGCCACACCGCTCAGCACCGACCGCAGCTGCACCGCCGCCTCGGCTGCGGTTGTCCCGCCCTTGATCTCAGCCAGACTGGCCGTGGCCATGCCCAATTCCGAGGGATGAATACTGTATGTTGTCAGAGCGCCGTTGGCCCAGTCGGATACCCTGGTCGCGCCGGTGATGGTGATCTCGTCAAGATTGCCCTCGCCGCAAACCACCAAGGCGCGACGTGTACCAAGCCTACCCAGAACCCTGGCCAGAGTTTCGGTGAGGGAAGGATCATATACCCCCAAAACTTGAACATTGGCACCGGCTGGGTTGGTCAGGGGGCCGAGGATATTGAAGATCGTCCTGATCCCGATCTCACGCCGCGGGCCGATGGCATGTTTCATTGCCCCATGCAGAGCAGGGGCAAACATGAACCCGATCCCGATCTCCCGGATGCATTGGCCGACCTGTTCTGCGCTTAAGCTTAAATCCACGCCCAGAGCCTCCAGCACATCAGCGCTGCCGCAATGGCTGGAAACGGAACGGTTGCCGTGCTTTGCCACCGGAATCCCGGCTGCGGCCACGACAAAGGCGGCGGTGGTGGAAACATTGAAGGTGCCGGAGGCATCGCCCCCCGTGCCGCAAGTATCCACGAGAACCTCGCCCTCCGCTACCCCATGCACCTTGGTGGCTTTGGCCCGCATCACCTTGGCCGCGCCGGTGATCTCATCCACGGTTTCCCCCTTGATCCGCAGGGCGGTGATAAAGGCGCCGATCTGGGCCGGAGTGGCTTCGCCGCCCATGATGGTTTCCATCACCCCGACCATCTCCGCTTCGCTCAGGTCGGTGCCCGCCACCACTTTGGCAATGGCCTCTTTCATCATGCGACCATCTCCTTGCGCTGCTGCGCGAGAACTTCCGGATAGGCCGGATCAATAAAATTTTTCAGCAACTGCACCCCGGCCGGGGTCATGATGGATTCGGGATGAAATTGCACCCCTTCCACCGGTAGACTCCGATGACGCAACCCCATGAGCTCGCCCTGATCGGAACGCGCCGTTACCATCAGACAGGCAGGCAGGTCCGATTCCCTAACCACCAGAGAATGGTAGCGCATGGCATCAAAAGGATTGGGCAACCCGGTGAACACCCCCAGGCCGTCATGGCTGATGGGACTGGTCTTGCCGTGCATGAGCCGTCCGGCCCGCACGGTTTGTCCGCCAAAGGCCTCGCCCAGGGACTGATGCCCCAGACAGACCCCCAACACCGGAATCCTGGTGCTGAAAAAGCGGATCGCCTCAATGGAGATGCCCGCCTGGATCGGAGAACAGGGGCCTGGCGAGATCAGAAGCCGGTCGGGTGCAAGCCCGGCGATGAAGGCAATATCCACCTCGTCGTTACGAAAAATCTTCATCTCGGCGCCCATCCCCCCAAGGGTCTGGACAATGTTGTAGGTAAAGGAGTCGTAATTATCGATGATAACAATCATATTCTTTCTCGCATGCCGCCGGCCAAGCCGGTTGCCTAAGCCGTTGTTCAAAAATAACAGTAACCTTGAAATATCATGAGCGGCATAGAGAGCCGTAACGAAATAGACAAGAAAATATTTATTCCGTAACGGCGCCTAAAACTCTTTTTCAGCCAGCTCCACCGCCCGCCTCAGCCCCATGGATTTATTGATGGTTTCCTGATACTCCAAGGCTGGCACCGAATCGGCGACAATGCCTGCCCCGGCCTGCACCCAAAGATCGTCGCCCTGCATGACAAAAGTTCGAATGGTGATACAAAAATCCATATTCCCGGAGAAACCGAAATAACCCACCGAGCCGGCATAAGGACCGCGCCGCTCTGGTTCAAGCTCTTCGATGATCTCCATGGCCCGAATCTTCGGGGCGCCGCTCACCGTGCCCGCAGGAAAACAGGCACGCAAAACGTCAAACTGATCTTTGCCTGGGGCCAGAGTCCCATGCACCCCGGAAACCAAATGCATAACATGACTGTAACGCTCGACCACCAGCAGGTCGCGGACCTCCACCGAGCCATATTGGGCGACCCGCCCCACATCGTTGCGTCCCAGATCGACGAGCATCAGATGCTCGGCCCGCTCCTTGGGGTCGGCCAACAGTTCCTGCTCAAGGGCCGTATCCTCTTCCGAAGTTTTCCCGCGCTTTCTCGTCCCGGCAATGGGACGCAACTCGATATCCTCCTGTTCAAGGCGGACCAGAATCTCCGGGGACGAACCGATCTGAACCAGATCCCCGAGCTTGAGATAAAAAAGATAGGGGCTGGGGTTGATATGGCGCAGAGCGCGGTAGAGCTTGAAGGGCGCCAGTTCTGTTTTGGTGTGAAAGCGTTGCGACAAAACAACCTGAATGATATCACCAGCCTGAATATACTCCTTGGCCGCCTCTACCATTTTCTCAAAAGCCTCCTCGCTCATATTCGAGGTGAAGGCGTGGGGTGTGGCGGCCTTGTTGCCCATGCCGCCGAGATACTCCGTCGGCATGGGAGCCTGGAGACGGACGATGACCTCCTCGATCTCAGCCTGCGCTTTCTCGTACAAAGCCGAAATATCCCGCGCCCCGGCAGTTTGCACCAGATTGACCACGGTGAGCAGTTGCCTGAGGTTGTCGTAAATCAAAACAGTCCGGGGCACCATGAAGGCGCTCTCCGGAAATTGAGCAAGAGGCGGGTTGCTCTCGGGCAGCCGCTCCATGAACCGCACCATGTCGTAGCCCAAAAAACCGACGGCCCCGCCAAAAAAACGCGGCAACATCTCCGGATCGCAGGCCATTTCGGAATTGCAGGCGTTGAAGGATTTCAGCAGTTGTTGCAGGGCCTCAAGCGGGTCGCCCTGCTGCTGCTCCACCCTTCCCGCCCGGGTTATAGTGATCTGGGTGCCCCGACTTGCAAAGGTGACGATGGGGTCAAGGCCGATAAAGGAATAACGTCCCCACTTCTCCCCTCCCTCAAGGCTTTCAAAAAGAAAGGCGTGCGACTCCCCGCCCGCCACTTTGGCAAAGATGGTCAGCGGCGTATCAAGGTCGGCGACGATTTCCCGATAGATCGGCACTAACCCGGCATCGACCGCCAGGTGTTCAAACTCCAGCAAGGAGGGTCGGAACATGATGGCTCCTCAACTCATAAAATCATAAAAAAAGCCATGGAACACAAGCGTCCCATGGCTTTTTTATTTTTCTTTTCGCAGCGAAACACTCTTCATAATATACAGGTCTGTTCCCTGCGCACGGCGGAAGAGTCACAACCAGGCCAATCGGAATGGACCTTAGGCTAAGTTTTCCCCCACTGGGGATAAAACCGCCAGGGCTCCAACCATTACCGGCTCTCTCGTTATATTACACTGCGGCCAACATAGCATTTACCCGCTTGGTCAAACGGGAAACCTTGCGGGAGGCATTCTTTTTGTGGATGGAACCTTTCACCGCTGTTTTCTCAATAATAGGGATCGCCAACTTCAGTGCTTCCTGGGCCTGATCTCCGGCTTTCAGCTCAACGGCCTCAAGGACCTTCTTCACAACACCCTTCATCTTGCTCTTGTTGGAGCGATTGCGAAGCCGTTGCAACTGGTTCTGACGATTCCTTTTCTCGGCGGATTTATGATTAGCCAATTCTCAACTCCTGTTTACTGTATTGTTGATTGATTCAAGATGCTCTGCCCGCGCCGTTTCACGGCTGGCAGGTTTCCTCCCCGGTCGCCGGTTTCCGACAACACCGACAGAAAGATGCTGGAAAATTTTGTAAAGATAAATCAATTCCCCCGCCTTGTCAAGCAACAACTGGGAAGCCTGTTTCGATATTTTTCAGGAGCCGTTACAAAACTGCCATTACATTTCTGACCACTTTGTTACGGCTCCTTACTCCGTTAACACTGCTGCCGATCACGACATTTCAATGATACATCTTTTTTGCACAACGACTCAGGAACGCGCGACGAATCCTTGGCAGAAACCGTTTTTTTTCGCAACACCACAACCGATCTCCTCAATTTTTTTAAAAAAATCGTTCATGCCCCTTGCCTGGCGGCCTGCTTTTCGTTTACCTTAAAAAGACGACGAGATGTTCCCAACTTTTTACCCCCATATTTTTTTATTGACGGAACCCGATGCTGGAATTCGCACAGTCACTCCGCTGGCAAGACATTTTCGATATCATGATCGTTTCATTCATCATCTATCGTATCATGCTGCTGATCCGGGGAACCCGTGCCGTCCAGATGCTGGCCGGCATCGTTGTCCTCATCATGCTCTATTTTGCTGCACGAGAGTTCGAATTCCTGACCCTCTACTGGCTGCTGGGGA
This sequence comes from Desulfurivibrionaceae bacterium, assembly GCA_041671085.1. Lineage (GTDB taxonomy): Bacteria > Desulfobacterota > Desulfobulbia > Desulfobulbales > Desulfurivibrionaceae > Thiovibrio. The sequence continues at coordinate 14,410 of JBAZCG010000057.1, read as the reverse complement.
CATTCTTAAGCTCCATCTTCCTGATCATCATTATCATCTTCCAGCGCGATATCCGGCGAGCCCTTACCCAGGTGGGGCAAACCACCTTTTCCAAGCCGCAGGAAGACATGGTGCACATTCTGCTCGAAATTGTCCGAGCAGCGCAGCAAATGAGCCAACGCAAAATCGGCGGCCTCATCGTCATCGAACGAGAAACAGGGCTCAACGACTACATCGAGTCGGCGCACAGCCTGGACGCCATTGTCAGCAGACAGCTCCTGATCAGCATTTTCCAGACCACTGCCCCCCTCCATGACGGAGCGGTGATCATCCATAATGGCAGAATCCGTTCGGCAGGGGCTCTGCTCCCTCTCACCCGAAACCCTTACATCAGCAAACAACTTGGCACCCGCCATAGGGCAGCCATTGGGCTTTCCGAGGAAACAGACGCGGTAATCATCCTGATCTCGGAAGAAACCCAAAAGATATCCTTGGTCCAGCATGGGGCCATGACCTCCGATCTCGACGAAAGCGCACTCAGAAGCCGACTTGACGCAATCTTTGTTCCCAAGGAAAATACGACCCCTCTGTTATGGAAAAACTGGTTAAACAAATAATCCGGCGCCTGCCCACCCCAAACCTCCTCAACTGGCCGAACAATTGGGGGCTGAAGCTCATTTCCCTGATCTTCGCCATCCTCCTCTGGTATTTCGTGGTGGGCGAGGACAAGGTTGACACCACGGTCTTCATTCCGGTGGAAATTGTCAATCTACCCAAGGAACTGATCATTTCCAACCAATTCAAGAAACAACTGGAGGCCACGGTCCGCGGCCCCCGCGGCCTGATCAGCAGCATCAACCGCCAGCGGATCACGAGAACCATCAACCTTGCCAAGGCCACCCCCGGCACCATTGTCATCCGCAACGAACCGGAAACGATCCAGTTTCCGCGGGGCGTCACCGTGTCACGCATCCAGCCCACCCACATCACCTTGCTCATCGACGAACTGGTCGAGAAAGAACTGCCGGTCCAAGCCAAGACAACAGGCGACCCGGCCATTGGCCACGAACTGGCGGGAGTGGTCTTTGAGCCCCAGTCCATCAAAATTTCCGGCCCCAAGGCCGTTGTCGGACGGGAAAAGATTCTGACGGCTAAGCCCATCGACATCAGCGGGCTGAAAAGGCCGACAACCATCCAGGTTCCCCTGGAGCTGCGCTCAGCGCTCCTCGAACTCATGGGTGAGACCGTGGTCACCGCCAATGTGGTGATCCGCGAAAAAACCACAGAAAAGACCATCATGGATGTCCCCATCCACCTTTCCGACATCGATTCCGCAAGAAAGGTGACCTTCGAGCCGGACACCATCAATATCCGCGCCCTGCTGCCCATGAGCAGCAAAGGAAACCAGACTAAACTCTTCGATGCCAGTGTCTCGACAGACGGGCTGTCGATCGGCGTCCACAAAGTCCCGGTTAAAATCACGGCCGCGGAACCGATAAAAATTATAGAAACAGTCCCGCCCACCGTCACCGTAAGAATTGGCCGGAGTCCTGGCAAATGATCCTGGTTTCCCGCGGGCCCTCTACTCCCGGCAACAGGCTGACACCAAGGCCGTCCGTGGAAAATCCATTGATATGCCCTGTTTTCCCGCCCCGCAAGAGGAGACCATGAGAAAATTGTTCGGCACCGATGGGGTCCGGGGGGTGGCAAACACCTACCCCATGACCACAGAAATCGCCATGCAGATAGGCCGGGCCCTTGCTTTTTTGGTCAGGGACATGCGACGCGGCCACCGGATCGTCATCGGCAAAGACACGCGTCTTTCCTGCTACATGATCGAAAACGCCCTGGCAGCGGGCATCTGCTCCATGGGGGTGGATGTCCTCCTGGTCGGACCGCTGCCCACGCCAGGCATCGCCTTCATCACCACCAGCATGCGGGCCGATGCCGGGGTGGTGATCTCTGCCTCCCACAACCCCTTCCAGGACAATGGCATCAAAATCTTCGCCAGAAACGGTTTCAAACTCCATGACGACCTGGAACTGGAAATCGAAGAGCTGGTTTTTTCCCAGAAAATGTCGGCCCTCAGGCCGGTGGCCGAGGAAGTGGGCCGCGCCACCCGGATTGATGACGCCAAGGGACGTTACATCGTCTCTTTAAAAAACACTTTCCCCCAAGAATACACCCTGGACGCCTTTCACATCGTGCTGGACTGCGCCAACGGCGCCACCTACGGGGTTGCCCCCCATGTCTTTGAGGAGCTGGGCGCCACCGTCACCACCCTCTCGGCTGAGCCGGACGGCACCAACATAAACCGCGATTGCGGCGCCCTGCACCCGGAACACATGGCCGCCAAGGTCCGGGAACTCGGGGCAGACATCGGCATCGCCCTTGACGGCGATGGCGACCGGATCATCGTGGCGGACGAACACGGCAACATCGTGGACGGCGATCATATCATGGCCATCTGCGCCGCCGATCTCATAAGCCGCAAGAAATTGAAGAAAAAAACCCTGGTCGCCACGGTGATGAGCAACCTCGGCCTGGAAGTCGCCATGCAGCGCATGGGCGGCGCCATGGTCCGCACCCAGGTGGGCGACCGCTATGTGGTGGAAGAGATGCGCAAATCCGGCTACAATTTCGGCGGGGAGCAATCGGGCCATCTGGTGTTTCTGGAGCACAACACTACCGGCGACGGTATCCTCGCCGCACTCCAGCTGCTGGCGGTAATGATCAAAAAACACAAGCCCCTGTCGGAACTGGCCACCATCATGGAAAGCTTTCCCCAGGTGCTCAAAAATGTCCGCACCGCTGAAAAAATCGACACCGCCCGCATCCCCGGCTTCAGTAGAAAAATCAAGGCCCTGGAAAAGACATTGGGCAAGGATGGCCGCATCCTCGTCCGTCCCTCCGGAACCGAACCGGTTATCCGGGTCATGGTGGAGGGCAAGGACGCCGGGCTGATCAACGCCATGGCCGACGAGCTCTGCGAGATGATCCGCAAGGCTGAGCCAGCCGCAGCGTAATCCAAACATATCGCCCAGCAAAAACCATGAAGACCAGACTCGACCAGCTCCTGCTCTTGCAAGGACTGGTCCCCACTCTCAAGAAGGCCCAAGCCCTGATTGCCGCTGGCCAGGTGCTGGTAAACGATCAGCCTGCCGACAAGGTCGGCTCACTCTTTGCTGAGGACTGCCGAATACGGCTCAAGGGAAAAGTCTGCCCCTATGTGAGCCGGGGCGGACTCAAACTGGCCGCCGGGCTGGACCATTTCCAGATCGACCCCACCGGCCTCGTCTGCGCCGATATCGGCGCCTCCACCGGCGGTTTCACCGACTGCCTGTTGCAGCGCGGAGCCGCCAAGGTGTATGCGATTGATGTCGGCTATGGCCAACTGGCCTGGAAACTACGGCAGGACCCGCGGGTGGTGGTCATGGAGAGAACCAACGCCAGAAACCTAAAACTCGGAGACCTTAAAGACCCCCTTGACCTGGCGGTGATCGACGCTTCCTTTATTTCCCTCAAAACGCTGCTGCCACCGCTGCTCGTTTTTTTTCCGGGAATCATCCGGGTGCTGGCCCTGATCAAGCCGCAGTTCGAGGTCGGCAAAGGCCAGATCGGCACGGGCGGGGTCGTCCGGGATAGCGACCTCCACAAGACAGTGGTTGACGAAATCCGGGAATTTTCCGGCACGCTTGACCTGAGGCCGGTTGGAGTCAGTCCCTCACCGATCCTTGGCCCCAAGGGAAATCGAGAATTTTTGATCTACCTTGTTTCCGAGATGGAATAGCGCATACCGCGCCAGAAAAAATCATCCCGCTGGTGTCCTGGCAATACCCCCTGGGCAAAACGGGCGATCAAGCCGGAAGCAACAACCAGGTCACAGAGCTCCCCATCCAGATCCCCCCGGTCAACCAGCCCTTCTAGAATTCCCATGGCTTCGGAAAGCATTTTCCCTGACTTGTAGGGCCGATCCGCAGCGGTCAGCGCCTCAAGCACATCGGCCAAGGCCAAAATTCTCGCAGGCAGGGGAATGGCGCCTTCCTCAAGCCCTCGGGGATAACCGCCACCGTTCAGTTTTTCATGATGCATGCCAGCATAGAGCGGGACATTGCGAAGTTTTTTTGGAAACGGCAGCCCCTCCAGCATCCTGATACTCATTTCCACATGATGATTCATCACCTTGCGTTCTGCCGGGGTCAAGGTGCCTTTGGGCACGCAGAGATTTTCAACCTCATCGGGGCCAAGCAGGGACAGCTCCATCCCGCTCACGGCATAGGTTATCCCGGCCAGCCGCCGCACCTTCTCAATGCTGTCAGCCGATAACCCCTCACCCCCCAAATTGATCGTATCGAGAAAATTGATGATCTCCTGCCATTCTTCTTCTTTTTCAACAGAAAAAGGGACAGGAAGACCTTCCTTCCTTGAGCAGGGTTCGTTTTCCATGCGGGTGATCGCATCATTTAACCTGAATATTTCCACCCGGAGCCGGATCAGTTCTATCCGGTCGAAAATAGTCTGCAGCTTGGTCGACTTGTCCATCAGATGCTCAGGCGTGGTGATCTTCCCCACGTCATGGAGCCAGGCCGCCATCCTGATTTCGGCAAGCTCGTCGGCACTGAAGCTGACGGGGGCAAACTTGCCGGTGTCAGCGCGATTCACCTCCAGGGCGATCTGTTCGGTAAGATTGGCAACCCGAAAAACGTGCCCGGCCGTATAGGGGGATTTTTCGTCGATGGCGTCGCCGATTGTCCGCACAAAGGCGTCCAGCAGATTTTCAAGCCCCCGGACCAGCCGTATTTTGGTAAGGGCAATGGCCGCCTGCGAAGCAAGGCTCATGACCATTCCTACCTCATGCTCAGGAAAAGAGACAACCTCGCCGGTTTCCCGATTCTTGGCATTAAGTAGCTGCAAAACTCCAATAACCTCATCTTCATGATCCCGCAGGGGAATCACCAGCATCGAACGGGAGCGATACCCCGTGGAGGCGTCGAAATCACGGGTTCCTTGAAAATCGAAGCCTTCGGCATCGTAGACGTCGGATATATTGATCGATTCGCCGGTAAGAGCGCAGTGGGCGGAAACGTTGTGATGGTTCTCCTGGTTGCCTTCAAGGCGTAACGGTACAGGTGGCCAAGAAATAGCTTCCCCGCTTCCCCCCATGAACACCCCGAGCGAATCATTCTGAACAATGGCAAAACCAAGGGCCTCCCTCTCACTCTCCTTAATGTACAAGGTGCCCCCCTCGGCGTTGGTGAAGTGCTTGGCCTCCCGGACAATCTTCTCCAAAAGCCGGTCAATGTTCTTTTCCGAAGAAAGCCCCAGGCCGATTTTCACCAGTTGCGAAAGATGATTTCCATAGCCTTCACTGAACGCCCGGACATCCTGGGCAACCCGGTCGGCAAGGCCAGCGACAACCTCCGCCGGAAACCCAACCATCGCCTGCCCGACGTAGTCTTCGATCCCCTGCACGACCTTCTGCATGAGCAGGTCCACCGCCGGCTGCATGCAAATTCGATCCTTGTCCGGAAAAGTATCCATGACCGTTATCCTTACCCGTGGCGGGAATTCTAGTCTTCACATCTTCCTGCCCACCCGATGACGGGACGAGCGATGAAATCCATAATCATTAATTTTTATTATACGGCAGAACACAATGACAAGCAATTCCACATTCAGGCGACAAGCCCTGCTGCCGCCGCCACCCATTGACATGAAAGCAAAAGACCCGGATACGGTTGACTTGCCAGAGTGGAAATGCTACCTTGGGTGCGGTGTACTCCACAGACTTGTTCAGCTTTTCCATAAGCTGCGCGAACCATACTATTCCCCAAGTTTTTCCAGGAGCTAATCTGTCATGACTCAAAAACCTCCCCTTTCCCGACTATCCCTACTCTGCGGTCTCACCTGCGCCTTTTTCCTTGCGCTTGGCGTCAGCACCCACGCTGCCCCAGCAAAGGCTTCGGCCAAGGCAACCTCCGCGAAATCCACCACCAAAACAGCACCGGAAAAGACTTCCGCCAAAGCTGCTCCGGAAAAGAAAACAGCCAGTGGGGCAGAATACGCCAGTATCCTGAAAAACGGGGCCAATATCCGTTCCGGCCCCGATGCGAAAAAAGAAATCCTCTGGACGGTATTCAAGGGATACCCGTTGCAGGTCACCTCCCGCCAAGGCAAATGGGCCCAGGTGGTTGACTTTGACGGCGACAAGGGCTGGATTACCACCGACCTGCTCGCCAAGGAGAAAACCGTCATTGTCAAGGCGGCCACCGCCAATCTACGGGTTGGTGCGGGAAAAGACTACGAAATCTCGGCTGAGGTCAAACACGGCGTGGTCTTCAAGCCTCTGACCACCGAAGGCGACTGGGTCAAGGTCAAGCATGCGGACGGCACCACCGGCTGGATATTGAGCAAACTCCTCTGGCCCAACTGAGCCCGCCCCCCAAGAGACCATGGGAAAAAGAACTCCCCCGGCATATCCGCTGCACCCCGTCCTCCTGGTGGATGACGAAATCCATACCCTTGCCAGCTTTGATATCGCCCTCCGCTCCCATGGCATCAACAACACCATCCGTTGCCAGGACAGCCGTGAGGTCGCTGGCATCCTCGATCATCAGCCCGTGGAAATCATCCTTCTCGACCTGATGATGCCCCATGTTTCCGGGCATGAGATTCTCAAGGATGTCAGCCGACGTTTCCCAGAACTGCCGGTCATCATCGTCACCGGAGTCAATGAGGTGGAACCCGCTGTACACTGCATCCAGCAGGGGGCTTTCGACTATGTCCTCAAGCCGGTGGAAATCGAACGCCTCCTGCCGAGCATCAAACGCGCCCTTGAGGTCAGACAACTCCGCCGAGAAAACTCCAGGCTCGCCAGCAGTTTCTTTGAAAAATATCCGGCCCGACCGGAGATATTTTCCGGGATCATCACCGGCAACGACACGATGAAGGCCTTATTCCGCTATTGCGAGGCCATTGCCGAAGGGCGGCAACCGGTGCTGGTCACGGGGGAAACCGGGGTGGGTAAGGAGAGCATTGCCAGAGCCATCCATGATCTGAGCGGCAGAACCGGGGAATATGTGGCGATCAATGTGGCCGGACTTGACGACCAGATCTTTGCCGACACCCTTTTTGGCCATGCCAAGGGGGCCTTCACCGGTGCCGATCGCAGCCGCTCCGGCTTAGTGGAAAAAGCAGCCGGAGGCTCCCTGTTCCTTGACGAAATCGGCGATCTCAGCGAGGCCTCGCAGGTCAAGCTCCTGCGTTTTCTTGAGGAACGCGAATACTATCCCTTAGGTTCCGACCAGATGAATCACTCGGACACCAGAGTCATCGTCGCCACCCACCACGACCTGGAACAGCAACATCAAAAAGGGTTGTTCCGGACCGACCTATTTTACCGGCTGCGCACCCACCGCATCCAAGTTCCCCCGCTGCGAGAGCGCAAGGATGATCTCCCTGCCCTGCTGGATTTCTTTCTTGCCCAAGCCGCAACGGAGTTCAAAAAACAAAAACCCCGCTACCCGGATGCGCTCATCCCCCTGCTTGCAGGCTATGATTTTCCCGGCAACGTCCGGGAGCTGCGGGCTCTGGCCTTTGATGCCATGAGCCATCACCGGGGCGCGACTCTCTCCATGGCGTTTTTCCACAAAGAGCTCGGCGCAACCAGCCCGACGGCAAACCAGCCCTCCCCCTTTGCCAAGGTTCTTCCACAAAAATCCTGGGCCGCCGGGTTTGACCGGCTGCCCACCCTGAAAGACGCGGATCAGGAACTCATCGCCGAAGCCCTCAGGCGTAGCAGCAACAACCAGCGGGCCGCCGCCCTCCTTCTAGGCATAACGCCGCAGGCTTTGAATCAACGACTCAAGCGCCAGGTATAACCCACGGATAAAAAGGCCCCCTTCCAGACCATGGCTAGCAAAGGCAAAATACTTGTTGTTGACGATGAACCCATGGTTCTCAAGCTGCTCACCCTACAGGTGGAGCGCCTCGATTATGCAGTAACCACTGCGGCCAACGGCCCGAAGGCTCTGACTCTTCTTGAAAAAAGCCCCTACCATCTCCTGATCACCGATATCATGATGCCGGACATGGATGGCCTGACCCTCATGCAGCAGGCCATGGCCATCCAACCCAATCTCGAATGCATCGTGGTTTCCGGACAGGCGGATCTTGCCATCGCCGTGGAGGCCATGAAGCTGGGGGCGATCAACTATATCCAGAAACCCATCTCCTTGATGGAACTGGAAGTCTCCCTGGCAAAAGGCATGGAGCGGCTAACCCTGCTGAAAGCCCTCAAAAAAAGCCAACAAGAACTGAGTCAGCACCGTGACCATCTTGAGCAGCTGGTCACCAAGCGGACTGCGGAACTCGCCCGCATCAACAAGCAGCTCGAGACGGATATCAAGGCCAGAAAAAAGGCGGAAAAAGAAGCGGAACAGCGGCGGCAGCAGCTCATTGAGGCCGACAAAATGGTCTCCCTTGGCATCTTGGTCGCCGGGGTGGCCCACGAAATCAACAATCCGAACAACTTCATCACCATGAATGCCCCCATCCTCCACCGTGCTTGGGAGGATTTCCTCCCCATTCTGGAAGCGCATTACCAGGAGCACGGCGATTTTCCCGTGGCCGGCATCCCCTTTTCCGAGATGCGCGAACATATCCCCGAACTTTTTTCCGGCATTCTTGACGGCTCGGAACGCATCCGCAAAATCGTCTTCAACCTGCGGGATTATGCGCGGCAGGGCATCTCCGACATGAACCAGGATATTGACCTCAACACCGCGCTGCGCGCCGCCTTGGTCCTGCTTGCCAACCCGCTCAAAAAGGCGACCGATCACCTCAGCATCCACTACGGCGAAGAACTGCCTCCGGTACGGGGCAATTTCCAGCGGGCCGAACAGGTCATCATCAACCTGTTACAAAACGCTTACCAGTCCCTGGCTTCGCCGAATAAACACCTGACTGTCTCCACCGGCCAGGAGCCAAAAACCTCCACTGTTTTTGTGGAAATAGCAGACCAAGGCTGCGGGATTTCCCAAAAAAATCTCAAACGCATCCTGGACCCGTTTTTCACCACCAAACGTGACGGCGGCGGCAGCGGCCTTGGCCTTTCCATCTCTGCGGGGATCATGGAAGAGCATGGGGGCAGGCTGAAATTCGACTCACAGCCCGGCAAGGGCACCATTGCCAGAGCGATATTTCCCATGACCGTGTCCGGGGAAAAATAAGTTTATCCGGAAATTTCCGGATAAGGGGAATTTCCCCTTGGCACACAGCCGAGTTTGCAAACTCCCGGCAGCATTGAGGATGCGCAGGGCATCCCGCCAACCAACAGCGGGACAAGTGACACCGAGACCCTTTCTTCGCCACTTCCCAGACGAATCCACAACACCACACCATTACATCAACTTTTATTGACACACGTCAACATTCATTCATTTCCGCTACACCACTGGATATCCCCCCACCTTACCCATCCCATCCATAAATATATCTTGATCTCCCCCAACCCCATAATTCTATCATTCCATCACATAAAAAAATATTCCATTCCATATCAGTTAGTTAGAAACTTTATTTCCATCCTGGCACATTTCTTCCATAAGCAGAAAGTAACCCCCAAGAAAATCACGGGATTTTATTCACCTGACCAGGAGGGAAAGACCATGGGAGCATCAGCACTGAAAACCACGCTGGCAATATCCATGGCTGAGCGGGAAGCATATGCCCACGGCTCACTGAGGATCACCGCAATCCTCGGGATGATGGCGGCAACCGCCCTTCCCCTTACCAACGATACGGTCATGGGCATCATCAATTTCCGGGGCAGAACCGTTCCAGTTATTGATTTGCGGGTGAATCCCGTAAACGGCCTCAACGGCTTTACCGAACAGATCTGCATCCTTTCGGCGGAAAGCTCCCACCAGAGCCAGCCCCTTATCTTTGGCGCCCTGGTGGATTCGGAAGCGGACGCTTACGAGCTGATCACTGGCAAGACCCACTAGCAAAGATTACAGGCCCACCTGGGCCTGACACAAGTAGCCATTTGGATCGGTCCCCCCCCCTCGCCGATCCAAGACTTCCTGCCAAGTCTCTTCGGAGGCTTGGCAGGAAGTTGGCTTTCAACAGGGCAAAAAAAATTACCGGGAGCACCCCCATGGAGCATGGCGAAACACCAGCGATTGCCGCCATCCCACAATCTTTCCTCACACGGCTGGGCTCACCTATGTTGCAACCCTCTCTTTTATCGTCCTACCCCAACCTCCCAATCATCAATCTGACCCCAGGCAAGCTGCTGATCATTGACCAGCCGACCTTGGTCTCCACCATTCTCGGCTCCTGCGTTTCCCTCTGCCTGTACAGCAAAAAATTCCGAGTCGGGGCCATCTGCCACGGCATGCTGCCCCGGCAGACAAAACTGCCAGTAATCGGACATTTCCCTTATGTGGACACGGCGGTGTCCCACATGCTCGAAACCATGACCAGCCGGTTCGGCATCGCCCCCTCAGAGCTTACGGTAAAACTGTTCGGCGGGGCAAGCGTTCTCCAGACCCACATGGCCGGTGCCGATGGATTTGCCATTGGCCAACAGAACATTGCCGCCGCCCTTGAGACCCTTGCCCGTTTCGGCCTCACCCCGGACGTGCAAAAAACCGGGGGAACTGAAGGATACAAGATATTTTTCAACACCGACACCGGGGAGGTTTTCGTACGACGCATCGCCGCCAGCCTCGCAAAAAACTTCGCACAAACCATGAAAAAACAGGCCGCACATTGACGCCCCAGGCGTTGCCGGCTGCCGGCACACATCATGATTAGCCCACAAATACTGATAGCGGAAGATGAGAAACACACCAGGCTGGCCCTGCATCTTGTTCTACGCCAAGCCGGTTTCAACGTGATCCTGGCAACCAACGGCCGGGATGCCTACGATAAGATCCAAAAACAGCCAGCCACCCAGCCCATAAGCCTGATCATCACCGATTTCAAAATGCCGGAACTCGACGGTCTGGGCCTGATCGACAAACTCAAAGCGGCAGGCATCCCGATTCCCATCATGGTTATCACCGGCTACGGCGACAAAGAACTCCTCCGGCAGCTGCACAAACGCGGCTGTGCCTCTTACATCGACAAGCCTTTCGTTCCGGCGGAAGTCCTGAGCCGAATCGTCAGCGCCCTCCCACAGGCACAGGCCTTGGCCTGAAGGCTTTCCGATTTACCCGGCCAAACCTCCATTGCCACCGTTTCAACCCTTCCCCTACCTCGCCGCATCTCCGGTTTCCCAGCAGCATCTCTCCGAGAAAAGCTATTGACCAGCCCTTGCGAACACACTACAAAGAAGAAAGTCCCGCCAACACGGGTGCGCCAAGATCAACCACGCAACCAAACAAACAGGTCTTCACATGGTTTCCATAGCCACCATCGGGCCGGAAGGCTCCCACGCCTGGCAGGCGGCCCGCCAGTACAACCCGGACGCGACCATCAGGCTTTTCCCTAATCTGACTGCGGTGTTCAAGGCCTTTGCCGCCCAGGAAACCGACCTGGCCCTGGCGCCGGTCTACAATACCCGCGAAGGTCAGGTCAAGGAATACAGCCGGTTGGTCAAGGGCATGGACAAGGGGTTCTGGCAGGACAACATCGTTTTGCCCATCCATCTTTCCCTGGGCAGCCTGTCCGGCACAAAACCGATCACCATGCTCCTCGGCAAAAGCGGGGTGCTGCGCCAATGCGAAGACTACATCACCAGCGCTTACCCCGAGGCGACCCTGACCTCGGTGCATGATCTGGATGCGGCGGTGCGCGACATCAAAGCGCAGGGGCTTGTCACCCATGGGGTCATCGAATCGGAAGAGGCGCTGCGCGCCTATGGCCTTAACATCCGTGCCAGGGAGATAGTGCCCCACAACCGGACCCGGTACGCGGTGTTGGGTCCGGCTCCGGCCCCCCGCACCGGTTACGATGCCACCGCCATGGTCACCACCCCGATCAAAGACCGGGTCGGCATCCTCGCGGACCTATTAAACGAGTTCACCAAGCGCAGCATCAACCTAATCGACATGCAGACGGAAACCGACCCCCAGAGCCAGAAGCTACAATTCTTCATCGAATTTGAAGGGCATCTTGCCGACGAGCGGGTCCGGGTAGCCATCGAACGCATCGAGCACCAGATCATCCAGGAGCCCGGCTCGGTAAGGGTGCTGGGCAGTTTCCCCAGGGTGGACATGCGGGTCAAGCACATCAAAACCTTTGGTTTTATCGGCAGCGGCGCGATGAGCCTCTGGTTTGCCGAGCGGTTAAAGAGCGAAGGCTACGAAATCATGATCACCGGCCGCAAGAGTACCCTGCGGCCTGAAGAGATGATTCCCCAGGTGGACGTGGTGGTGATCTGCGTGCCCATCAGCGCCACCCCTGCAGCAGTGGCGGAATACGGCCCGCTACTGGCGAACCACCAAGCCCTGATCCTGCTGGCGGGCGAGGCAGAAAACGTGCTGCACACCGCCCTGACCCATACCAAAGACGGGGTGGAGGTGCTGCTGGTCCATAATTTGTGGGGGCCGCAGGCCGCAACGATGAAGGACAAGAACGCCTCGGTGGTCCGCACTGCGCGAAGCGGCGTGTTGAGCAGCGAGTTCGAGGCCTTTCTCTACAAACACGGAGCCAAGATTTCCCTCGACGCACCAGACCAGCACGACCTGATGATGGGGGTCAGCCAGAAGCTGCCCACCGCCATCTCGGTGGCCCTGGCCATGGCCCTCAAGGACAATGCCATTCCCCCGGAAGCCATCGGCAGCCACGCCACCCTGACCTCGCTCTACTCCATCCTCTCCATGGCCAGAGTGCATGGGCAAAACCCCCGCACCTACGCGGAGATCATGGCCACCAGTGGCCATGGCTGCCGCATTGTCCAAAGCTTTGCCAAAAACCTCACCAAAATCACGAAACTTGCCGAATCCGGCGATATCGAAGCACTCTGCGCGGTGATCGAGGACAACCGGCGCTATCTCAGCGAACCGTTTCTCAAGGATCGGATGCAGCAGGCCCTGGCCGTGGATGCTACCCTGGGGCGGGTACTGAGCCGTGACTGATCAGCGAAAAAATCGACAGGCTTGCGCAAACAGGCCTTGACGCCCTATCCCTTTTTTCTTTATGCTGTAAGGGATTGAAGTAATTTCAGCAATTTCCCCCAATGATTAACCCGCTGTGCGGAGGAGTAAAGATGGCCAGACAACAGGTAACAATAGGCAAAAAAATCGGTGGTGGCTTTGCAGTGGTGTTGCTCCTGACCGCCATACTCACGGGTATCTACCAGTTTGCCCTCACCTCCAGCACCTCAGAATTAACCGAGATTCTCGAGCACGAAATGACCATGGCCATGCGCGCCAGTGCTGCCAAGACCGCACTGGGGCAATGCCGTCGTTTTGAAAAAGACTTCCTCCTTACCGGCGACGCCGGCAAGGTCAAGGAACAACAAAACAGCATGGCCGACCTTGAGGACGAGCTGGACACCATCGCAGCCCTGTCCAAAAAGGCGGAGATGCCCCAGATGGGCGAGGGTGCCAATAAGGTTCTAGCGCTGGCAAAAACCTACCAAAAAGATTTTGAGACCATGGTCGAGGCCCCTGCCGCAGAACGAATGGCCTCCGAGCCTGCTGTCCGAAGTGCGGCCCGCGCCATTGATCCGGAGCTTGACAAGCTCCTCAATGAAGCCAAGGACGCGGCAGGCAGTGTAAGCGTATCCGCCAAAGCATCAGCCACCTTTCTTGGTCGGCTGGCCCTGCTTCTGGGCGCCATCGCCATAGCCAGCGGCGCAGCCCTGGCCTTTTTCCTGGGCCGGGGGATTTCCACCACCCTCAAACAGGTCAGCCTGACCTTAAACGAGGGCGCGGAGCAGGTGGCCGCTGCGGCACACGAGGTCTCCTCCTCCAGCCAGACCTTGGCAGAAGGCGCTTCCCAACAGGCTGCGGCAGTGGAAGAAACTTCCGCCTCCCTGGAAGAGGTCGGGGCCATGGTCAAGCAAGATGCCGACCATGCCAGACAAGCCGATGACCTGATGAAAGAGGCCAACACGGTGATCCTGAGCGCCGACGAATCCATGAAAAAGCTCACCACCTCCATGCAGGAAATCTCGGCAGCCAGCGCCCAAACCCAGAAGATCGTCAAGACCATCGACGAGATTGCCTTTCAGACCAACCTGCTGGCCTTGAACGCCGCCGTGGAGGCAGCCCGGGCCGGAGAGGCCGGAGCCGGTTTCGCGGTGGTTGGCGACGAGGTCCGCAACCTGGCCATGCGGGCGGCGGAGGCGGCGAAGAACACCTCCAACCTCATCGAGGGCACGGTGCAGAAGATCACCACCGGCAACGCCCTGGTCAGCGAAACCAGCGATTCGTTCTATGTTGCCTCCCAATCCACCACCCGGATCGGCACGATC
>JBAZCG010000056.1:0-21934 GCA_041671085.1 Desulfurivibrionaceae bacterium | reverse complement strand
AACGAACGGAGCCAGCACCGCAACAAGGACACGGCCATGAAGATGCTCAAGTCCCGGTTGTACGACAAGGAGCGGGCTGAACAAAAAGAACAGCACAAGGATATCGCCGGCGAGAAAAAGGAGATCGCCTGGGGCAGTCAGATCCGCTCCTATGCGATGCAGCCGTACCGGATGATCAAGGACCACCGCACCAATTTCGAGGTGGGCAATGTGGACAGTACGCTGGACGGCAACCTCGATCCGTTCATCAAGGCCTATCTTTTGTGGCAGCGATAGACCCCCTCCAGTGCGCAAAATGCGGGGCCTGCACCGTGGTCTGCCCGGTGTTTCAGGCCACGGGCCGGGAATCGCTCTCGGCCCGTGGCAGGCTGCATCTGCTGGGACACCTTGATCCGGCCCAGGCCTCGGACGCTTACGCGGAGATCCTTTCCCAATGTCTGCTCTGCGGAGCCTGCCGGGCCGTGTGCTCGCGGGGGCTCGACCCGCCTGGTCGCTTTATTGCCGGCCGAGAACGGCTGGAGAAAACCGCGGGCAGCCATGCCTTGCTCAGGGCCATCACCCGAAAGGCCCTGGCTAACCCGACCCTACTGGCGACCATTGCCAGCCTGGGTCGGCCCCTGCTGGACCTATTGCCAGCCGACAGCGGGTTGCGGCTGCGCCTTGGCCTGCCGCAGGGGGGAACAACCGACCTCCCGGCGCAAGCAGAAATACCACAGGATAGATCCGAACACCCTGCCCTGGCCTTTTTCCCCGGCTGCTACGCCACCCATCTACACCGGGAAATCGGTGCAGCAACGGAGCGGATAGCCACAGCCTTCACCGGCAATCCCCCGCTCAGACCAACGCAGCAATGCTGTTGCGGACTAGCGGCGGAAAACGGGGGAGACACCGCCACGGCCAAACGTCTTGCCAAGCAGAATATCCTGGCCTTTACCGGAAACACCCTGCCCATCCTGACCTCCTGCGCTTCCTGCTACAGTCAGTTGCGCCGCTATCCCGAACTGCTTGCCGATGACCCGGAATGGCAAGCAAAGGCCCATGTCTTTGCCGACCGACTCCTTGAATTTTCCACCTTTGTGATCCAGGCCATGGCCGCGGATCCGACTTTCCGCTTTGCCGCTTCAGCCACACCCCGCACCGTGGCCTACCACGATCCCTGCCACCTAAGGTTTCCGTCCCCAATTACCAGTCCGCCCAGGAAAATCCTCCGGGCCATCCCCGGCCTGCACCTGGCCGAACTTCCCAACGGCCCGCAATGCTGCGGCCAGGGCGGCCTGTTTCATCTGGCCCAGCCGGAGCTGGCGGCAACCATCAGAGGCCGGTTGCTCAACCAGTTGGCCCAGGCAGCGCCCGATCTGGTGACCACCACCTGCTCCGGCTGCCTCATCCATATCCAACAAGGGTTGGGCCCTGATCCGGCGCAACCCGAGGTCCGGCATCTGGCCATTCTTCTGGTAGAGTTCCTATAAAAGAAATCCCAGGCTGATTTTTTTCATCACCCTCCTGCTGATCCTTGCGTAATTTTTCCGGGCATTATAATGTATCCCCGAACAGGTTCCCAGCGCAGAGAGATTGCCGGAGGTATGCCTCGGCTGCTCCATTTTGCTTATCAAACAAGGAGAACAAACAATGACCATGACAGCGCGACGTTTTTTCGGCTGTTTGCCCATGCTTTTCGCGACCCTGCTTTTGATAACACCCTGCCAGGCCGGAGTTGACTGGGAGGTAAGCAACACCCTAAAAACCCCCACCGCCCCCCTGGACGTTGCCGCCTCATTGGACGGCAAATGGACCTTTGTCCTGACCGAAGGCGGCAAACTCCTTATCTATTCCGACAAGGGCGTTTTAGAAGACACCATCCCCGTTGACCCGGCCATGGACCACATCGCCTCCTCGGGTCTGCAAGCGGCCAACCTCCCCGATCGGGTCTATCTGGCCAGCAGCAAGAGCAAGACCGTCCAGACCGTTACCCTGGATTTTTCCGTGCCGATCAACATCCAAGGCGCCCCGTTTCTCGGGCCGGAAAACGCCCCGGTGGTCATTGTCGCCTTCAGCGATTTTGAGTGCCCCTATTGCGGCACGGTGGGTGCCCTGTTTGAAGAGGCGCTGGCCAAACACCCCAAGGAGGTCAAGGTCGTTTTCAAACAATTCCCCCTGGCCATGCACAAATTGGCTCAATCCGCCGCCCTTGCTTCCCTGGCCGCCCATCGCCAGGGCAAGTTCTGGCAATACCATGACCTGCTTTTTGAAAACCAAAAAAATCTTTCCGAGGCAAAATACGTAGAGCTTGCCAAAAAGATTGGCCTTGATCTGGATAAATTCAACAAGGATTATAAGGCGCCGGTCAACCAACAGGCCCTGGAACGCGACATGGCCGAAGCGCAGATTGCCGGAGTTCGGGGCACCCCGACCATTTTCGTCAATGGCCGCCGCCTGAAAGAACGGAACATTAAAGATCTTCAGCAGATGATCAGTCAGGAACTGAGCAAACGCAGCAAGAGCGGAGCCTCCCGTTGAGCAAACGCGAAATCACCCTTGCCGATAACAGCACCGCCCTGCTGGTCTACGGCGACCTAAACAAAAACCTTACTGTTATCGAGGAGGGAACCGGGGTCAACATTCAGGTGCGAGGCAGCCAGCTCACCGTAAACGGGCCGAAACACGAAGTGGAGCTGGCCGTCTCGGCCATTACCAAACTCCAGGAGCTGATCCGCGCAGGCTATCCGGTGTATCCCTCGGATGTCGCCTATGCCTTGCGCATCCTCCAGGCCTCGCCCAAGGCGAACCTCAAAGAGATCTTTCTCGACAAGGTCTACATCACGGCCGAGCAGAAGGTGGTCTCGCCCAAGAGCAGCAACCAAAAACTCTACATCGACAGCATCCGCACCAACGACATTGTTTTCGGCATCGGCCCGGCAGGCACCGGCAAAACCTATCTTGCCGTGGCCATGGCGGTTTCCGCCTTTGTCAGCCACCAGGTTCGCTCCATCATCCTGGCCCGCCCTGCGGTGGAAGCGGGCGAACGCTTGGGCTTTCTCCCCGGCGACATGGCCCAGAAGGTCAATCCCTATCTGCGCCCCCTGCACGATGCCTTAAACGATATGCTGGGTCGGGGCAAGGTTGCGGATCTCATTGAAGAAGGATTGATCGAGATCGCGCCCTTGGCCTTCATGCGCGGCCGCACCCTGAGCAATGCCTTTGTCATTCTGGATGAGGCGCAGAACACCACGCACGAACAGATGAAGATGTTCCTCACCCGGCTGGGCTTCAACTCCCAGGCGGTGATCACCGGCGACATCACCCAGATTGACCTGCCGGACCCCAGGCAATCCGGGCTCATTGAGGCCGCCCGGATCTTGCAGAATATCAAGGGGATCGCTTTCAACCAATTCTCCGAGGTGGACGTGGTTCGCCACCGACTGGTGCAGGAGGTTATTCGCGCTTACGCCGAAAAGGAAACCCTCCCCCAACCCCGCCGGACAACGACAAGGATACACTGAGGCGCCATGCCCGTACTCATCACCAACCAGACGGCCACGCCCCCGAGCATCAGCCTGAGTCAGCTCCGGCAGCGGGCAGAAAGGCTGTTGTCCCTCTGTGGTTGCTCCCGGAGCGAACTGAGCATCCTGCTCCTTGACGACCCCGAGATGGCGCAGCTCAACGAGCAGTACCGCAACAAATTGGGGCCGACCAACGTCCTGGCCTTTGCCATGCAGGAGGGAGGGGGGGAGCATCTGCCCACCGAGCTTCTCGGTGATGTGATCATCTCCCTGGACACCGCAGCCCGGGAAGCCGCGACCGATGGGGTGACCCTGCACCAACGGGTGACGATCCTCCTAATCCACGGGTTGCTGCACCTGCTGGGCTATGACCACGAACGCTCCCGCGCCGAAGAAATATCCATGGTCGAACGGGAAAAACAACTTTTGCGTGAATTGTTAAGCGAAGAAAGGAGAGGAAAAATGGTCACTCTTGCCATCAATGTCGATCATGTCGCCACCCTGCGTCAAGCCCGGGGCATCAGCGAGCCGGACCCGGTTCTGGCTGCGGGCATCTGCGAACTTGCCGGAGCCCAGGGGATTGTCGTCCATCTTCGGGAAGACCGTCGGCATATCCAGGACCGGGACGTACGGTTACTCCGACAGACCGTGAAAAGCAAACTCAATCTGGAGATGGGGGCAACCGAGGAGATCATCGGTATCGCTCTGGAGATCAAACCGGACATGATCACCCTGGTCCCGGAAAAACGCAAGGAGCTGACCACCGAAGGCGGCCTCAATGTGGCTGGGCAGAAGAAGAAATTACAAGAAGTCATCGCCCGAATGCGCAAGGCCGGGATTCCGGTGAGCCTGTTCATCGATCCCGACACCAGGCAAATCAACGCGGCCCACGAAGTGGGGGCGACCTTTGTCGAGATCCATACCGGCCGTTACTGCGATGCGATAACGGAGCAGCTGCGGGACCAGGAATTCGGACTCATCGCCACGGCGGCGGAAGAGGCCCATGAAATGGGTCTGAGGGTGAATGCCGGACATGGCCTCAACTACCTGAACACCCGGCGGATGGCGTCCTTAGGCACCATAGAGGAGTTGAGCATCGGCCACGCGGTGATGGCGCGGGCTATCTACGTTGGACTTGATCAGGCGGTACGGGAGATGCTGGCTCTGTTGCCTGCGGGATAACTGTTGCGCGAGCAAGCCTAGCGGAAACCTGGCAGAATAACCCACAATTACCGACTTTGGGCAAACACAAAAAGAACTTGGGAATCAGACGGGCATGGCGTCCCGTTCATCACGGCTCATCTTCCGCACCAGAATCTGGTGGCTTACCTTGTCGAAATAAATAACCGACTGCTCTTCCTCAAGGGTAATGACCCGGGTCATGCTGCCTATCTTCACCATCACGCCGGGGAAGAGACGGCCATAGACATACACCACCTCATTCACCATCTGCTCAAGCTCCAACTCCAGAGCGTTGCTTTCTTCGGTCAGAAGGTTGACCTTCTCCATGGCCTTGGGCATGAAAGCCTTGCACTTGGCCAGCAGAGTGCTTTTGTCATCGGGAAATTTTCCGGCCAGTTCCTTTTTGATCTTCTCAAGAGCGCTGATGTTCTTGATCACCTCGTTCAGTCGGTCCGACCACAGAGCGAGATCCTCGTCAATCTTTTGTTTCTTCACCTGCAGGGAAGGAACGAGCCCGACACAGACCTCGGTGATCACCTCGGCTTCACTCCCCAGTTCCTTGACATGCACGGAGCCTGCGGCAACAATCTTACCGCCGATGATCGTGCCGTTCCCCTGGGTGGCGATCACATCCTTACCGACACTGGCCTGCGCCTGTAAAAGCACATCATTAACTCGAAGATAACCCGCCGTTTCGAGCTTAGGACCGTTCTCCACGAATTCAACGGTTATGTCGCCCTTGGCCCGCAATGTCGACTCTTCACCAACAACCCCCCCCATAACGGTCAGGGAGCCCCCGGCCATGACAGAAGCATTACTGACCCCCTGCCCTATCTTAATATCACCCCGGCATTTGACGTTGAATCCGGGAAGAACCTCACCGCTGATCACCAGACTGGCGCCGCCAAAGAGGATGTTTCCCTCCTTCATATCCACATCGCCGGCAATAGAATGTTCGCCAGAAACCGTGGGCTTGCCATCGGCCATGACGAACTTGCCGTCAAGCGCGGCAAAAATCTTCGTCTCGTCAGGCGAGAGCGTAACCCCTTTGCCCTCCTTGAGCTTGCTGTCCTTACCCGGCTTGGCCGGGATGCCGACCCCGAAGACATCCTGGCCGGCCTTGCCCAGACCAGGCGCGATTTTCTCCAGCAGCAGCCGATCTTTAGCGACATTGACGATACTGCCGGTCTCACGGTAATCCACCTGATCCTTATCTGGGTCGCTTCGCTGCGGGCCGGGGATGGCGGGTTTGACATGCATCTTCACCCTGGCGTTCTCGCCAGGGACCGGGGCAGTACCTTTGGCCACGTAAAACGATCCTCCCCCAGCCGACTCGGGGGTTGGCAACACTCCGCCGACGATCCCATTCTCGGCAAGTTCCTTCTGGAGGAAATCGTTGTCCAGCTGCGCCCCTGCTTTGATGTCTTTGGGGGTAACTACGGCCTGAAGACGATCCTTGGTGACCCTCAGGATAAAAGCGCCATTTTGGATCTCAACCCCGCCTTTGAAAAGTTTTTCATTTGCCATTGCACGTGCCACCCACGGAAGAATGAAAAAACGGGAAAAAGCCCCTTTCCCTTATCCTATCGGCCAGAAAGAAAAAATCATCAAGCGCGGCCATGTAGCCAATATTTTATATATATCACAACCGCCTTATATCATAGCTGTTTTTCCAGCGCCGTAATATGCTCATGCTCGCCCAACACAACCAGGATATCACCGGGAAGAATGATAGTTTGCGGCTTAGGGTTGAACTGCATCTCCCCCTCTTCCCTCTTGATTGCAACGACGATGAGGTCATACTCCTTGCGAAGCCCAGAGTCCATCAACCTCTTGCCGGCAAGGACTGATTGCCCGGAAACCCGCAGTTCTTCAAGGCGCAAGCCCAGCTCCCCGCCATGCACGGTGAGATCGAGAAAATCCACCACCGTTGGTCGCACGACAAGCTGGGCCATGCGATGGGCACCAATGAAATACGGGGAAATCACCTTGTCGGCACCAGCCCGCAACAGCTTGGTCTCCGTGCCTTCCGTCCCGCTGGAACGGGCCATGATGAAGAGATCAGGATTAAGCCCCCTGGCCGAAAGAATGATATAGACGTTTTCCGCATCGGAGGAGACCACGGCGATCAGGCCCTTGGCCTCCTTGATCCCGGCTTTCAGCAGCATCTCGTCGCTGGAGGCGCTGCCGAGCAAGGCCAGGTAGCCGAGTTCATCGATCTTCTGCACCTCCTGGGCATCGCTTTCCACGATAACAAAGGGGAGTTTGCTCTCTTTAAAATTCTTGCAGATCACCTTGCCGATCCGACCAAAGCCGCAGACAATGTAGTGGTCTTTCAAGGCCGCCACCCGCTTTTCCATGTTGTTCCTCCCCATGATTTTCCGCAAGCCCCCTTCAACCATGGACTCCGTGACCTCGCCCACCAAATAGAGGACAAAGCCGACCCCGACCAAAATAAGGCAGATGGTGAAATACCGGCCCGCCGGACTTAAGGGTATGATCTCCCCATATCCCACCGTGGTAATGGTGATCACCGACATATACAGACTGTCAAGAAAAGAGCCGTTTTCAATCAGCATGTATCCGGAGGTGCCGATGCACAGAATCATGACCAGCATGAAAACGGCGAAGAAAATTTTTTGCATGCAGCCCTCGAAGATTTA
The DNA here is from genome assembly GCA_041671085.1 of Desulfurivibrionaceae bacterium. GTDB lineage: Bacteria > Desulfobacterota > Desulfobulbia > Desulfobulbales > Desulfurivibrionaceae > Thiovibrio. The sequence continues at coordinate 14,589 of JBAZCG010000056.1, read as the reverse complement.
GGAGCCGTTACGAAAGAACCTATACAATTATGGACCTTATTGTACTGATCCTTACGCCGCTGCCGCCTTGGTCACCAGAATGACAAATCTATTGTGCGACAACGGCTTGCTAGCCTCGGCAACCATGAAGCTACTTTCATCCGGCACAATATTATTACCGTAGCTATTATGCTGCATTTTTTCAATGGTATCAATGAGTAAGAATGCAGCCGAGGCAATGACCGCTTTTTACTCCGCAGACCTCCCCCGCCTTTTCGGTTTCCCAATCAAGTTTTCCCGCAAAACCTCCGATGAGATAAGCAAAAGACACCGCGAATGAGGCGAACAACCATTCCAAGGAAGGAGAATGCCATGACCCCGCAAAAAGCTATACAGATCCTCATGCAAAGCCCTTTTTATTTCAAACTGGAATTGGTTGCCCGCAAACTGCTGATCAAAGAGTTCTGCGAATTGCATAACGCAAGCTGAACCGTTAGAATACCTGCATTTTCCTCGGCAAGACTCACACCGAGTCTTGCCAAATCTTGGCCCGCTCCGTCCCTCTGCCAGCAGTGGCAACCGCCCCGCCCACGCCTCCTCGATCTTTTCCTGTAGCAATATTTTTTCTGGCCTCAATCTATTTTTTGGTATATATTCTGCTCCTATTTCTTCCTTGAGTGAATACTCATTCATGTCCATGGAGCGGGCCGCATCTGGCGTTCCCGCCAACATACACTGTATTGATAAAGGAGAATCGTCATGGCGGTAAACATTCTGGCTTTCGGACCAAATGGAAGCGGCAAGGGCACCCAGGGCGCTATTGTCAAAGACAAATACAATATCGACCATATTGAATCAGGCGCCATCTTCCGCGAGCACATCAAGGGCGGCACCGAGCTGGGCATGAAAGCCAAGGCGTTCATCGAGCGTGGCGATCTGGTTCCCGACGAAATCACCATCCCCATGGTTCTCGAGACCCTGAAAAAATCCAAGGCCAAGGGCTGGCTTTTAGACGGCTTCCCCCGCTCCCTGGCCCAGGCCGAGGCGCTGGACAAGGCGCTGAAGGATGCGGATATGCCCCTGAGCTATGTGGTAGAGATTTTGCTGGACCGCCAAATCGCCAAGGAACGGATCATGGGCCGCCGCCTCTGCGCCAACGACAACAACCATCCCAACCACATCGCCTTCGACGCCATCAAGCCGGTGGAAAAAGACGGCAAGCTGGTCTGCCGGGTGTGCGGCGGCGAGTTGAGCGCCCGGGCCGATGATCAGGACGAGGAGGCCATCAACAAGCGCCATGACATCTACTACGACGACAAGACCGGCACCATGGCAGCGGTCAATTACTTCAAGAAGGCCAGTGGCGCCAAGGTGATCTCCGTGGATGGCTCAATCTCCATCAAGGCAGTTACCGAGTCGATCCTGAACCAGTTGGCCTAAACGAAAGACAAGCCCGTTCTGGGCTTCATCTGCAAAAAAATGGGGGTGGGGACGCATGTCTCTCACCCCCATTTTTTTCTCTTTACGCCGCGAACGGCACATGCCTCGAATCTCCATCGCCTACGAAATTGTCCGTAAATAAGCTTTTCAGGGATCGCGCCGGATTTCGAGACGGATTTGGTCGAGACGATTGAACAAAAGCACAGACGTAGCAGCGCTACGACGAGCATTTTGCAATTGAGGAGTGGCCCAAAACGGCCAAAAGCTGGAGGCGAGTACCAAAAATTTATTTACGGACAAGCTCTAAGTATGCAACCGGCGAAATCGCTCCAGGGAGTCAATGTCCGTCTGCACCACCAGGGTGTCGCCTTCCTGCAACCCCACCGACCGTTGCGGGTTGTACAAGGGGGACGACATGTCTTTGCGGATAATGGCCATGACCAGCAACGGCCCGAAATCGTCAAAATTAATCGCGCTCAACGGCTCACCGACCAAATCAGACCTATCGGTGAGCGTGACATCCGCGATGCGGATCGGACAATTCTTGTCCCGCAGCATGAGATCAAGATACCCCACAACCTGGGGCCGCAGCATCAGAGAAGCGATCCTGAGCCCGCCGATGGCGTTTGGCATCACCACCTCGGCCCCGATCAGTTCGAGCTTGCCGGCGAATTCGGCATCCTTGCAACTCGAAATAATACGCAGCATGGGGTTAAGTTGTCGGCAGGTCACCACCACACAGAGGTTGTCCTTGTCATCGCTCAGGGTGGAGATCACGCCCTTGGCCGTGACCACCATCGCTTCCTCCAGATCCCCCGCATGGGTCGCATCCCCAACCACCGCCGGAAAATCGCCGAATTGCTCCTGCAGTTTCCGTATCCGCTGTTCATCAGGATCGATGACCACAAATGCGGTATGGTTCCGGTGCAGTTCCTCCAAAATAGAACAGCCGATGCGCCCCATCCCACAAACAATGATATGACCGGAAAGTTTACGAATCTGCTGCGCCATCTTTTTTCTCCAGAACACATTGGTAAGTTCGCCTTCGACCAAGAAGGCGGTGAGAGTAGAAACAAAGTAGGCGGCAAGCCCCAGGCCGCTCAAGAGAATGAAGATCGTAAAAAGTCTGGCCCCGGGCACGTTGGCCAGATCCAAGATTTCCCCGAAGCCCACAGTGGTGAGGGTAATGACCGTCATATAGAAACAGTCGCCCAATGCCCACAGAGAATGACCATGCGCCATACCCAACAGGTAATAGCCCGAGGTGCCGACGGCCGTTACCACCAGCAGAAAAAAACCGGCAACAACACTTCTGTTTTTCAGTTTATGCGCCATCATGACCGTCCTTGCCAAACTCACCCCAGGCCTGGAAATACAAGGCATTGAGCCGCTGCTCCATCTCCAGGCGGCATTGCTCGATCTTTTCCACCCCAGGCGTTTCCGGCACGATCATGGGTTCGCCATACCAAAGGTCGAGCCGGGAAAAAGGCTTGGGCAGCAGGGTACGATCCCAGCTGCGAAAGACCCAGCAACGGTCCGCCGCCACCGCCATAGGCAGAATAGGTGCCGCACTTTTGCTTGCGAGCAGAATGGCTCCGGCCTGCATTATCCGGGACGGCCCCTGGGAGCCATCGGCCACGATGACGGCATTATAGCCCTGACGCATCAAGCCGATCAACCCCTTAAGCGCGGAAAGCCCGCCCCGGTTTCGAGAACCACGCACGCTTACTACCCCCTGTCGGGCAAGAATCCGGGCGACAAATTCTGCATCCTCACTGGCGCTGACCATGGCGGCCCAGCCCCGATCCCGGCCACGGTTTAAGGCAATAATGGGGAACACGCCGTAGTGCCAAAAAACAGCGACACAGGGCTGGGCTTGCGCTTCGCACCGTTCCAGATGTTCACCCCCATGCACCCGCACCCGGCAGGTGGTGAAAAGCAACCGGCTCACCCCGGCATAGAGCCATGGCACCACAACCAGCAATAGTCTATACAAAAAACTGTTTTTCACAGCCATGCAAGCTCCATTTCCTTCAATTTCTTGAGCTGATCACGCAGGGCCGCCGCGTCCTCAAAGGCGAGCTCCCTGGCTGCGGCAAGCATTTCCTTTTCCAGCCCCTTCATCTCCCGGCGCAGTTCGGCCAAAGTTGCATACTGCTGCCCTGCCTCTCCGGTTTCCACACCTACGGTAACATAATCCTTTTCATACACCGTCTCCATGAGATCCTTGATCCGCGACTGCACGCTCTCCGGGGTAATACCGTGGGCTTCATTGTAAGCCGCCTGAATGACCCGCCGCCGCGCTGTCTCATCAATGGTCTGGCGCATGGAATCAGTAATTCTGTCGCCATAGAGGATCACCATGCCTGTAACATTGCGGGCGGCTCGGCCGCAGGTCTGGATAAGCGCCCGGGCGCTGCGCAAAAACCCCTCCTTGTCGGCATCCAAAACCGCCACCAGCGAAACCTCGGGGATATCAAGACCCTCTCGGAGAAGATTGATGCCCACCAGCACATGAAACTCCCCCATGCGCAGGTTACGGATCAATTCCATGCGCTCCATGGTTTTGATGTCGGAATGGAGATAGCGCACCCGCACCCCAAGTTTTGCATAATACTCGGTGAGATCCTCGGCCATCCGCTTGGTCAGGGTGGTGATCAGCACCCTCTCCCCGCGTTCCTCCCGCACCCGGACCTCTTCCAGCAGATCATCCACCTGATTGGTTGCAGGCCGGACCACAATCGGCGGGTCCAGAAGCCCGGTAGGCCGGATCAACTGTTCCACCACCCGCCCGGCGGCCTTATCCAGCTCAAAATCGCCGGGGGTCGCGGAAACATAGACCGCCTGGGGTATCCGGGCCGCGAACTCGTCAAACATCAGGGGCCGGTTGTCAAGGGCGGACGGCAGACGGAAGCCGAACTCGGTCAGGGTTTCCTTGCGGGAACGGTCCCCTCGGTACATGCCACGCACCTGGGGGATGGTCACATGGGATTCGTCGGCAAAGAGGATGAAATCCGGAGGGAAATAGTCCAACAGGGTGGGTGGCGGCTCTCCCGGCGCCAGGCCGGTGAAATGGCGGCTGTAATTCTCTATCCCGTGGCAATAGCCCAGCTCCTGGAGCATCTCCAGATCGAACATGGTGCGCTGCTCCAGGCGCTGGGCCTCGACCAGCCGATTATTTGCATGAAAAAAGGCAAGCCGTTCCTGCAACTCCTCCTTGATGGTGGCCGTGGCCCGCTGCAGCCGGTCTTTCGAGGTAACGAAATGGCTGCCCGGGAAAACGGTCAGCTCGGAAAAACGTTCCAGCACCTTGCCGCGCAGGGGATCGATGATGCTGATCGCCTCAATGGTGTCGCCAAAAAACTCCACCCGGACGGCGCGATCCTCCTCATAGGCCGGGAAGATCTCCAGCACATCGCCCCGCACCCGAAAGGTGCCGCGGTGAAAGTCGAGATCGTTGCGCTCATAAAGCATATGAACCAGCCTGCGCCGCATCTCCTCCAGGGGATACTCCTCCCCTTGCTTGAGCAAGAGGTGCATGTTCTTGTACTCCTCCGGCGAGCCCAGGCCGTAAATACAGGAAACCGAGGCGACGATGATCACATCCCGCCGGGTGAGGAGCGCTCGGGTGGCGGAATGGCGCATCTTGTCGATGGCCTCGTTGATGGCGGAATCCTTTTCGATGTAGGTATCCGACGAGGGGATGTACGCCTCGGGCTGGTAATAGTCGTAGTAGCTGACGAAATACTCCACCGCGTTTGAGGGGAACAGCTCCTTGAACTCCGAATAGAGCTGGGCCGCCAGGGTCTTGTTGGGGGCCATGACCAGGGCCGGACGGCCTGTTTTGGCAATGACCTGCGCCATGGTGAAGGTTTTGCCCGAGCCGGTGACCCCGAGGAGAACCTGGTGCGGCAGCCCTTCCGTAAGCCCTCGACACAGGAGGTCGATGGCGGCCGGCTGGTCTCCGGCAGGGGCAAATGTGGTTTCAATCTGAAAGGACATGGCACGCATCTCCGGGGGCAGACAAGATCAAGAGAAAACCTTGGCATCATACCATATTTGGGAGCATCTCCTAAGCAGAAACCAAGGGTTGCGCACAGCCAGGGGTACGCACCAGCTCTTTTCCGCACCTGAATGATCACCGTTTTTCGCGGATAATCCACAGAGATCCGGCGCCGAGCAGAAAAAAACCATCCCACCCATGAACAGGATTGACAAGCATCGCCCTTCAGACGTATATACTGGTTCTATTCATGGTGTAATTTCCAGCACTTTCCCCCCATACGCGTATTCAGAAAATGGGTTTTTCCCCGCACATCTTCTCACAGACCAGACAAGACGCCAGGCCGCGAAAAAGCTGGTCTTCGCCGCTGCCTGCCCCCGGCCAGCAACCTGTACGCCAACAGCAACATTTCCCAAACAAGAGAACCATATGACCAGGGCAAACATCCTCATTGCCATAGCAATCGCGGTTATTTCCAGCAGCATCTGGGCTTCCGTCAACCAGCCGGAGCAGGAACCCCGCTGGCCCAACCGCATCCAGGGTTTTTCCTTTTCCCCCTTCCGCGATGAACAGAGCGCCATAGACCACATCCTGCCCACCGAAGAGGAGATCGACGCGGATTTGGCCCTGCTGGCCAAGAAAACCCACGCGGTCAGAACCTATACCCAGGAAGGCTCATTGGCGGAGATTCCCCGCCTGGCCCGTAAACACGGGCTCAACGTGACCCTCGGCGCCTGGCTGACCAGCGATCTGGAACGAAACGAGGTGGAAATCGAGACTGCCATCAGGGTCGCCCAGGAAAACCCTAAGAACGTGATCCGGGTCATCATCGGCAACGAGGCGCTCCTCCGGGGCGATCTGACCCCGGAACAGCTCATCGCCTACATCGACCAGGTACAGGCAGCCACTGGGATTCCGGTGAGCACGGCCGAACCGTGGCATATCTGGATGAAGTATCCGGAGCTCGGGGAACACGTGGACTACATCGCCACCCACATGCTGCCCTACTGGGAAGGCGTGGAAATGGCCGAGTCCATTGACTACATCGTCAAGCACATGAACATGCTCAAGCAAAAATTTCCGGACAAACAGGTAATCATCGGCGAGGTGGGCTGGCCCAGCAACGGCAGAACCCGTCAACTGGCAGTGGCATCCCCAGCCAACGAGGCCATCTTCCTCCGCCGTTTTCTGGCCAAGGCCGAGCAAGAAAAATACACCTACTATATCATGGAGGCCTTTGACCAGCCCTGGAAGCAGGGGAGTGAGGGCTCGGTAGGCGCGTACTGGGGCGTATACGATGTCCACCGCCAGCCGAAATTCCCCTTTACCGAACCCATTGTCCGAATTCCGGAATGGCGGACCCTGGCCGGCATCTCGGCGATAATCGCCATCATCACCTTCGCCTTTCTCCTGATCGACTCCAAAACCCTGCGTACCCGCGGGCGCAGCTTTCTTGCCACCATTGCCTTCGGCGCCGCCACCGGCGCGGTGTGGATCGTTTACACCTACACCAGACAGTACCTGAACCCGACCACCATCCTCATCGGCATCCTCATGGTAATCGGCATGATCGGGGTGGTGGTGGTTCTCCTGGCCGAGGCCCATGAATGGGCGGAAGCAACCTGGCTCTCCCAGTGGCGCCGACCCTTTACCCCGCAACATCTGGAAGATGACCAGCTGCCCATGGTCTCCGTCCAGGTGCCGGCTTACAACGAACCGCCCGAGATGCTGATCGAGACCCTGAACGCCTTGGCTCAGCTGGACTACCCCCGCTACGAGGTCCTAGTCATCGACAACAACACCAAGGACCCGGCGATCTGGCAGCCAGTGGAAGCCCACTGCCAAAAACTCGGCCCCAAATTCCGTTTCTTCCATGTGGCCCCGCTAGCCGGATTCAAGGCCGGGGCGCTGAACTTCGCCCTGGAAAAAACCGCGCCTGAGGCCGAGATTCTTGCGGTCATCGACAGCGATTACATGGTAACCCCGGACTGGCTGAAGGACATGGCCCCCCAATTTGCCAAACCCTCCCTGGCCATTGCCCAGGCGCCCCAGGATTATCGGGACGACGGGGAAAACCTCTTCAAGGCCATGTGTTACGCGGAATACAAGGGATTTTTCTATATCGGCATGCTGACCCGCAATGAACGCAACGCCATCATCCAGCACGGCACCATGACCATGGTCCGTAAATCCGTACTGCAAGAGGTTGGGGGCTGGGCAGAATGGTGCATCACCGAGGATGCGGAACTGGGCCTGAAGATCTTTGAGCGCGGCTATGAAGCCACCTATATTCCCAAGACCTATGGCCGGGGGTTGATGCCGGACACCTTCATCGACTTCAAGAAACAGCGCTTCCGCTGGGCCTACGGAGCGGTGCAGATCCTGCGGCGGCATGCCAAGGCCCTGCTCTTCGGCAGGCAGACCGCCCTCACCAGGGGACAGCGCTATCATTTTGTCGCCGGTTGGATTCCCTGGCTGGCCGACAGCCTGAATCTCTTCTTCACTGTGGCCGCCCTGGGTTGGTCCACCGGCATGGTCTATTTTCCGCTCAAAGTTGATCCGCCCCTGGTGATCCTGTCGGTCATGCCGCTCACCCTCTTTGTTTTCAAGGTGGGCAAGATGATTTACCTTTACCGGACCAGGGTCGGCGCCACCGCCGGGCAGACCCTGGCCTCGGCCCTGGCTGGTCTTTCCCTCTCCCACACCATTTCCCGCGCGATTCTCCTTGGTTTCTGCACCAAGGACATCCCGTTTTTCAGAACCCCGAAATGCGCCAAGCGCCATGCCCTGTTCCAGGCTCTGCAATCCGCCAGGGAAGAAGGACTGATCATGATCGCCCTCTGGCTTGCAGCCATCTGCGTCGTGGTCTGGCAAGGATCGGAAACCGCGGATCTCATGGTCTGGATCATGGTCCTGCTGGTCCAGTCGATCCCCTATCTGGCGGCGGTGATCATGTCCATGGTGAGCGGCTTCTCAAAAACCGAGGAAAAGATCATCAGCAGTATCACGGCATCCCCGACTGATGTACGTAAACCGGAGAGCAACGCCTGAAACAGGCCGCGCTCCAAGGAAACCCGCAACCGATGCCCTCCAAAGACCTGACGCGCCAAAAGACCGGATTTTTCCGTCGACTCCGTTCGTTGTGCCGCCTGGCCTTTCGCTGGTTTCTCTTCGGTATCGCGGGAACCATGGCTATCACCATCCTCTTCCGCTGGGTGCCGGTACCATGCAGCTCCCTGATGATCCAGCGCCAGATCGCCTCCCTGTGGCAAAAAGACAAGGAGTACCGCTTCCGCTACCGCTGGGTCGACATGGGAAGCATTTCCCCCTACGCGCCCCTGGCGGTGATCGCCTCGGAAGACCAGAAATTTTTCCAGCACATGGGTTTTGATTTTGAGGCCATGGAAAAGGCTTGGGAACACAACCAGCACCGGCGACGGGTGCACGGGGCAAGCACCATCTCCCAGCAGCTTGCCAAGAATCTCTTTCTCTGGCCGGAGAGAAGCTTTCTCCGCAAGGGGCTGGAGGTCTATTTCACCCTGCTGCTTGAGGGTCTCTGGCCCAAACGACGTATTCTCGAGGTCTATCTCAACATCGTGGAATTCGGTCCAGGAATCTTCGGGATCGAGGCTGCCAGCCAAGCCTATTTTCACAAGCCAGCCGCCAGACTGAATAGCGGGGAAGCCGCCATCCTGGCGGCAATCCTACCAAGCCCCCTGCGCTCAAACCCGGCCCGCCCCTCCGGCTACATCAGTCAGCGCACCGGGCATATTCAGGAGCAGATGCGGCTCATGGGCGGCACTCCCTCGCTCAAACCCCTCGGTCCAAATCCTAAGAAATAACCTTGGAGTCCTGCTCATCGAGGCTGATGCGCACCTCTTTTCTGGTAAAGGGGCAGCGGAAGGCGAGCCGATGGGCGACAAGCTCCATGCCGGTGCTGTTCTTGTTGCCGACCCCGTATTTCGGATCGCCGAGGACAGGATGGCCGAGCATGGCAAAGTGGCGGCGGATTTGGTGTAGACGTCCGGTTTTGAGGGTGACTTCGACCACGGAGGTATCCGTGGTCTGGTCATAGGTGGTGAGGGTATATAGGGTAATGGCGGGCTTATTATCCAGCACCAGCTCGATCACCCCCTGCTCAGGGCTGGGACAGCCGAGCACGGTTACCCTGTACTGCTTGTCAATGGCGTTGTCCTGCAACAGCTTGGAAAGTTTGGCCGCCGCCGTCTTGCTGTGGGCCAGGATCATCAGGCCCACAGCCTCCCGGTCGAGCCGGTGCACGGGCAGGACCGGACGCTTCAACCGAAAATGGACCTCGACCTGGCGCACCAGCGAACAGTGGTCGCCGTAATCCGTCCCTTGGGCCAGCAAGCCGGCGGGTTTCAGCCAGACGCTGTACTGACGAGCATCGTGCAGACACTGGGCCTGCTGGGGTTTCACTGCGAGAAGACGCGGGTCGTAAGACAATTCAAGAACATCGCCTTGCTGTAGCTGCGCGGTTGCCTTGCGCAGCCGTTTCCGCCCACCCCTTTTTCCCGTCAGCCAGACCGCCCCCTTGCACATGGCATCTTTCACCCGGCTCTTGGCAAGCCCGACCCGGGCCGCGATCAGGTCGCAGGCCGTACCGACATCCTCGGGGGTAATGGTGATCCGCAGGGTGAATGGTGCCGGAAGAGCCGGGGTCTCTGGGCTGTTACCTGAAATGTTCATAACCTCGATAGCTGATCTCGCGACGCTGGCCAGCATCTTCCAAAAAAACCCCTTGCCCCTCGACAATATGCCCCACTGCAAAAAGCTCTCGACCGGTTTTTTCCTTGACCAAATTGCACAGTGTTGCCACCTGCTGCTCGCCTGCGGTGAAGAGCAATTGATAATCCTCCCCCCCGGAAAGGGCCCAGTCAAGGGGAGACTGGCCACAGATTTTTGCCGCCTGGTGCAACACGGGCGAAAGAGGAATATTTTCCGCCGTCACCACCGCACCGACCCCGCTCTCCGCACAGATATGAGCGAGATCGGTGGCCAGACCGTCGGAGAGATCCTGCATCGCATGGACCAGCCCGCTCGCGGCCAGCACCCTGCCTAAGGCCACCAGGGGAACCGGGTCCAGATGCGCTCCGACCAGAGTCTGCCAGTCGGGCTCATGGGCCAATCCCAACCGGCACAGGGCCAGACCAGCCGCCGCTTCGCCCAGGAAACCGCTGACCAGGACCACATCTCCGACACAGGCGCCCTTTCTGGTAATCAGTTCTACCTCGGCCATCTCCCCAAGCACTGTGACGGAAAGCACGCTCTCATGCCCGCTCTGCACCGTATCCCCGCCGATCAGGACAACCCCCTGCTCGTCAAGCACGGCAAGAAAACCGGCCATGAATGCATCCAGCCACCGGCTCTCAATGGTCGGAGTCAAGGCCAGGGAAAGCAGGGCAAACCGGGGCAGGCCGCCCATGGCCGCTATATCGCTGATGTTGACCGAAGCCGCCTTCCGGCCCAGCTCAAGTGGAGGATGCCAGGCCAGATCAAAATGAACCCCTTCCACCATGGTGTCAGTGGTAACCAAACTGACCCGGTCCGAGAGCGTTTTATATACCGCGCAGTCATCGCCGATCCCGACCAGAAGATCGCCGGAACTCCCTGCCGACTGGCGGATACGGGCTACAATCTCTCTTTCTCCTCCAGGCCTGGCCATGTTCATTCTTAATTTTTTCGTCAAGTTTTTCTAAAAAGATCCCGATCTGTTAGCCAAAGGACAAGGAGAACCGATCATGCAAGTAATCTGCTGCGTCTGTCACAAAACAAAAAATCACAATGGCTGGGCAAAACAGGCCGCCAGGGTCGGGGCGCAACTCTCACACGGCTATTGCCCCCAGTGTTACCAACAGATGATAGAGAGGGTTACAAACTTCTTTGCCATGAACGGCTGCCGCGAAAACGCCTGATCCGCCAGCCGCCCCCTTACTTGATTACCGTAAGGAAGGGCTTTTTCTTTTTCCCAGGTTCGATCTGCCCTTCACTTTTCTTCTGCGCCAGCTCCCCGCCCCCACCAAAATCAATGGCCTTTATAAACCGCTCCTCGCCACCCATGGTGAATAATTCCTGCCCGGTGAACTGCGGCGTCCGCAGAGTCCAAGCTACCTTCTGCGGGGGAATGGTCAACAACTGTAGGCTCACCTGCCACCACTCGTCTTTTTTATTATAATCCCTCTCGATCGCAGTGACCAAGGCGTACATGATCCGTTCGGCCACAATCAGGACAATATCCCCGACTTGGGTGGTCTCCTTGAAGACAAAGATATTTTTCAAGTCATTTACAATTTTTTCTATCATAGGGATTGGTCTCATAAAAGGGAAACAAAGGCATGGGGCTATCACAAGTTAAGCAAGATAGCCAATCAGAAAAATTCTTTCAACCATAACGCGCAAAGCAATGTACCACGGATCACCACGCTTTCCTGTTGTTCTTTTGGTCCTTTTTTTGTTTAATCCTGCATAAGATACTCTCTTCGACCGCGCCTCTCTTGTGAGAAAACCACCGAAGCGGATTTCCCGCTTTACCTGGAACTTTTTATCCGGTGGCGTGTCTTTATAACATACAGAAAAATTGGCCCTGGTTTTTTTGGGGCAAGCGGATCACGATGCCATACCAAGAAGCACCCGAACTTGTCCGCGCCTTCCGCCAGGGGGACCATCAGGCCTTTAACCGGCTGGTGACGCTCTACCAGAGAAAGATTTACAATCTGGCCCTTGGCTACGTAAAACAGGAAGATGAGGCAAAGGATCTCGCCCAGGACATCTTCGTCACTGTATACCGGCAGATAGACAAACTTAAAGAAGAAAGCAAGTTTGGGGCCTGGCTCTATCAGCTGGCCTTAAACCACTGCCGAAACCGTTACCAGAAACTGCGCCGGAGGGGATTTTTCAGCAACCAGTCCCTTGACGACCCGGAAACCGGCCTGAACTTAAGCTCCGGGGCCACCCCGGAACAAGATTATGAACGGCAGAACACCGCCCGCCTGGTGAGGAAAGCCATTGCCTCCCTGGCGCCGGCGGAAAAGGAAGTCATTCTTCTCCGCGATCTCCAGGAGCTGTCGTACGAAGAAATCAGTGAAATCCTTGATCTGCCCATGGGCACGGTCAAATCTAAACTAAACCGGGCTCGCCTGGCCCTGAAAAACCGCCTGAAACATGATGGTCTCGCAAGAACCTGAAAAAGTCACAGGTCCGGAGCACAGGTAAGCGAAGCCGAGACTCCGAGATCAAAGAGGTCCAAAGCAATAACCGTCGCCGGTCGCTTTCGCTTCCTGCTGTAATCACGGTTTGTTGCGATTTCAACAAACATTACCTGTAAACGGTCCGCCTATGCAATGCACTGAAGCCCAGCCGCTGTTCACCGATTTTGCAGACAACACCCTTGCCCGCGAAGAGCTGCACGCCCTAACCGACCATCTTCTCGGCTGCCCGACCTGCACTCTGGAATGGCGGGAATTCCAGCAAACCCTTAGTCTGGTACATAGTCTTAAGACACAAGCCCCCCCAACCGATCTGTTGCCTGGCATTCACGCCAAGCTGGCGAAAAGAGGAAGTTTCGACCAGGTCTGGACGCTTGTCGAGTCGCTGAATTTCTCCCTGTCGATCCCCGCTGCTGCGGCCATATTCACCATCGCCATGCTGGCCGGGTTTCTGCTAAAAACCTCCACCCTAGAGCAACCCGACATCTTCTCCTCACGATCTGCCCGATTCGACACTTTACAGCAAGGGGAGATTCTCACCCCCAAACGCCCCCCCATTGCCCCAAACGCCATGTTTGCCGTGTCCCACAATGGAGGGCAACAGGGCGGGGATCTGGCGCCCCTTACCCGGACAGCCCTAACGACCCACCTAGCCCCGGAGAATAACACCCATCATCTGTTGTCCCCGGATATCCATGTACTCATCAAGGATATTGACCACGACAACCAGGTCGTGCTCTTTCGGGAAATGTTGCAGCGGAACTGGCAGCTGCACCGCATAAGCACCAGCCTGTTCCTTGTTCATCTCCCCCAAGCGGAGCTTGGGGATTTCCATGAACTCCTGGGCCGTCACCATTCCGCCCTGATGCCTGCCGCGGCTGCGGAAACGGAGTTCGGCGGCGACAAGCAGGTCTTGACTGCGGCCATTCATTTTCAATAAAATGTACGCCACTTTTTTTCAGGAACTTTTTCCCAACAGAGCGTGTCATAATAATTACGATGCGCATCCTCCAAGCATCACATCTTCACTCCCTCCCCCTTCTTCCCCAGAAGGGCTCTTTCCTGGGACCGCAGAGCCGCCCTGCTCCTGCGGTCCCGCTTTTTTCAAACAGGATGCACACGCACCGGGCTTGACATCCGAGAAAAGATATATACACAATACAGAATATGCGCAACAACCCCACCAACTCCGCACCCACATACCATTTTATATTGCCCAATACACCAAGGAGTACGCCATGATGCCCCACTTACGAGCCTTTTCCCGTCGCCACTCCGCTTTTGTTTTTCTGGCCTTCCTGCTCATGGAATTTTTTCTCGCGACACTGCCTGGCACAAGCCAGGCAGCGAGCAGCCCCCCGGAAACCTTTGCCGATCTGGCGGAAAAACTTAGCCCCACGGTGGTCAATATCTATACCACCCAGGTAGTCAAAGCCTCCCGCTTGCCCCACGACCTGTTCAATGACCGGGAAATACCCGAGCCCTTCCGTCACTTCTTCGGCCCCTCCCCCTTTGGCCAAGAACAACCCCAGAAGGACCAGAAGCGGACCAGCCTCGGCTCAGGGGTGATCATCTCCAAGGATGGCTATATTGTCACCAACAACCATGTCGTGGAAAATGCCGACACCATCAACGTACGCTTGACCAACTTCGAAGAATACGACGCGAAGATCATCGGCCGCGATCCGAAATCAGACCTCGCCCTGCTCAAGATCGCGCCAAAGAACGGCCTGCCGGTAACAGCCTTTGGGGATTCAGACAAATTGCGGGTGGGCGACTGGGTCATGGCCATCGGCAACCCCTTCGGCTTCGAACAGACCGTTACCGCCGGGATTGTCAGCGGCAAGGGCCGCTCTCTGGGCAGCGGGCCCTATGATAGTTTCATTCAGACAGACGCCTCCATCAATCCCGGTAATTCCGGGGGTCCCCTGTTCAATCTCA
>JBAZCG010000055.1:8353-22413 GCA_041671085.1 Desulfurivibrionaceae bacterium | reverse complement strand
ATGCCGCCCCCGCTTTCCCCAATCAGGTTCACGGCCCGGGCCAAATCCGTGTCGTTGCTGCCGACAGCAATGAGGTTGTGGGAGTCGTGGGCAATGGAAGAGGCCATGGCCCCGTGCTTGAGGCCAAAGCCCCGGACAAAGCCGATGGCCGGGGGCGCCGGCGCATAGCGGTTCTGGACCAGGATCTTCAACAGGTCCGTGTGCGGGTCTGCCTCGACAACGGAGCTCCCTGGAGGTACGGGGTGAGACCCGGCGCCGGTGACAATCTGGCCGTCCGTCACCTCAATGACCTTCACCTGCGCCCCCCTTACCCGAACCTGCAGCTGTTCGGCCGTGATGGAGGTGGCATGAAAATGGTTGATCGGCATGGGCTGCGCAGCCTCAAAAAGGGGTTGCCCCTTATCGCTGACCATCTCGCCGCCAATCCAGGTACCGCTGACCTCCATGCGCTCAATGGCGTCGACCATGATGAAATCGGCCGGATCTCCCTTTTGCAATAGCCCGACCTTGAGCCCATAATGGCGCACCGGATTGACGCAGGCGCATTGCAGGAGGTCAAAAAGCGCATGCCCCAGCTTGAGCCCCTGTTTGACCAGCAGGTTAATGTGGCCGCGGGCCAGGTCTGCCGGTTTCAGATCATCGCTGCAGAGCATGCATTGTCCGGGGTGACTGGTGATGAGCGGATGCAACACCTCGAAATCCCGGGCGCTTGAGCCCTGGCGCAGCATGATCTGCATGCCCAGGGCCAGCTTCTCGTAACATTCCACGAGGGTGCCCGACTCATGATCGGTGGAAATCCCCGCCTGGGCGTAAGCCGCCAGCGCATCCCCCCGCAAGCCTGGGGCGTGGCCGTCCACCCTTTTGCCCATCTTTGCGGCTGCACCAAGTTTGGCCATGACCTCCGGGTCCCGACCGATAACCCCGGGGAAGTTCATCATCTCGGCGAGAAAAAAAATGTCCTCCCGCCGGAGCAGCGTTTCCACCTTCCGGGCGTCAAGGGTGGCCCCGGAGTTTTCAAAAACAGTGGCCGGCACGCAGGAGGGGGCGCCGAAATAAAACTTCAGCGGCACCTGGTGGGCGCTCTCGATCATGAAGTCGATCCCGGCAACCCCGAGGACGTTGGCGATCTCATGGGGATCGGCCACCACACCCACGGTGCCGTGGCACACCGCCTTTTTCGCAAAGGCGGCCGGGGTCAGCATGGAGCTTTCGATATGGATATGGGAATCGATCAAACCCGGCAGGATAAAGGGGCCTCTGGCCGCAGGATCGGGCAGAATTTCAGCGATCCGACCCTGGTCGATAACCAGGGTGCCGGGAAATTGGTGGCGGGCTACTGGGTCAACAATGATGCCGGATATCTTTTTCATCTTTTCTCCGTCTTCCTGGCAATGTACACCACATGCCTGCGCCCGCCCCGGCCCGGGCGTTGTCGGTTCACGGAGAACCCTGCCGCCTGCAGCCTTTTTTCAAAGGGTTGATCCGGATCTTCGGACCACACCGCAAACACCCCGCCCGATTTCAGGGCAGTCCGGCTTGAGGCCAGTGCCTTCTTGCCGTAAAGATAATCCCCCCTGCCCTGGTCCCCCTCATAGGGGCCTTCGTAGAGGTCAAGAATTATGGCGTCAAAGCGATGCTCCTTACCCTGCTGCGCCGCCTCCGCAATAACCTTGGCCACATCGTTAATCACCACCGTAACCCGGGGGTCGTCCACCGCCCCGTCGGTGAGCTGGGCAATGGGGCCCTGGCACCAGGTGACCATGATCGGGTTCAGCTCCGCCACCACCACCTCGGCATCACGGGGAAGATTATCCAGGGCCGCCTTGAGGGTAAAGCCCATGCCCAGACCCCCCACCAGCACCCTGGGCTTCTTGGTCTGCATCAAGTCCGCACAGGCCAGCTCGGACAAAACGATCTCGGAGCGGTTGGCCGAAGAGTTCATCAGCACCCGGCTGTCGATGGTGATCAAAAAATCCGTTTCGCCCCGCTGCCGCAGATCAAGGAGCCCCTCATCGGTATCAATGCTGTCCACTACCCGCCACGGTTGCGCCATCTATAATGCCCCCATCTTTTTAACCCGCCCCACAACCCCGCCTTCCAACCGAACCTTGATTCCATGGGGATGGGTGGGGGATTTGGTCAGGATATCCTTAACGACCCCCTCGGTGAGTTTACCGGAGCGCTGGTCCTCTTTCAAGACGATGCAGACCCGCAACCCGACCTTAATCTCGCCCCGATTCATGCCATTCATGCCGGCCCCCGCTTGCTTTCCTGTTGGATCAGCACCAGTAACCCGGCGAAGGTATCGCTGAAGTAATGGGGGGTGGTCTGGCCCGGACTGCTTGGGTTTTCCTCGTTTACCCCGTACTGAATCCCCTGCTCGGTAAGAGCCTTGTACTTTTTCATTTTCCCGGCATATTTCGAGCTGGGCCGCTCCTTCTCTGCAAGCAACCCGAGGGCCACCAGGATCTTGTTCGCCTTTACCGTGGAGATCTCTACCTTGTTGAGTTTCAGCAGATTGGTGAGTGAATCTGTTTTTTCCACCATATCCTCCTCAGCGGTCCGCTCCGAAAAAGGCCAATCGGAGACGCGACCTTGTGTTGTTTGTCTTCAGCCGCCCTGCCCCAAGCCGTCCGCCTGCAACAGGGACTCAAGGCAATGCTCCCGGATCCCGTAAAACTCCTTGATTGCCCGGATCTGGGCCAACAGCTCCGCCTGTTTCACCGGACCTTCCCCCTTCACCCCCAGGATCATCTTGTTCTTGCTCGTATGTTCCAGGGAAACGAACTCGAAGATCTGGGTCTCATAGCCGGAGGCCTCAAGGAGCAAGGCGCGCAGGGAGTCGGTGACCATCTCCGCCTCCTGACCCAGATGGATGCCGTGCTTGAGCATGGGTTTGAGCAGCTGGGGACTCTGCATCTGGGGCCGGATCTGCTTGTGGCAGCACGGCGCGCACATGATGATCCCGGCCCCCGAGCGGATCCCCAAGTGGATGGCGTAATCCGTCGCCATGTCGCAGGCGTGCAGGGCGATCATGATATCGATGGACTCGGGCGCGAAGCCGCGGATATCGCCCTGGGCGAAAGACAAGCCGGCGAGCTTCAGCCGCTGGGCCGCCTTGGTGCAGAGGGAAACAAGATCCTCCCGCAATTCCACCCCGGTCACCTTGGGCTTAAGCCCCAGGCTGGCGCGCAGGTACTCCTCCATGGCAAAGGTTAAGTATCCCTTGCCCGAACCGAAATCAACCACCCGCACCCGCTCCTGCTCTTTCAGCTTCGCGGCGACTATGGCGTGGTCCAGAACCTCGATGAACTTGTTGATCTGCTTCCACTTGCGCGACATGGAGGGGATGAGCTGCTGCTGCCCGTTGGTAACCCCCAGCTCTTTAAGAAACGGGGTGGCCAGCTCGAGAAAACGCTCCTTCTCGCGGTCATGCTCCTGGGGGGAGACCTCCCTCGGTGCTGCCTTGCCCCGCTGCAGATTGTACCTGCCCTTTTTGTTCACCGAAAGCTGGATATCCTCGGTCAGGGTCTGCAGATGCACGTTGTTGAACAAGGTGGCAAACAATTCGCGGATGGTCGCAATCCCCGCCGGGATCGGCAGGTTCTTGGTAACGTCCTTGGTCTGGTAGCGATAGAGAAAAGAGAGGCACTCCCCCTCCTTCAGGGCAAGCCTGCGGACAAAGACCCGGTCCAGCCCCGGTTCCGACCCATGGTATTTACCCAGCACCAGTTTGACAAAGGTGTTCCGGGTCAGGCAATCTTCCAGCAGGCTGAAAAAAAGTCCGCATTGGTTCGGCATCTCTTTGGGCCCTAGTTTGGTCTCAGTCATCTCAGTCATCGTCACGCACCATCATATAAAACAATCTGGTTATCAAGCAATCTCAGATAGAGCTTTTTGTTCCATCGCAGTTAAAATCCCATTGGTCCGCCGCCGAGCACCGGAGAGGCTGCCGAAAAAGGGCTTTGCACTGTTTGAGGCGCAGCCGAGTTTGCAAAGCCCCGGCAGCATCAAGGAGCACAGGGCATCCCGCCATCGGCGGGACAGCAGTGTGACTTGATCACGCGGCGAGGGACACAGGGGGCCCTTTCTTCGCCGCTGCGCTGCTGGTTCGTTTCTTTGGGCAAGCAAAGAAATGAACAGATGAGCAAGGCAAATTCCTCTTACTGCCGAGATTACGGGATAATCAAAAAACAAAGGGAGCAAGCCCGCCCGTCTACCTTTCACCCTTCCTTCAACGAAAGCGCAATCCTTTTCCGCTGGGGATCAACCTCCAGCACCCGGACCATTACCTGCTGCCTCACCTTGACCACCTCTGCCGGCTCCTTCACATAACGGTCAGCCAGTTGACTGATGTGGATCAGTCCGTCCTGGTGCACGCCGATATCGACAAAGGCCCCGAACTTGGTCACATTGGTGACCAAGCCGGGCAGCCGCATGCCAGGTTGCAGGTCAGCAATGCTGTTGACCCCTTCGCTGAAAGCAAACGCCGTGAAGGTCGAGCGCGGGTCGCGGCCCGGTTTGGCAAGTTCGGCCAGAATATCGTGCAGGGTCGGCAGCCCCACCGCCTCGCTGACATAGCGGCTGACTTCGATCTTCTCCCGCATCTCCGGCTGTTCGATGAGATCGATGACCCGGCAATTACAATCCTTGGCCATCTGTTCGACGATTCGGTAGCGCTCGGGGTGGACACCGCTGGCATCCAGGGGATTGGCCGCGCCCCGGATCCGTAAAAATCCACCGCACTGCTCAAAAGCCTTGCCCCCCAGGCGGGGAACCTTGAGCAGCTCCGCACGGCCGGCAAAGGGGCCGTTTTCATTGCGGTATTTGATGATATTCTGGGCCAGCACCGGCCCCAGGCCCGAAACATGGGCCAGCAGCTCGGCGCTGGCACTGTTCAGTTCCACTCCCACCCGGTTGACGCAGCTGGCTACGGTATCGTCCAGGCTCTTTTTCAGCGCGACCTGGTTCACATCGTGCTGGTACTGGCCCACGCCGATGACCTTGGGGTCCAGCTTCACCAGCTCGGCCAGGGGATCCTGCAACCTCCTGCCGATGGACACCGAGCCGCGCACGGTGAGATCATGGTCGGGAAATTCCAGCCGGGCGGTTTCCGAGGCGGAGTAGATCGAGGCGCCGCTCTCATCCACCATGGTGATGATCATCTCCGCAGCCAAACCCAAGCCACGGACAAAGGTCTCAGTCTCCCTGCCTGCGGTGCCGTTGCCGATGGCAATGGCCTCGATCCGGTATTGCTTGCAGAGTTCCATTACGACCTTGCCAGCTTCCCGGCTCTGCGCTTCGGAAAGGGTGGGGTAGATGGTGGCGTTGTGCAGGAGCTTGCCCTGTTCGTCCAGGCAGACCAGCTTGGCCCCGGTGCGAAAGCCGGGGTCCAGAGCCATGACCCGTTTTCTCCCCAGGGGCGAGGCGAGGAGCAGCTCGCGCAGGTTGTCGACAAACACCTGGATCGCCTCCTGGTCCGCCCGCTCTTTGAGCTGGGTGCGGAGCTCGTTTTCCAGCGACGGAGCAAGGAGCCGTTTGTAGCTGTCTTCCACCCCAAGGTTAACCTGCTCCGCTGGTGCGCCGCTGCCCTTAACAAATCGTCTCCGCAACAGCTCGCAAGCCGCCTCTTCCGGCGGGCGCACCGCCAGAGTCAGCACCTTTTCGTTTTCCCCGCGCAGCATGGCGAGCAGCCGATGCCCCGGCACCTTGGGGGCCGGTTCCTGCCAGTCGAAATAGTCCCGGAATTTGGCGCCCGCCTCCTGGTTTTTTTTCACCACCTTGGAGATAATCACACCCTTGGTGGTAAAGAGGTGCCGCAACGCGCTCCGGGCCGCAGGATCCTCATTGATCCATTCCGCGATGATGTCCCGAGCCCCGGCCAGGGCCTCGTCCGCTGTGGCTACCCCTTTGGCCGGGTCGATAAAGCGTTCCGGATTGAGCGGACTATTATCCTGGCGGAAGATGGCGCGGGCCAGGGGCTCCAGCCCCTTTTCCATGGCGATGATACTTCTCGTCCTGCGCTTAGGCCGGTGCGGTAGGTAGAGATCTTCCAGAATGGTCAGATTGGCGGCGCCAAGCAAAGCCTGGTGCAACTTGGGCTCCAGCAGCTCCCGTTCGCTTAAAGAAGCAATGATCGCCTGCCGCCGCTTGTCCAGCTCCGCCAGCTGCAGCAGTCGGTCCCGAACTGCGGCGATCTGGATTTCATCCAGCAAGCCGGTGGCCTCTTTCCGGTAGCGGGCGATAAACGGCACCGTGCCCCCGTCACCTAACAGGGTGGCCACGGCCGCCACTTGGCCGGGCTTGATCTTCAGCTCTTGAGCAATGATTTCCTGATGTTGGTTCATGGTTGCTTTTGTATTCATATTTGCGCAACAGCGCCAATTGTTTTTTGCCTATTCCCTGCCTTGCCTGTTTTTTACTGCCCCTCGTCTCCCATCATATCACTTTGCATCCCCTACCGAATATGGTCAAATACCGCTCACCAATTCGCTCATGCATGGATGAAAAAAACAAAACGCTGTCACTGACAGCTGAAACATAGAGCAAGGAAACGCACATGGGGAACCCGTTACAGGAGCAACTTCTCAAGGCCGGGCTGGCCAGTAAAAAACAGGCCAAGAAGGCCGAGCACGAAAAACGAATCAGCCGCAAGCAAAACGACGGCAATCCTCCCGCAGTGATCAGCAACACGGCGCGGGAAGAGCAGGCGGCCAAGGATCAGCGCAACCGGGAGCTCAACCTCCAGCGTGCCGAGGAGACCCGGCTACGGGAGCAGAAGGCCCAGGTAAAACAACTCATTGAGACCAATCGTCTGCCCCAGGATGGCCGGGGAGAGCCGTACCACTTTGCCGAACAGAACAAGATCAAGAGGATCTTTGTCTCCGAGGAGATGGGTGACCAGCTCAGCCGCGGCCAGTTGGCCATTGTCAAACTCGGCGCCAGCTACGAGGTGGTACCCGCCAAGGTGGCCCACCAGATAGCAAGCCGGGATAAAGAGGTAGTGGTGGTTTTCCATGAAAAATCATAAGGAGCGACCGCGCACCGGGGAAGTTCCCACGGCAACGGCTCATCCGCACACAGGCCCCCGGCCGACCAAGAAGCGTCAACCGCGTGGGTTGCCCATCCTCCATGAGGACAAGGATATTCTCGTGGTCGCAAAGCCGGCCGGGCTGCTGACCATCGGCACGGACCGGGAAAAAACGAGAACCGCCCATTATCTGCTCAATGACTATGTCCGCAAGGGCGATCCGAAATCACGCAACAGGGTGTATGTGGTCCATCGCCTGGACAAAGACACCTCCGGCATCCTGATTTTTGCCAAAAGCGAACCGGCCAAGAAATACCTGCAGGAGCATTGGGAGGATACGGACAAGCATTATCTGGCCATCGTCCACGGACGGTTAACCCCCAAGGAGGGAACGTACACCTCCTATCTGGCCGAAAATGCGGCGCAGAAGGTCTACTCAACCCCGGACCCTGCCAAGGGCAAGCTTTCCCATACGGCTTACAAGGTGTTACGAGAAAGCAAAGGGCTCAGCCTGGTGGAAATCCATCTCCTCACCGGCCGCAAGCACCAGATCCGGGTGCATTTCGCGGAAAAAGGGTATCCCGTGGCAGGGGATAAAAAATACGGGAACACCGCGCCGGTTTGCAAACGGCTCGCTCTCCATGCCCGGTCGATATCCTTTATCCACCCTTACAGCGGCACGCAAATGAGCTTTGAACTCGAGATGCCGGCGGAATTTGTCCGGCTACTCGGCAAATAGCAACTGTGGGGATATGCAATCCGGCGACGACAGGCCTGATGATATCTTGCCCCTGGTGAATGCGGCATCGACTCCCCAGACCAAGACGAAAAAAAACTCAAATGAGTAAGGCATCCTCGAAATATGCCTAAGAGGAAACCGTGAGCGAATGCTCCCGTTGTGTGCAATGGTGGGCGATACTGGGATCGAACCAGTGACCCCTGCCGTGTGAAGGCAGTGCTCTCCCGCTGAGCTAATCGCCCTGATGCTTTATTTTACTATAGTACATTCCGCCGCCATCGACAACCGAACGTTGCTGCCACCGGGCTACGTTGGGATTTGCGGCAAGAGTCGGGAAAAAAGGAGAGGGTTGCCCATGTTTCACTGGTTCCGCGATCATCGCCGTGCCGAGGCGAGAAAGCGCCTGTTCCCTCCCGAGTGGGAAGCCTTTATGCATGCGAACGTAGCCCACTACTGCGTGCTCGATGACGCCGAGCGCGTTGAGTTGCGCGCGATGATGCAGGTATTTCTGGAGGAGAAAAATTGGGAAGGATGCGGCGGCCTCGACCTCACTGATGAGATTCGTCTCACCATTGCGGCCCAGGCATGCCTCCTGCAACTGGGACTTCCCCACGATTACTATCGCAACGTGGAGTCGATTCTCGTCTACCCCTCCACCGTTGTGCCTCCCGCGCGCCAACCCGGCTTCTTCGAGCGCGTGGACACCCCGGTGGAACCCTCGGCGCCTCTTTTGGGTCAGGCCTTCAACCAGCAGGGGCCGGTGATCCTTGTGTGGGATACCGTTCTTCATGATGCGCGCCACCCCGAGCAGGGTCATAACGTCGTCTACCACGAGTTTGCCCACAAGCTCGACATGCTCTCCGGATCCGCCAACGGCACCCCGCCGCTTGTCGACCGCGACCTGCTGGCCCAATGGGTGACCGTCTGCTCCCGCGAATTCCTGCGGCTGCGCCACTTGGCCGAGAAGGGTCACAAAACTTTCCTCAATGCCTACGGTGCGACGAATGAGGCCGAGTTCTTCGCCGTGGCCACGGAAACATTCTTCGACCGGCCTCTCGCCCTCCAGAAGCACGCCCCAGACCTCTACAATGTCCTCGGTGCCTACTATCGGCAGGACCCGGCAGGGCGCGTGAATCGCCCTTGTGCCGTGACAAAGTAGAAAATGGTTGATGAAAAAATCAAAATATCGGGCTCCGTCCCCATTTTGTGTAATGTAACGTTGAGGTGAGTCGTGCCAGAGAAGAAACCTATCGGCCTGTGCGAAAAAGGAGTCGATGTCCCGTACGAGCGGCTCGACCCGGAAACATTGCGGAATGTGATCGAGGAGTTTGTTACGAGAGACGGGGCGGATTGGGGGGAGGCCGGCGGTACGCTGGAGGAGAAGGTCGGGCAGGTCATGCAGCAACTGCGAAGCCGCAAGGTTAAGATCGTTTTTGAGCTGAATTCACAAACGGCGAATATTGTTGTCAACCGCTGAATCGCGGCTGATCCACCTTACATCCATTCGCCAGGTGTGGGGTTCAAGGCGGGAATCGTTTCCCAGACAAACCATACGAGGTTACCTGTGACATCCCTCTCTTTCTCCGCTCCATTATGTCCATGATCACCCTGTGGCTGGAAAGCCTTCTCACTCCCTGCCCCCGTCATCTCAGGCGGATGGGCTTTCTCCGTGAACAGCTTGCCATTGAAGACCGTTACCAACGAAACCGCGCCAGCTGGGAGCCGCACCTTGCACGCAGCCGCACCGCCATCCTCGCCGCGGCCGATTCCTGCACCCAACACCGCACCGCCCTGATCTTAGGGGGTGGCTTGATCAACGATGTCCCCCTGGCCGAGCTGGCCGGTCGTTTCCAACAGGTGGTCCTGGCCGATATCCTGCACCTGCCCCGCAACCGCCGCAAGGCCGAGGCCGTGGCCCCCAACATCACCTGCCTTGATTTCGACTGCACCGGAGCGGTGGAGAAACTGTACCAGGGAGGCAAGGTGGACGACGAGGCGGCGATAACCCTGTTCCGCCAGGCCTCACCGGGCCTGCCCGCCGGTCTCGCCTCGGACTGCGACCTCACCGTCTCCGTAAACCTTGCCTCCCAGCTCGGCTACCTGCCGGCCAAGTGGTTAGCAAAAGGACGTCCCCAGGACGAGGAGTTTTCGCTGCGACTCCGGAGGGCGGCGGCACTGCGCCACCTCGAATGGCTACAGGCCCTACCCGGAGTGCGCCTTCTCATTGCCGACCGCGCCCTGGTGGTACGAGGATTGGATGAAACCGAGACGGAGCGGGAGGTCATTCTGGGAGAGGGAGACCTGGAATCCCCATGCAGCACCTGGGTTTGGAGATTTGCCCCAGCCCCGGAATGGGATCGGCGTCACCATTTGGAACTTGAGGTTGGCGCTTATGTTCTTGGGAGTCGGACCTTGCGGCCGCCTGGGGATATCAAGTGAAACCAAAAAAAACAAAATGACATATCTCTATGAATTTAATTGCAAATATGATCAAATGGTCGGGCAATATTCCGTTAGGATTTTTTTAGCGGTCATGCGCTGCGTGGCTAGCCATGCATATGAAATAAATCTGTCCCGGTTGCCCCTAGGAGCCGTTTGCAAATGAACAAAAAAGAACTCAGCGAAATAGATATCTGCGATTTGTGCATCACGCCCGCTCTTAAAGATGCTGGCTGGGATCAAATCAAACAGATCAGACGCGAGGTTACTCTCACTCCCGGCCCTGTTATTGTTAGGGGCAACATGTCCTCCCGCAATAAGAAGAAAAAGAAGTTCGCCGACTATGTCCTTTATTGGGAACCCGGCGTTCCTGTCGCAATAATCGAAGCCAAAGACAACAAACACACCGTTAGCCACGGTATGCAGCAAGCCCTGGGCTACGCAGAAATTATCGAAGTGCCCAGCGCCTTTAGTTCCAATGGCGACGCCTTTGCTTCCCACAATAAGGTTCCCGCCGCCGGCGAAGATATCGAAACTGAGTTTCCGCTTGGGCAATTCCCAACACCGCAAACATTATGGCAACGCTATAAAACCTTTCGCGGTATCGAAGATAAATCCGAAGAACTCTTAGCCCAGCCCTACCACACAGACAGTTCCGGCAAAGAGCCCCGCTACTATCAGGTCGAGGCAATCAATCGGGTTATGGAAGCGGTGGCCCGGGGCCAAAAGCGCATCTTGTTGGTCATGGCCACCGGTACCGGCAAGACCTACACCACCTTTCAAATAATCTGGCGGCTCTGGAAGGCCAAGGCGGTTAAACGCATCCTCTTTTTAGTCGACCGCAATATCCTGGCCGACCAAACCCTGGTCAACGACTTCAAGCCCTTCGGCTCGGTCATGGCCAAAGTCAAAAACCGCAAGATCGACCCATCCTACGAAATCCATCTCGCTCTCTATCAAGCCATCACCGGCCCGGACGAAGTAGATAAAATCTTCAAAAACGTCTCCCGCGATTTCTTCGACCTGATCATCATCGATGAGTGCCACCGGGGCAGCGCTGCCGATGATTCGGCCTGGCGCGAAATCCTCGAATACTTCTCCGGCGCTATCCAACTCG
The DNA here is from genome assembly GCA_041671085.1 of Desulfurivibrionaceae bacterium. Classification (GTDB taxonomy): domain Bacteria; phylum Desulfobacterota; class Desulfobulbia; order Desulfobulbales; family Desulfurivibrionaceae; genus Thiovibrio. The sequence continues at coordinate 11,088 of JBAZCG010000055.1, read as the reverse complement.
GCATGACCGCCACCCCCAAGGAAACCAAATACGTTTCCAACCTCACCTATTTTAGCGAGCCTGTTTACACCTACAGCTTAAAGCAGGGGATTGAAGACGGCTTTCTCGCCCCCTATAAAGTTATCCGCATCGACATCGACAAAGACATCTACGGCTGGACACCGCCCCCCGGCATGGTCGATGACCTGGGCAAGGAGATCGAAGACCGCACCTATAACCAGAAAGACATGGACCGCATCCTCGTCCTCAACCAGCGCACCAAGCTGGTGGCCAGGCGGGTCATGCAATTACTCAAAGCAACCGATCCCTTCGCCAAGACCATTATCTTCTGTGAAGATATCGACCACGCCGAGCGGATGCGGGTTGCCATTGTCAATGCTGCCGGGCAAATCGCCATCGATAATCCCAAATACGTTATGCGCATCACCGGCGATAGTGTCGAGGGCAAGGCCGAGCTCGATAACTTCATCGACCCGGAAAGCACCTACCCGGTCATCGCCACCACTTCGGAACTCATGTCCACCGGGGTCGATGCCAAGACTTGCAAGGTCATCGTCCTGGACAAGAACATCAACTCCATGACCATGTTCAAGCAGATCATCGGGCGCGGCACCAGGATCGACGAGGAACAGAACAAGTATTACTTCACCATCATGGATTTTAAGAAAGCCACCGAATTGTTCAGAGATGATGATTTCGATGGCCCACCCATTGTCATCTATGAGCCCGGCCCTGATGATCCGCCGGTCCCGCCCGATCCACCACCTTATGAGCCAGAGCCCCCTGTCGACCCTCCGGGGACCGGCGAGAGCAAGAAAGTCTACATCAGCGGCGTATCGGCCAGGATCATTGCCGAGCGCATTGAATACCTCGGCCCGGATGGCACATTGATCACCGAGTCATACCGCGATTTCACCCGCAAGCAGATCAAGTCCGAGTTCGCTTCTTTGGACGAATTTCTTCAGCGCTGGAACACCGCCAATAAAAAGCAGGCCATCCTCGAACTCCTGGAAGATCATGGCATCGTTTTTGACAATCTTGCCGAAGAGGTCGGCAAAGACTATGGCGACTTTGACCTTATCTGCCATATCGCGTATGATCAGCCCCCGCTCACCAGGAAAGAGCGGGCCAATAATGTTAAGAAACGCAACTACTTCACCAAGTACGGCGAGCAGGCCCGATCGATCCTGACCGCGCTTCTCGACAAATACGCCGACGAAGGCATTCGCACCATTGAAAATGCCAAGGTCCTCAAACTCAAACCATTCAGCGACATCGGCACCCCCATGGAAATTATCAATGAGGTTTTTGGCGGCAAAGAGCGTTATGAAACCGCCATCCAGGAACTGGAGCAAGAGTTGTTTAGGGAGTACGCATGAGTAACGTTTCAGGCATCATCAAATCCATCCAGGACATCATGCGCAAAGATGTCGGTGTCGATGGCGACGCCCAGCGCATCAGTCAGCTGGTCTGGATGTTTTTTCTAAAAATATTTGACGACCGCGAAGCCGAGCTGGAACTCCTGGAAGATGACTATAAATCCCCATTACCGGCCCATCTCCGCTGGCGGGCATGGGCCAAAGACTCGGAAGGGATGACCGGTGATGAGTTGTCCGATTTTGTTAATCTCCAGCTCTTCCCGACCCTGAAAAACAAACTCAATACTCTGGGGTCGGGCGGCAAACGAGCGCTGGTGGTGAAAGACGTCTTTGAAGACGCCTACAACTACATGAAATCCGGCACCCTGATGCGTCAGGTGATCAATAAAATCTGTGAGATCAACTTCAACACCAAGGAAGACCGCCATACCTTCGGCTCCATTTACGAACAGATCCTCAAAGACCTGCAAAGCGCCGGCAATGCCGGGGAGTTCTACACCCCCCGGGCTGTCACCAAATTTATCGTCGATCGGGTCGCTCCGCAATTAGACGAAACTGTCCTCGACCCGGCCTGCGGCACCGGCGGCTTTTTGTCCTGCACCATCGAGCATAAGCGCAAAAACTATGTGAAATCGGCCGCGGACGAAGAGACCTTGCAAGCCTCGATCAACGGGGTCGAGAAAAAGTCCATGCCGCATATGCTCTGCGTCACCAACATGATTCTGCACGGCATCGACACCCCGACCAACATCAAACACGACAACACTCTAAGCCGCCCCTTGCGGGACTACACCAACAAAGACCGGGTCAAGGTCATCATCACCAACCCGCCCTTTGGCGGCATGGAAGAAGACGGCATCGAAAACAACTTTCCGGCCACCTTCCGCACACGAGAAACCGCCGATCTCTTTATGACCCTGATCATCCACCTGCTCAAAGACCAGGGCCGGGCCGCCGTGGTTCTGCCTGATGGCTTCTTCTTTGGCGAAGGCATGAAAACCCGCCTCAAGGAAAAGCTGCTGACCGAGTGCAACCTGCACACCATTGTCCGACTGCCCAACGGCGTCTTCAATCCCTACACCGGTATCAAGACCAACCTGCTCTTTTTTACCAAGGGCCAGCCCACCGAGCAAATCTGGTATTACGAGCACCCCTACCCGGAAGGGGTGGTCAGTTACAACAAAACCAAGCCCATGCGCTTTGAAGAGTTCCAGCCGGAGATCGACTGGTGGGGCAGCGAGACCGATGGCTTTGCGGCCAGGGTCGAAACCGAACAGGCCTGGAAGGTTTCCATCAATGAGATCAAGGCTCGCAACTACAATCTGGATATCAAGAACCCCCATGTCGGCGAACAGA
>JBAZCG010000055.1:0-8343 GCA_041671085.1 Desulfurivibrionaceae bacterium | reverse complement strand
TTGCTGAAAAAGTATGCCAAACAGCAGGCAGAGGTGGCGGCGACCCGCGAGGCATTGAAGAAGGAACTCATGGCCGCTCTGGGGAAGGGAAAATGAAACGTGAAGAAGTGAGCATGGGCAACCAAGGTCATCCCGCCCAGGGTGAGATTATTATCTATAAGTCCGCTGACGGCCGGGCCGGACTCGACGTGCATCTTGCTGATGAAACCGTCTGGTTGAGCCAGACCCAGATGGTTGAGCTTTTTCAAAGAGATCAGTCCGTCATCTCCCGTCATCTCAGCAATGTTTTCAAGGAAGGAGAGTTGGCCGAAGAAAGCAATATGCAAAAAATGCATATTGCAAATTCAGATAAACCGGTCGCCTTCTATAATCTTGACGTCATTATTTCCGTCGGCTACCGGGTCAAGTCGCAACGTGGCACCCAATTTCGCATTTGGGCGACGTCGATCCTGAAAGACCACCTGATTAAGGGCTATACCGCCAACGAGAGGCGCTTGGCGGAAAAGGGCCTCTCCGAGATGGAGCAAACCCTCGCCCTCCTTTCCCGCACGCTACAGCGCCATGAACTGGTGACGGACGAAGGCAAGGCGGTATTGGAGGTGGTTGGCCGCTATGCCAGGTCCTGGTCGCTGCTCCTGCAATACGATGAAGACCGGCTGGAACTTCCCGGCGAGCGTCACCCGTTACAGCGCCCCCTGGACTATGCGCGAACCGGTCAGGCCATTATCGCCCTCAAGGTCGATCTGCTGGCCCGGGGCGAGGCGACCGATCTCTTCGGTCAGGAACGGCAACATGGTCTCCAGGCCATCCTTGGCAACCTGGCCCAGACCTTCGACGGCCGGGATCTCTATCCCAGCGTCGAGGAAAAGGCGGCCCATCTGCTCTACTTCATCATCAAGGACCACCCGTTCAGCGATGGCAACAAGCGCATCGGTTCTTTCCTCTTTCTGCTCTTCCTGCGGGAAAACCAGCTGCTTGATAGCTCCGGCTTCAACGATACCGCCCTTGTCGCCCTGGCCCTGCTGATTGCCGAAAGTGATCCAAGGCAGAAGAATCTCCTGATCCGTTTGACCGTGAATCTGCTGGCTCCAAATGGAAACAAGGTGATCCCATCATGATGGATTTGATTACCGAGCATATTGCCACCTGGACCGCTGCCGGAATCCCGAAGGCTAATGGCGGCAGGGGGCGTGGGAGAGGTGTAAATGGCCAAAGCCCACATGGTATCAAGAAGTTGCGGGAGTTGATTCTGGAATTGGCTGTGCGTGGCAAACTGGTGCCGCAAGACTCCAACGACGAACCGGCCAGCGTCCTTCTGGAGAAAATCACCAAAGAAAAAGCCCGGCTCGTCAAAGAAGGCAAGATTAAGAAGCAGAAACCACTGACGGAAATCAGTGCGGATGAAAAGCCTTTCCCTTTACCTGATGGATGGGAGTGGGCACGTCTGGGAGAAATCGGGCGTGACTGGGGGCAAAAGACACCTGATAGTGAATTTACCTATATTGATGTTTCTGCGATCGATAATAAAGTTGGATGTGTACAAACGCCGAACGTTTTAGGAGCTTCAGAGGCACCATCACGAGCTAGGAAACTTGTAAAAGTTGGGACGGTTATATATTCGACAGTAAGGCCGTATTTGAAGAATATTAGCGTCATTGACCAAGAGTATTCTCCTGAGCCTATTGCCAGTACAGCCTTCGCCATTCTCCATCCATTACAGCAAATACCTGGGAGATTCATTTCTGCATATTTAAGGAGCCCCGTCTTCGTTCGATATGTTGAATCCGTTCAAACTGGCATTGCTTATCCTGCTATTAACGATAGACAATTTGGGGGTGGTTTAATTCCTGTTCCTCCCCTTGCCGAACAACACCGCATCGTAGCCAAAGTCGATGAACTGATGGCCCTCTGCGACAAGCTGGAACAGCAACAAACCGCCGGCAACGATACCCACCTAACCCTGGTGGAAACCCTGCTTGCCACCCTCACCACCGTCGCCGATCCAGCCGAGTTTGCTTTAAGCTGGCAACGCATCGAGGCCCATTTCGACACCCTGTTCACCACCGAAGAGTCCATCGACCAACTCAAACAAACCATCCTCCAACTCGCCGTCATGGGCAAACTCGTCTCCCAAAACCCCAACGACGAACCAAGTAAGATGCTTCTTGATGTACCTCAGAACGTTGAAGGCAAAAACAAAAATAGGCCGAAATGGTCAGGCCCAATAGAGGAACAGGAAAAGCCATTTCAGCTGCCGGCTTCTTGGGCGTGGTTTCGACTAGGTGACCTCTCCAGCCTCAAACATGGCTATGCCTTCAGCGGTGAGTTCTTCAGCACCGAACCGGCTCCCTTCGTTTTGACAACGCCTGGAAACTTCTATGAAAAGGGCGGCTTTCGAGATACAGAATCGAAGAGAAAATATTACAACGGGCCGGTTGATCCGGACTTTATTTTTGAACCTGGGGATTTAATTATTCCGATGACCGAACAGGCAGCAGGCCTGTTGGGAAGTCCCGCATTCATCCCCGATGACGGTAGGGTTTATATCCACAATCAACGTCTCGGCAAATTCGACTTCTCGGATTCGATTGCACCTGAGTTTGCATTCTGGTTTTTCAACTGCGAATTCTTCAGAAGCGAATTGGCTAGAACCTGCACGGGAATGAAAGTCAGGCACACATCTCCTGACAGAATACTCAGAGTTCCGTTCCCTGTTTGCCCCCTTGAGGAGCAACACCGCATCGTCGCCAAAGTCGATGATCTAATGGCCCTCTGCGACATCCTCAAAGAACGGCTGCACGTCTCCCAAATCACCCAAGTTCAATTAGCCGACGCCATCGTCGAACAGGCGGTGGCATAATGATCATTTTTTGTTCTGATAAATCATAAGACGGCAAAAACAATCATGAGCACATATAACATCTACTGCGATGAATCCTGCCATCTGGAAAACGATCACCAGAAGGCCATGGTTTTGGGAGCCATCTGGTGCCCGTTGGACAAGACCAGGGAGATTGCCGTTCGGTTGCGTGAAATCAAACAAAAACACGGGCTGCCGCCACATTTTGAGGTGAAGTGGACCAAGGTTTCGCCTGCCAAGAAAGAGCTGTACCTTGATCTGGTCGATTATTTCTTCGATGACGACGATCTGCACTTCCGGGCCTTGGTCGTGCCGGACAAAACTCTGCTGCACCACGACGCCTTTCCCGGCCAGGACCATGACAACTGGTATTACAAGATGTACTTTGACATGCTGAAAGTCATCTTCCGGCCCGATGCCAGCTACCGCATTTACCTCGACATCAAGGACACTCATGGGGCGCAGAAGGCGGCCAAGCTGCACGAGGTACTGTGCAACGACAGGTACGACTTCTCGCGGGAGGTGATCGAACGGTTGCAACTGGTACACTCCCACGAAATCGAGCAGTTGCAACTGGCCGACCTGTTGATTGGCGCGGTTGCCTACCTGAACCGGGGATTGCAGGGGAACGCCGGGAAAATGGCGATCATTGAGCGAATGCGGCAACGCTCCGGCTACTCTTTGACCAAATCGACCCTGTTACGCGAGGAAAAGGTCAATCTTTTCCGCTGGCACGCGGCGGAGATTCAGGGATGAGCGCATCGCCGGACTGGTTGCCGCCGTTGGTCCTGTTCAATGATTACCACGGCAATTGGGATGCATATCTGGATGCCATTTATGCCTGGTTCAAGCAAGACTTCCTCGACAGCAAGCCTCTGTTTCAGGGGCGACGGCTCGGCTTGAAACGGCACCCGCTGACCCATGGCAAGGAGGCAACCTTCTGGCACATGATCCAGGACGGAGATATTAAGGAAGATCGTACGCCAGATTTCCGACGTTGTGAGCGGATACGCTGGCCTCGACCGATCATCGAACACGACGACAATCCGGCCATTAAGATCTGGCGCAATCGACGTGGCAAGGAAGAAAGGGTATGCTTATGGTTCGCGCAGGAGAATTACTTGGTCATCCTGGCAGATCGCGGCGATTACATTCTTCCATGGACGGCCTATCTGATTGAACAGCCGCATCGGCAGCGAAAATTACTGAGAGAATATGATGACTATTGGCGAATGAATAGTCAAAAAAGCTGAAGCCGCCCCGAGGGACGGCTTCGTTACTCCTTCCACACATGGTAGATGAGCTAAATACAATATCGGCTCAATGTGGGGGAAAGTCAAGATTTTTTGTTCAAAAAGTAGGACCACTTGCTTACTTCCGCCTCCCAAATCAATAAAATTGAGAAATGTCCACCTACATCTGACCTGATGATTCGTGTTCGTGCGGATGAAGCAAGGATTCAGAGCCACTATCTTTTGACCGTTCTCCAAAGCGGACCTGTTCGGGAATATGTGACGAGGAACGCTGTGGGCGCAGCCGGGAGCATGCCGAAAATCAACCAAAAGATTGTGTGGAGAGCATCCCAAGTCCCCTCCCACCCCTCGCCACCCAGCAAGCCATCGTCGCCGAGATCGAAGCCGAACAAGCGCTGGTCAGCGCCAACCGCGAACTGATTGCCCACTTCGAGAAAAAGATCCAGCCCACCCTCGCCCGCATCTGGGGCGAAGACGAGCAATCCGCTGTAGGATAATCAGGGGAACATTATTTTTTCTTTTCTCCTTAGCCTCCCTGACTGTCACAAGCCCTCTCTCTCTTTCTGTGCGACTAAATTCAGTTGCAGATTTCTCGGCTTTTGAGTAAGATGCATACATGGGAAAATACGATAAGCTGCTGGCGAAACTCAAAAGCCGCCCGAAAGATTTTACTTTTCAGGAGGTAGCCACTCTGTTGGCAGGGTTCGGTTATGTCCTCAATCAGAGCGGCAGCGGGTCACGGGTCAGGTTCGAACATGAGCATTGTGCACCTATATTTATGCACAAGCCGCACCCGTCGCCGGTACTGAAGCCTTATCAGATTGACCAAGTGCTGGATATTTTGCATCAGGAGGGTTTGCTATGAAAAACACCATGGAATACAAGGGCTATACCGGGTCGGTTGAATACAGCGATGAAGATGGAATTTTTTTCGGAAAAGTGCAGTTTATTCGGGCGCTGATCAGCTACGAAGGCAGTAACGCCGAAGAGCTACGCAAGGACTTCCACGATGGGGTGGATGATTATCTGGCGATGTGCGAGGAAAAAAACATTACGCCGGAGCAGCCATTCAAGGGGTCATTCAACGTGCGGGTTGGCCGTGATTTACACCGGCAGATCGCTCTCGAAGCGGCGCGGCGCGGCGTGAGTCTAAACAGCCTGATCGTTGCCACCCTGAAGAAAGAAACACACCAAACACCTTGACGCCATAACGCTATGACGCTAAATTGCCCACAGGAGGAACAAACGATGGGCACACTTACCAAAAGAGCAACTGTATATTTTGACCCCGCCATGCACCGGGCGCTTCAGCACAAGGCTCTGGCGACATCCCGGTCCCTTTCCGACATCGTCAACGAGGCGATCCACCATGAACTGGCCGAAGACGCTGAAGACTTGGCCGCCTTTGAAGAGCGGCTCAACGAGCCGCTGGTTTCCTACGAAACCGTCCTGAAAGAGCTCAAGGCCAATGGCCGTTTATAACCTCTTTTTCAAGGATTCGGTCAGGAATGATCTGGATTCCATCCCAAAAAACGACCTGCGACGGATCATCGAGCGAATAGAAAGCCTTGCCGCAAATCCCCGGCCCCTTGGTTGCGAAAAACTCTCCGGCCAGGAAAAATACCGCCTTCGCCAGGGAAATTACCGCATCATCTATTCGATACAAGACACGCAACTGACCGTTTGGGTGGTCAAGGTCGGCCACCGCCGGGAAGTCTATCGAATCTAAATTTTCTCGCCTCGCCACTCATCCCTTTTTCTGAAAAACCCTCGCCCGCGTCTGGGGCGAAGACGAGCTATCCGCTGTGAAAGCCTGAAAGCGTGGAGTTCTCTGGGACACGGATAACCCATAACCCTTGACGTTACATAGGAAAAGCAGGAACACTCCCCTAGTTTCCTCTACCAAATCAAAGAATCAGGGAATTATCCCTACCTTCATCTTGGAACCACAATGAAAAAAAACTTTAAGTTGACCCACCCAAAGATCAAAGTTCCAAGGCTGGTTGAAGCCATCAAATTTGAAGTGAGAAAATATTTAAAAAGAGAACGGAATAAGCCGCTCCCCGACACGGTCGATTTTTGGGATTTTGACTGCCGGTTCGGGGCTGATGAGGAAAGCTGTGAGGTTATTCATGTGTCCGCCATCAACAAATCCATTGATGGGGCCGAAGCGAAACAGCTCGAATCCTTTTATTTGGAAATTCTGGCCAAACCGGGCCGTCGCACCAAAAAGCCTGTGGAAGAGCCGCAAATAGACGGGGAAGGTGGAGTGTAGAGAATCGGCATCATCCGGCTTTGCTTCTCGCCTGACTCGCCTTCTCCGGTTTCCCCAGTTTCGGATACGCCTTTTCCATCAACAGCCAGTTCTGCCCAGTAGTGTCCGGTTAAGATTTTGCACCCAACCCCCTCCCTTGAGGGGGTTGGGTGAAGTTGCTAACGGCATCAAGTCCAACACGTTCCCCCTCACCCTAGCCCTCTCCCGCAAGGGGAGAGGGGACTTTTTGCCTTCTGCAATTTTCTAACCGGACAACGCTGAGTTCTGCCGGATCAAATCATAATCCTTGCCGGCCAGGCTTTTCGACTTGATACAGAACTGGACCACCTGGTCATAGTCCTTCTCCCCGTACTTCACCTAGGCCATCTCCTGCCAGAGTCTGGCGTTGCGGGGTTCCAGCCGGAGGGCGCGTTCAAGCATCATTTCGGCCCGAGCTATTCGTCAAGGCCAGAAAATCATGTCAAAACAGTTTGTTGCATAAAATTCCAGGTTGTTACCGAGCCATCACCTTTGCTTTACGGGTATTTCAGGGTATATATTCGGGTATCCGTCCTTGTTTGTTTGGGTATTATCGGGTATATTTATGGGTGGAGGAATATGCCATGATCCGTGGAACAACGATCACCATTGATACCCAAGTACTGAACCTGATCGCGGAGCTGGACGAGTTCAAGGGACGCTGGGAGATGCTGGGCAGACTTGCGCCGGAAAAACTGCACTCGTTGCGGTGGGTCGCCACCATCGAGTCGGTCGGTTCCTCCACCCGGATTGAAGGGGCCAAGCTTTCCGACCGGGAAGTGGAACTGTTGCTCAGTAACCTGGATATCCGCTCTTTCCGCTCCCGCGACGAGGAAGAGGTGGCCGGATACGCCGAGGTCATGGAGACGCTCTTTACCTCTTGGGAGCATATCCCGTTCACCGAGAACCACCTCAAACAGCTGCACGGCATGCTCCTGAAATACAGCGGCAAGGACCAACCCCATCGCGGCGAGTATAAGAAACTGGCCAACAACGTGGAGGCCTTCGACGCCGACGGCAAGAGTCTCGGTGTCATCTTCGAGACAGCTTCCCCTTTCGAGACCCCACGCCTCATGGCCGATCTCCTGGCAAGTACCTCGCAGGCACTGGCAAATCGTGAAATGCATCCGCTCCTGCTGATCGCCGCATTCGTTGTGCATTTTCTGGCGATACACCCGTTCCAGGATGGCAACGGCAGGCTGTCTCGAGTATTGCCCACGCTGCTCCTGCTTCAGACAGGATACCGTCATGTTCCATACACCTCTCTTGAACGGATCATAGAGGAAAACAAAGAGGGTTATTACAGGGCGTTGCGCCTCTCCCAGAAGCAAATCCGCACAGTCGGCGAGAATCTTGACGACTGGGTCCGGTTCTTCCTGCAAAGCCTGAAAAAACAAAAGGACATCCTGCTTGGCAAGGTGGAACAAGAGAAGCTCCTTGAACGCTTGCCTTCGACATCGGAACAACTGCTTGTGCTGGCAAAGGAAAGAGGACGCCTGACCATCACGGAAGCAGTCACCCTGCTGGGAATTAATCGCAATACGGTCAAGCTGCATCTGCGCCAGTTGGTTCATCAGCGCTACCTGGAGCAGCACGGCTCGGGCAAGGCGACCTGGTACTCATCCGCCTGATGCAGGATAAGCAGAAACGGGGAGAAGTGGGGGGCAATGATGATGACGTCCATAGACAGTTGAAGCGATAAAATTCCGGGTAATCCAAGCACAAAAAAAGCTGCAACACAAGGGGTCTTAAAAAATCAGCTTTTGTTTGCCGGATGGACCCGTCAGAGCAGATTGTAGGTGGTCTTCATCGTCTGATAGATCATGGAGGAAATCTTGCGGATCACGTTGCCCCGGGCCATTGCCCAGTGCCCGTAGTTGCCGGCCTTGCTTTGTTTTTCAATGATCCCGACTACCACATAGGGATAGCGGCGGCCG
>JBAZCG010000054.1:0-22611 GCA_041671085.1 Desulfurivibrionaceae bacterium | reverse complement strand
ATCATAATAACTGACCGACTTGATTCTGCCTGTCTGATCCAGTAGATCAAGGCCAATTCTGCCGGAAATAAAATCTGACGATGCAGGGTCGGATAATTCGCTTATTTCGGTGGAGTTTGTCAGGTCAAGTTGTTGGACAACAGCCCCCGGGATGGCATCATTTGACGGTGTCTGTGTTTTGGCGGCGGATTCTTCGCCCGTTGTTGTAAGCGCCCGGTTTGCTGTCAAGCCGAGGCGCGCTGCAAGCGCCATCTCCTCGGTGTTTTGCTTCAAGGCATACTCCCCCTTCATGCTGACCAATGGGTCTGGTATGGTCCAGTTGTAAGCGGTGCCAATCCCGCCGTTTGCTAGGTCAACCAGGTCAATGCCGGCATCGGAGCCGGTGCCTTGGAATTGCTCATATGGTTTATATTTGATGCCGGCGGTATCAAGCTGCGAGGCGAGGCCGCGTAGGTCGTCAAGGTTGATGCCGAATTTTTCAGCCATGCGGAGAATGTTCGGTGCCCTGAAAACGGAAGTGGTCAGTTTATTCCCCGTTTCATCATAATAACTGACCGACTTGATTCTGCCTGTCTGATCCAGTAGATCAAGGCCAATTCTGCCGGAAATAAAATCTGACGATGCAGGGTCGGATAATTCACCGATCTCGGTAGAGGCTGTCCGGGCAAGTTGTTGGGCAAAGGATACAGAGGAGAGCTTATTTGCCGGCACCTGTGTCTTTGTGACGGATGTTGAACTGGAAGCCCTGGCTATGGTTTGTATTGCGCTCATGAAAGATCCTCCTTTTGTCTGACCTGGCAAATAAAGATGACTGAACTGGGTCCAGGAAGCGAAACGCGGCAATTTTTTCCGCCGGCGCATCGTGATAAATTTAAAAGCAAATATTGTGCCAATGTGAAGATTTTTTTGGCAGGTTTTTATCAGTTGACGACGCCAATAAAAAAGTTGAAGCTTGGCGAAGAGATTACAGCGGGTTTCGCCCACACTCATCGCTGGGCAATTTGGCCCCCCCCCGGAGCAGTTCCGGGTGAGGCTCAATAGAAGTGTTGTTTTGGTAAGATGATGCGCTATACTGCACGATTACGAATGTTGTGCTGCAATGTTGAATCCGCGCTTTGACTATAACTTGTGAGGCAGGTGAGGCTGGAATGAACACACTGATAAAACGTTGTTTTTTGAAACTGGTTACTACTGGGGCTCTGATATGCCTGGCGGTCTTTGCGCTGCTCGCTTTACCTGTTGATAGCCAGGCAACCATGGTGCGGCTGCAAACCTCGCAGGGGGTTGTTGATATAAGGCTATTTGATACTGAGGCTCCTCTGGCTGTAGCCAACTTTTTGAGCTATGTGCGAGGCGGGGCGTACAACAACTCTTTTTTTCATCGAAGTGTGCCTGGCTTCATCATCCAGGGAGGCGGGTATACCTGGAACAATACGACCAATGACATCCATGTAGTTCAGGCCGGCCCGGCAGTGGCGAATGAGTTCAGCGCCAGCCGTTCCAATGTGCGTGGCACGATTGCCATGGCCAAGAGAGCCGGGGACCCGAATAGTGCCACCAACGAGTGGTTTGTCAATCTGGCGGACAACGCTGCGAATCTGGATACCCAGAATGGAGGTTTCACGGTATTTGGTCAAGTGACCGGCGCAGGGATGTCTGTAGTCGACGCAATCGCTGCTCTACCCGTGGCCAACGCCGGCAGCGTATTTACCACCCTGCCGCTGACCAATATTCCAACTTCCGGGGTGATACGACAAGAAAACCTCGTGATGGTCAACTCCATAACCGTGCTGCCGTCTGCTTCGCAGGCAAGCGATTCGGACCGGCTTTTCAACTATCTTGAAGCAGCATATCCCCAAATCCTGGCCCCGGCTTCGCCTGTTTCAGCTACGGTGTCCGGATTCTATTACCGTTACTACACCGGCACCAATGCCTATATAGTCACAGCAAACGGGACAGTATACTATCTCGGTCCCCTGACCGGGAACGCGGTAGTCGTCTTGGGGACTCTTACCGAGTGGCTTGGTGTTGCATCTGCTGCGGGGTATTGAACTCACCATGGTAGTTGCGCATGGTGCCGTGTGGATTGATTTGCATCGTGAAGAGTTGCCGGCGGAAAGGTGGACATCTCTTTCCATCTCGGCACACAGCATATATGGTGTATGTCAAAAAAAATATGACAGGTAGGCAATTAGAAAACTCTTGGAAGAACATGGCTGGTGTCTTGATCGTATTTCAGGCAGTCACCATATCATGGTTTGCGAAGGACGCCGGTCAATTCCCATACCAATCCATGGCGCAACTGATCTGCCAAAAGGATTGTTAAGCGCTAGCCTTAAATAGGAGGGCATAGGCGAAGGTGATACTTAATTTTGAAATGGAATGACAGCGTCTCTTTCAGCCGGTAAAAAAAATTACACCGCAGTAAAAAAAACTTGACATCCCCTCTCTTAATTTGCTCTAAGGAGGTTAAGTTCTTTTTTTTATTAACGCTTATCATTAAGGAGATAAGAAATGAAAAAAGTTTTATCCACAGTTGCAGCACTGGGCCTGGTCGCGGGACTGGCCTCCACTGCTTCCGCCGTTGAGTTCAAGATGAGCGGCAAGTATCTGGTTGAGGGTGCATATATTTCTTCTGCACGTGGTACCGGTCTTGATCTCACCGAGGCTACAAACGAAAACAATCCGACTGATGCGTACTGGCTGCACACTTTCGAGATCAAGCCTACCATGAAGGTCAACGACAAGATTTCTATGAGTTCTGTTATCCGTTTGGCAGACGACACCTTCTGGGGTGGTCAGGCAGGTGGTGATACGGAAGGGCTTTCCGGCACCAATGATGTGTACATCCATCAGTTGTACATGGACTATGCATCTCCCATCGGCAAAATGCGTTTTGGTCGTGTCCCGGCCGGTCCTTATGGCACGGACTTCATGGACGCCGACCTCCGCGCTGACCGGGTTATGTTGTGGCCTTCCTTCTTGGCAGGTGGCCCAGTGACCACCCTGTTCTACATGCAGAAGAGCACGGACCAACGGGGTATAGCTTCTCCAAGTAATGAAGCTACCTTTCAGAGCGATGCTGACAGCACCAAATATGTAGCCCGTGTGTACTACAAGACCGACAGCTTGGATTCCGGCATGGAGTATGCTTTTGCCAACAATATGACCGACAGCACCGTGAATGACGTGAAGCAGAACGTCACCGTCTACGGCAAGTACAAGATGGACATGTTTTTTGCAAATGCTGAGTTGACCCATTACTTCGGCAGCAAGGATTATGACGCGGCAGCCACCCTTGACCGCGATTATGATTCATGGGCAGGCATGATGCAGGTCGGTGCCAATATCAGTGGCCTTACTCCCAGCCTTATGTATTTCTATGCTCAGGGTCAGGATATGGGCGCTACTGCTGCCAATGGCGGTGACCTCGAGAACGCCCTTGCTACCTCTGGCACCGGCGACATGTTTGAGCCCCTGTACATTCTTACCGGTCGTCATACCGGTATGTTGAACAACGACATCTTCAGCGGTCACACCGGTGGCTTGAGCACAGCTGGTGTACATGCTGTGGTTGCCGCTGCGGACTATGCGGTTTCCAACCAGTTGCGTCTGCACGGTGCCATTGGCTGGGCCAAGGCGGACGAGGTTCAGGCTGCTGGTCAGGATGACGCATATGGCTGGGAGTATAATGTTGGTGCCGCTTACAAGCTGCTCGACAATCTGACCTACGAGGCCCATTTCGGCTACCTCGATACCGGAGATTTTTTCAACGGTGCAGGGAATTCTCCTGATATCACCAAGAATATCTACATCTTGACCCACTCGTTGACCATGACCTTCTAATCTGCTTATAGGCGTTTTGCATAACGTCTTAGTTGGTTCTTGTTTACATCAAGCCCTGCCGGAAATCCGGCAGGGCTTTTTTTGTAGTTGCGCTCAGCATGGGCCTCCTGTCGGAGGCGCTTCTGTTAAGAAACTGATACTGCGACAATTTGGTGGAGTAGAGGTTCTGCTAGGCACCTTGCGACACTGTGGCAGAATAAAAATACACACGCAGCGACTCTCTCTTGTTGCCGGCTGGAATCACCGGAAAGGTGGGCGCTTTTGCCGGAAGAGGTATCCAGAAAGGGATTGGCTGATCGAAACATGTAAAGCTTGGGGGGGTGGTTGTCTCGGGAATAGCCGGAAATTGAAGGGGAAAGTGCAGAGTTCTGCAATCCGTAGTGAGGTGACTATCGTAAAATATAAATAAAAAACAGCATGGGTGTGGTTTCCTGGGCCGAGCCTCTAGATCACGAAAGGCAGGAACATCTTGGTCGTTTTGCGATATTCGAGATACGTGGGGCCGAAAAAGGCGATATTTTCTTTTTCTTCGATGAAACCAGCGATAACCAGAAAAACGGTCGTCGTGGTGATCAAGCCGAGCCCCGTCAGGCTGAAATGTTTGATAAATGCCCCCCAAGCCAGGAACAGGAGCGAGCTGTACATGGGATGTCGGATGTAGCGGTAGATCCCCGTAGTAACGAGTGTGACCGTGTTTTCGAACGCAAAATTTTCTGGCGCAGCCTCTCGGGTCTTTGACCCTCCCGCCGTCTTGAGCATGTGGAGCCCTTGGGCGACAAACAAAATGGAAATCGACAGCAGCAGCCAGGAGATGATCTGGTGCGGAGCATACCAGTCGTCAAACCAGAAAGGGTGGTTTTGCAGCGTTAGGAAAAGAATCTCCTCGAAGGCAAAAAAACGGTAAAAACCGTGGCATCTCGGATTGTGCAACGGTTTCCAGGAAATCACCAGAAACAGCAAGGAGAAAACAACGAAAAGCAGGCTCTTGGCGAGCGAAAAAAATTCCATTTCCATATCCGTCTTATTTTACATGTGTTGGCGGATGGCCAATCTTTGTCCTCGGAGCTCTTCGGACGTAAAGAAATCCATATGACGAATCAAAATGTATTCAGCCCCTTGTCTTCAGCAATGGATATCCCATTTTCTCCCGTTGGGCCACAAATTTTTCCGCAACTTTTCTGGCGATATTTCTGATTCTGCCGATATAACGGGTCCGTTCCGCCACGCTGATGGCTTTTCTTGCGTCCAGCAGATTGAAAGTGTGCGAACATTTGAGGCAGTAGTCGTAGGCCGGTAGGATCAGTTCCAATTCCAGCAAACGATGGGCCTCGGACTCAAAGGTGTCGAAAAACGAGAGCAGGGCCGTTACATTTGCCTGCTCGAAATTGAAGGTGGAAAACTCCACCTCGGCCTGGTGAAAGATGTTGCCGTAAGAGACCTCGGAGTTCCAGGCGATATCGTAGACGCTGTCCACCCCTTGCAGATACATGGCGATGCGTTCCAGGCCGTAGGTCACTTCCACCGTGATTGGGTGCAGCTCCAGGCTGCCCGCCTGCTGGAAGTAGGTGAACTGGGTAATCTCCATCCCGTCCAGCCATACCTCCCAGCCCAGGCCCGATGCGCCCAGGGTTGGGGATTCCCAGTCATCCTCGACAAAGCGGATGTCGTGTTCCAGCGGGTCAAGCCCGAAGCGGGTGAGGCTCTCGATATAGAGATCTTGGATGTTTGGGGGAGAGGGTTTGATCATCACCTGGAACTGGTAATAATGCTGGAGGCGATTGGGGTTTTCGCCGTAACGGCCATCGGTTGGCCGCCGCGAGGGTTGGACATAGGCAACCTTCCAAGGCTCGGGACCTAAGGCTCGCAACAGGGTCGCCGGATGGAAGGTGCCGGCTCCCACTTCCATGTCATAAGGCTGTTGCAGCGCGCAACCCTGCTCTGCCCAGAATCTGCTGAGTTCGAGAATGATATCCTGAAAATACATGTGCGTTCCTTGGCAAAAGGCATTTGGGGGCTGATTCACCCTTCTATAAGTTCGGGGTGAGCGGAGGATCAGGCATAAGCCGTTCGCGTGAGTTTGGCGAAGGGCAACATATAAATGCCCTCATCCTTTAATACATAGCAAGCAGGGCTGGCAAGATTTTTTTACGAACAACAGGGGAGATAGGTGACGGAAGGGGAAGTGTGCGGCGCATGTCGGACGTTTGTTGGCTGCATGTCTGGGAATAGTCCCCCTGTTCCGAACTGCGACATAAATTTGAAATACGATACCCGGATCAATTGTCGGACAATTTGCTTCGCCGGGGAAAATGCGGTTGTGGCAACTCCTTTCCCCGTGCGGGAAAAATGGGAGCAACAGGGGGATTTGATACCTCGACAAACAAGGCAACGCCTACCCGTCGTAATGCCAATGGATGTCCGCACAAATGCACATTAAGCGGCGGTTGGTTGACAGCTCTCGTCTTTTTCCTGAAGGGCTATTCATATTTTATACATTTTTATTTTGACAATGGTGTCATACTGCGGTAACAAAGTACAAATCTTTATATTTTTTAGGGAGTTGTCGTATACTTCGGCGAAGGCCAGGGTGCGGTGTAATTACTAGCTGGCATTCTGGATTGGAGTCTCACTCCGCTAGAGGACCTCCGGCTTTCTGCGGAATAGCGGAACAGGCTGTAGGCAGGCAGTTGAAATACAGTTCGCGATCTTGCTTCCTGCCTCCTTGAGGGGGAAGCATGAACTATGGGGGCATGTGGACGTCGCATGCCACCGAGAGGGAGGGGGTGGATTCAACCGCCCCGAATTACCAAATATTTTCTTAAGGAGAAAGTGGGATGGTGAAAAAAATTTCTACATTGGCACTGGCCGGTCTTTTGGCTCTTCCTGCCTTGGCTTCTGCGGGAGCGGGCGGCGCTGCCGGCACCGCTGACGTACAGGCACAGGTTGATGCCCTGACCAAGCAGCTTAACAGCCTGAAGGCGCAGATGGCGGACATCAAGTCCTCGCAGGACCAGAAGTTCGAGGCCTTTGATGCAAAATCTGAAAAGTGGGATCTTGCTTCCCGCATCCAGCTCTCCGGTGACTTCCGCGCTCGGGGCGATTACTACAAGGCCGACACCACGGCCTATATGCCGATGATTGTTCCCGGGGATATATACGGCGGCATGGGCGGCACAGCTTACAACTCACTGTTTAACAAGAGCTTTAATAATCCCATGGCTCCGGTAGGGCCGATGCCTGAAGGCACTTACAAGAACAACTCGACCTTCACCAACCGGTTCCGTTTGGACATGCGGGCCAAGGCTCTGGAGGATGTGGAGTTCAAGGCTCGCTTGGCCATGTACAAGACCTGGGGCCATGAGGATAACCCCTCCGGCGCTCCCGAGATGGGTGGTGCTGCGCTTTGGGATGGTAATGCAACCCGTCAGCCCAACGACAACATTCTTCGCGTTGACCGCGCTTTTGTCAACTGGAACAACATCGCCGGCGTGCCGGTCTGGTTCTCTATCGGCCGTAGGCCGACCACCGATGGTCCGCCTAATCATCTGCGCATGAACATGGACGAGCGGATGGCAACCCCCACTGCCGTCATGGATTATCCCTTTGATGGTATTTCCCTTGGCTATGCCTACAACAACCTCTTTGGCATGCCGGATGCCCCTGGTCGGGTCCGTTTCTGCTGGGGCCGTGGCTTTGAGTCCGGCGTGAACCAGACAGATACCGGCGTTAATCAAGGTATCAACGATACCGATTTTGCCGGGGTAAGCTGGGATATTTACAAAAAAGGCAGCCGGTTTGCCTATGTGCAGTCCTTTATTGCCATGGATCTCATGAACTATCCTTCGTTCAGTGATTCCATGACCGATGAGTTTTATGGCTGGGCCATGGGTGGTCGGAAGAATATCGGCAACATGCTGCACACCTCCGGCGTGTATCAGGATAAGTTTGCGGGCGTGAACTACTTTGGTATGCTGGGCTGGAGCCGTACCGATCCGAATGATGTGGGTATGCTCAATACTGCCGCATCAATGTTTGGTTTTGAGCCGCGCAACACTGACAACGAGAATGGTTATATGGTGCATGTAGGTGCACGGTACGATATTCCCGATACTCTCCTTAAGGTTGGCGCCGAGTACAACCACGGTTCCAAGTACTGGGTCGGCATGACCCCTGGGCATGATGATCTCTATGCCTCTAAGCTGGCCGCCCGTGGTAATGTGTACGAGGTGTACGGCATCTATGATATTCCGGGTGGTGAGGCTGTGTCCAAGTACGGCAAGGCCTTTATGCGTCTGGGATATCAGCACTATGACTACAACTACACTGGCTCCGGCGACTGGAACATGGCGCCGGTCAAGATGGAAGATGCAGGGTCCTCCTTCCAGCTGGCTCCGCCGGTTGAGAGCGCTGATCAGGTTTACCTGACCTTTGAGGCTGCGTTCTAAATCGTTTGTGTCGTACCTGTTGTTTCTGTAATAACTGAAGAGGGAAGGGCGTAAGCCTTTCCCTCTTTTTTTTGTGATTGCGAAAATATCGGTGCAAGCTTATAGAGATCATGTGCTGCGCATGGTCATATGGCAAGGAGGCACAGAGGCAACTGCAATCGCAAGAATACCCGTCTTGGTACCGAGAGAAGAAAAGATGGATCTTGCCCAAAAAACAAGGTAGGCCATTGATAATGCCTTGGAGTTTATTGAGGCAGCCAATCAGCGGATTGCCGCCATGGATCGACCAGTCGAGGATAGTCATGGGTGTTACGGAAAAAATGTGGGATGCGCTTACCACTATTATGATGAACGACAAAGTGGCGCGGCTGGCTGGCACCGTCGTGGCTCAAAAGACCAAAATAGAAAGTCTGGCCGGACGTGTGATCCGCTTGGAAACAGCCCTGGAAATCACGCTCGCCACACTGCTCCCCGGTCCGGCGTATCGAGAACAACCAATAGAATTTTCCTGCCATTATAGCCCCTCACGGTGATTTTTTTCTCTCATCTCCCAGCTGTTTCCAGCGCAACTTTCTCGCGGCACGGCGGCGCGAGCGAAGCCCCGTATCATTCGCGCAATGTCGGTCTGCATGTTGGCGATGACGAGGCGCTGGTTTTACGCAACAGAGGGTTGATCAAGGAACAGCTTGGTTTGGTGCGGCTGGTTTCGGCCAAGCAGGTGCATGGGGACAGTATTCTGAATCTGGATTGGATGCCGAATGCCGATATGGAGTATGCGGGCCATGACGCCCTTATGACAAACATTTGCGAGGTCGGTCTGATGATCCAGCAGGCCGATTGTCAGGCGGTCATGCTCTATGATCCTGAGCACGGGGCCGTGGCCAATATCCATTCCGGCTGGCGAGGCAGCGTGCAGAATATCATCGCCAAGACCGTAGCCGCCATGACCGCAGCCTACGGCACAAGGTCAGCCAGTCTGTTTGCCGCCATCAGCCCATCCCTGGGGCCATGCTGCGGGGAGTTTGTCAACTATCAACACGAACTGCCGGCGGCGTTTCATCGCTATCAAACAAGGCCCAATCATTTTGATTTTTGGGCCATCAGTCGGGATCAGCTTCGCGATAGTGGGGTGCGGAGTGAACATCTCGAGATCGCCGGGCACTGCACGGTTTGCGATGGGGATTATTTTTCCTATCGCCGTGACCGAATTACCGGCCGTTTTGCCTCGGTGATAGGCTTGAACATGATTAACCCAAAGGCACAGGGATAAAGATGAAGCATGTGAAACCGATTTCATGAAAAATTCTCGTGGGATAGCCATGGATACGCTTCTTGCCTGGGAGAAATCGCAGGAGCCGTTGGATCAGGTGCTGGAAACCATGGTGTCCGGAGTTGCCCTGGAAGATCCGCGCGACAAGCAACTTGTCATGGCCCTGGTTTTTGGGGTTGTCCGCTGGCAAGGATATCTTGATGCAGTCATTCAGCAATTTTCCAGCCACCCCCTGCGAACAATGAAGCCTCTCACCGTAGCGGCCTTACGGGTTGGCCTGTTTCAGCTTGTTTTTCTGGATCGGGTCCCGGAATCTGCCGCTATTAATGAAACAGTCCAGGCCTTAAAGCTTGCTCGGCAGCCGAAATGGCTTACCGGTTTTGTCAATGGGGTGCTTCGGGCCATGGTCCGACAGAGGGCATCCCTGCCCGTGCCCGATGAGGCGGCGGCGGTGCTGAGCCATCCGGCTTGGCTGGTGGCGCGTTGGGAAGCGCTGTTCGGCCCGGAACGGACCAGGCAAATCTGTTGGATAAACAATACCCTGCCGCCCTTGGTGGTGCGGGTAAACAGCCGCCGCATTTCCACGAACAAGTTTATAACCCTCCTGCGGGAAAATGGGCTTGACTGCGAACGCGGTTTTTTTGCCCAAGAGGCGGTGCGGATCAATAATTTTCAGGGTCCTGTTGCCGCCCTGCCCGGCTATGACGAAGGACTTTTTGCGGTGCAGGATGAGGCGGCCCAGATGGTCACGCAATTGCTGGCTCCGTTTGCCAGCGCCAGATACCTTGACGGTTGTGCCGGGCTTGGCGGCAAGACGCTGCATTTGGCGCAGCTGCTGCCGGAAGGCGGTAGGGTGATAGCGGTAGAGCCAAGCCTGAAACGTCAGGCCCTGCTCAAAGGCAATTTGCAGCGCCTTGGTGGGCCGGAGATAGAAATTCACGGAGGAACTCTCCAGGAGTTTGCAGGGCAGCGCCAAGAGTCCTTTGTGGGCGTTCTCGTTGATGCGCCCTGCTCTGGTTTGGGCGTTATCCGACGGCAGCCTGATATCCGCTGGCAGCGATCACTGACGACATTGCAAGGCTATCAGGTGAAGCAAATGGGGTTGTTGGCAGCAGCCGCAGGGATTGTGGGGCAAGGAGGGGTACTCGTCTATGCGACCTGTAGCATTGATCCAAAGGAAAATGATGAGGTTGTTACTGCATTTATCCACGAACATCCTGAGTTTTCAATTACCCCGGCGCAGGAGTATCTGCCTGAAGCGGCCAGGGGGCTCTGTGATGAGAAGGGTTTTTTGAAAACCACCCCCGAGCAGGGATTGGACGGTTTTTTTGCCGCGCGAATGGAGAGAAAGGGATAGGGCGAGGTGCGCTTTCGCAAGTGATGATGCTTACAGTGAGTTATTACGGCGTTCAGAAAGTAGCAATTTCGTTGTGAACTGCTTATTGGTGTACCATGGAACCAAAATACATCAGCATCCGTGGGGCGCGGATGCACAACCTGAAAAATATCAGCGTGGATCTGCCCCGCAATCGGTTGGTGGTTTTCACCGGACTGAGCGGTTCGGGGAAATCCTCTCTGGCCTTTGACACCCTCTATGCCGAGGGGCAGCGCCGCTATGTGGAATCGCTGTCCACCTATGCCCGCCAATTTTTGGGGCAGATGGAAAAGCCCGAGGTGGATTCGCTGGAGGGATTGTCTCCGGCGGTGTCCATCGAGCAGCGGACCACCAGCCGGAACCCGCGGTCCACGGTGGGAACCATCACCGAGATCTATGATCACCTGCGGTTGCTCTTTGCCAGGGTGGGCAGACCTTTTTGCCCGGAGTGCGGTGAGGAGATTCGGCCCCAGTCCATGCAGGATATGGCGGCAAGCCTGCTTGCCCTTGAAGAGGGGACGAAGATCGTCCTGTTGGCTCCGTTGCTGGATGGAAAAAAGGGGGAGCATCAGGCGGTGTTGCAGAAACTCCGCCGCGAGGGGTATGTCCGGGCCCGGATCGATGGGGAGATCCGCGATCTGGGTGAGGAGATCGTCCTGGAAAAAAATAAGCGCCACACCATCCAGGCGGTGGTGGACCGACTGGTGATTAAGCCCTCAATTGCCAGGCGGTTGTCCGATTCCGTGGCCACCACCGTGCAACTCGGCCTTGGCTTTTTGCTGGTGCAGCTGGTGGAATCCGGCAAGGAGATTCTGTACAGCGAGCATGCCGCCTGTGTCCGTTGCGGCAAGAGCCTGCCGGAACTGACCACCCAGCTGTTTTCCTTCAACAATCCCAAGGGTGCCTGCCCGGAATGCGGCGGCCTGGGGGTGAAACAGTTTTTCGATCCTGACCTGGTGGTGCCGAATCCGCGCCTCAGCCTCAACCAGGGCGCCATCCTCCCCTGGCAGTCCAATTCGCCCTCCACCTATACCCAAGAACTCATGACAGGGCTTGCCCTGCAGTATGGTTTTTCTCTGGATACCCCGTTTGTCGAACTGCCTGAGCGGGCCAGGGAGGTTATTCTGCACGGGAGCGGGTTCGAGGATGTTGTCTTTGACTATGTGCGTTTTCGGCGGCTCCACACCCACCGAAAGCCCTTCGGTGGAATCCTTCCGCAACTGGCCCGGCGGTATCTGGAGACCGGCTCCGGCTCGGTGCGGGAAGATCTGGAACAGTACATGAACGAACAGGACTGTCCGGCCTGTCATGGGGCGCGGCTCAGGCCTGAGGCCCTGGCCGTCCGGATCGGAGAGTGGAATATCCACGGGTTGACCAGCCAGAGTATCGGTGGGCTTCTGGAAATCCTGCCTTCCCTTGCCTGGACACCTCAGGAGCTGTTCATTGCCGAGCGGATACTGAAAGAGATTATCGACCGGCTCACCTTTTTGCACGATGTGGGCTTGGGCTACATCTCGCTGGCTCGCAAGGCGGCAACCCTTTCCGGCGGCGAGGCCCAGCGGATTCGACTGGCCTCCCAGATCGGCTCGCGACTGGCCGGGGTTTTGTACATTCTCGATGAGCCGAGCATCGGCCTGCACCAGCGGGACAATGCCCGGCTGATCAACACCCTGACCCGGCTGCGGGACTTGGGCAATACCGTGCTGGTGGTGGAGCACGACGAGGATACCATCCGGGCGGCGGATCATGTGCTGGACATGGGGCCGGGCGCCGGGGTACACGGTGGGGAGGTGGTGTACAACGGCAAGGTGGCGGGGCTGTTGCGCCACGAAGCATCCATTACCGGCGGCTATCTCTCCGGGCGCTTGTCCATCCCGATTCCCAAAAAACGGCGGCGGCCCGGTTCGAAAAAGGCCTGGCTCACCATCCGACAGGCTACGGCCAACAACCTGCAAGGGATTGATGTCCGCATCCCCCTTGGTCTGATGACCTGCGTCACCGGGGTTTCCGGCTCGGGTAAAAGTTCGCTGGTGATCGAGACTCTGTTCAAGGGGGCAATCAATTTTCTCGCGCACCCACAGGGGCAATCCGGCAAAGGCAGCGCCTTTGAGGGACTGGAGCAAATCGACAAGGTGATAGATATCGACCAGAGCCCCATTGGCCGCACACCCCGCTCCAATCCCGCCACCTATACCGGATTGCTCACCCCGGTGCGCGAACTCCTGGCCCGGTTGCCCGAGGCGCGGGCCAGGGGCTATCAGCCGGGCCGCTTCAGCTTTAACCTAAAGGGCGGCCGGTGCGAGGCCTGCGAGGGCGAGGGTGTGATCAAGATCGCCATGCATTTTTTGCCGGACATTTATGTGACCTGCGAGGCCTGCGGCGGCAAACGCTACAACCCCGACACCCTGGATATTGCCTATCGGGGCAAGAATATCGCCGAGATCCTGGCCATGAATGTGGAGGAGGCCCTGGATTTTTTCGGTAAGGTTCCTCAGATCAAGGGCAAGCTGCAAACCTTGTTGGAGGTGGGGCTGTCCTATCTTGCCCTGGGCCAGTCCTCGGTGACCCTGTCCGGCGGCGAGGCGCAGCGGATAAAGCTGGCCAAGGAGCTGAGCAAAAGAAGCACCGGCAGAACCCTGTACATCATGGATGAGCCGACCACCGGACTCCATCCTGCCGATATTCAGCATCTCCTCCATGTGCTGAATCGGCTGGTGGAGAGCGGCAATACCGTGGTTATCATCGAACACAATCTCGATGTGATCAAAACCGCCGATCATCTCATTGATCTCGGCCCGGAAGGTGGGGATCAGGGCGGCGCTATTGTTGCCCAGGGCACCCCCGAGGAGGTGGCCCGCATCGAGGAATCGTACACCGGACAATTTCTCAAGAAGATTCTGGCCGGACGGGGGTAGGCCGTGGCGTGAGCATCCGAATCGCGCCGAGGGGATGAAGTTCCGTGTGATTCGGAGGAAGCCGTTGTTAAAAATGTTGGTCATTTCGTATGGTCAAAACGGCATAGGGAGCCGTAAAGGAATGACCAGAATTGGACAAGTTATTTTGTGACGGCTCCTAAATTGTAAAAGACCCGTTGAAGTTTCGGCATATTTCATTATAAAGAATGGAGTTGGGTACTTAAAGCAGGTTGAAACGTGGCCTTTGCCATACAGAAACTCAGAATCAGACAAGGAATTGCGAATCATGACGGAAGAGAATAACGAGGGCGCCCAGGCGCCGCAGCCCCCTGTTTTTCGGTTGCAGAAGATGTACCTCAAGGACCTATCGTTTGAAAATCCCGAGGCGCCGGATGTTTTTCTTGTTAAAGGCGAACCCAAGGTTGATGTGAATCTGGGTTTGAAGCACCGGAAGTTGGAGACGGAAGACCATTATGAGGTCACCCTGGCTATTACCGCCAAAGTGACCAATAGTCAGACCGAGAAAACGCTTTTCATCATCGAGATTGAGCATGCCGGGGTATTTTTGCTGAAAAATATCCCGGAGGAGCATCTGCCGGCGGTATTGTCGGTGGAGTGCGCGGCGTTGCTCTTTCCATTCACGCGACAGATAATTAGTCAGGTTTCCGTTGATGGCGGGTTTATCCCTTTTCTGATGGAGCCGATTAATTTCCACGCCCTGTATGAGAATTCAAGAAGGCAGAAAGCCGAGTAGGAGGGAGATCACCTCTTGCAGGCAGATTGGCGAGGAGCTGCTCAAGCAGGAATTTTGGGAACAGGTCTTCGCTTGGCGACTTGAAATTTTTTCGACAGACCAGTCAACTCCACACATTGCGGCGTGGAGTTGACTGGTCTGTGTCCTGAGGAAAACTCGGTTGCTCTCCGGAAATGAAGCGGAGGATAAGATTCAACCGATTATAGTAACGTTTTTACCCAAACTGAAACAACTCAGAGAGACTCCTCGCCTGATCCCCTGGGCCAAAATCTCTTCGCTTATCTCTCTTTTCCTCGCCCCTGCGCCTTCGAATTCTTCTCCTTACATTTTGACCATTGCGAGGGCTCATCTCCGTGTTGAACCATGATCTGCTCATAATAAATGCCACGCTTTTAGCCAATCCCGTAGATGGACACTTGCAGAAGGCGGCATATTTGGCTGTGGCGAATGGGGCCCTTGTCGGGATTGGCAAAATGGCCGACCTGCCCGTGCGACCCGGGGCGGATCGGATCATTGACGCCGGGGGCAATCTGGTCATGCCCGGTCTGATCAACTGTCACAGCCATGGGGCCATGACCCTGTTCAGGGGGCTGGCCGATGACCTGTCGCTTATGACTTGGCTTAATGAGTATGTTTTCCCGACCGAGGCGCGGCTGGTGGATGCGGAGATGGTGTATTGGTGCAGCAAGCTTGCCGCAGCCGAGATGATTATGGGCGGCACCACCACTGTGGCGGACGCCTATTTTCATGAGGATGCGGCAGCAAGGGCTTTTTGTGAAGCAGGCATGCGTGCGGTGGCGGCGCAAGGCATCATTGATTTTCCGGCGCCTGGCGTGCCGGACCCAAAGCAAAATATTACGGCAGCTGCGGAGTTTCTTTCCACCTGGCAGGGGAAAAATTCCCTGCTCCTTCCGGCTCTGTTTTGCCATTCCCCGTACACCTGCTCCCCGGAGACCTTGCAACGGGCCAAGGCCTTGGCCCGCGAGGCCGGAAGCCTTTTTTTCATCCATGTGGCCGAAACCAGGGAAGAGACAACGCAAATAAAGGAGCAATATAACTGTACCCCGGTGGGGTTGCTCCACAGACTTGGACTGCTGGATGAAAATACGGTCTGCGTGCATTGTGTTTGGCTGGAAGAGGGGGATATAGGGTTGCTGCGGGAGACCGGAACCAAGGTGGTAACCTGCCCGGAGAGCAACATGAAACTCGGCTCGGGTGTAGCTCCCGTGGCGGAATTGCTCACAGCCGGGGTCTCGGTGGGCTTAGGCACGGATGGCTGTGCCAGCAATAACGATCTGGATCTTTTTCAGGAAATGGGAAGTTGCGCCAGGCTGCACAAAGTTGCCGCCCATGCGCCAACTTGCTTGCCTGCCGCGGCTTTGCTGGGCATGGCCACGGAGGCGGGTGCCGGGGTTCTCGGCCTGGCCCGGCAGATTGGCCGCCTTGCCGTGGGCCTGCGGGCAGACTGCATCATCATTGATGGCAGGCAGCCCCACCTGACACCTTTTCATAATCCGGATACCCTTGTCTACGCGGGAAGGGGCAGCGATGCGGCCACCGTACTCATCGAGGGTAGGGTGGTCATGCAGGACAGACGGCTGCTTTCCTTTGATCTGGCGGAAACCCTGGATGAGGTCCGACGCCTGGCCAAACGGGTAAGGGCGGGGGAGTGAAAGAGAGGAGGCAGAATAGGGGCGAAACGGGTTTGCGGCTTGCAGTTGTTTAAGACACAACCCGCACCGGTTCAGGCCGCTTTCCAACCGTGGGTGCCCACCAGTTTGACAAAGCAGACGCTTTCCACTGCGGTGGTTGTCACCACCCCTCCTTCTTTTCTGACGCGCATGAGGGTCTGGCCTTCCAGATCCCCCACCGGCAGAACCATGACGCCTGGGTCCGCCAACTGGTCCACCAGCGGCTGCGGAATCTGCGGTCCGGCGGCGGTGACAATGATCGCCTCAAAGGGAGCATTATCCGGCCAGCCTTCGGTGCCGTCCGCAATCTTGCTCATGATGTTGTAAATCTGGAGCTGATCAAAGGTCCGTCTGGCGCGAGCCAGGAGAGGCTTAAGCCGTTCAACCGTGTAGACCCGCTCGCAGAGCGCGGCGAGAATGGCGGACTGGTAACCGCAACCGGTGCCGATCTCAAGGACTTTCTCCTGCCCGGTGAGCTGAAGCAACTGGGTCATGAGGGCCACCACATAGGGCTGGGAGATGGTCTGGCCATGGCCGATGGGCAGGGGAAAGTCGCCATAGGCCTGGGCGTGCAGGGCATCGGCGACAAAAAGATGGCGGGGAACCGCCGCCATGGCGTGGAGGACCGCCTGATCTTCAATGCCACGTGGGAGCAGTTGCTCCTCCACCATGCGGGTCCGGAATTTCTCGTATTTGTTAATCCGCACGCGGCCCACTGATGGCAACGCCGTTTTTCTTGAGTTCTTCTTCGTTATAGGCGCGGTAGAGGCAGGTGGAAACCGTGTCCCCGACAAAAGTTATGGTCACCACATCATAATTTTCCGAGCCGAGTTTTTCTCCGACAAAGGGGGTCTTCCGCAGGAAGCTTTTTTTCACCTCATTGTAGACCCAAATCTCGCCCTGCTCCCCTTTTTGTTTTTGATCCGGAGAACCAAGATAGGCAAGCACCTCCTTTTGGCTGAGGTTGGGTGTAATCAGGCAAATATCCGAAGAAAGATGGCGTACAGGATCACGGTAAAAACATCCTGTTGCGGCAAGACCCAGCAGGCATAGGCACACGACAAAACGCGAAGGGAAGACATATCTCATTTTTCTCTCCTCTGAGAAAAGGGTTTGACGCAAATGCAGGGGCAGGGAAAGGTAACGCGATTCGCCGTATTTTGCAAGAAACCGTATGTCTGGTTTTCTCTGGGCGGGCAAACTACGGTTGCTTTTTTGCTACGGATACAGGAGAATGTCTTGACCATCTGTGAAGATATATAATAAAGTTGTAGTGTTATCCATACTTTTTTTCTTGGCGGGACAGAGGCTTGAGCGCCGAGCCCACTGTAAGAAGGGAGATCCACCATGCGTTGCCCAAAATGCGGCTACATCTCGTTTGACCGGCAAAAATTCTGCGGCAAGTGCAGCAATGATTTAATGGCCGTGGCTGAACAGCTCCAAGGCACGGTGGGCAAAGCAGCCTCTCCATTTTTTCTTGGTGCGATTCTTGGAAAAAAAGAAATCTACACTGCCGAGGCTGGCCCTGCTCTCCGTGACGAAGAAGGGGCCCTTGATTTGGACGAGTTGGAAGCCGGTGCTCCGCCAGCAGACGAAGAAGGGGCTCTTGACTTGGACGAGTTGGAAGTCGATTCTCGGCCAGCGGACGAGGATGAGCTCGATTTCGCCGGGGCACCGTTGGACGAGGACTACCTTGAAGACCAGGCTCTGCCATCTTTTAGTCTTGAAGATATCGATGTTTCAGACCTTGTGCCGTTACAAGAAGAGGAAGAAGCGCCGGTGCTGTCCCTGGGAGAAGAGCAAGAAGAGGTGCTTGTGGCCCCGGTTCTGCCCTCAAATGATGAAGCTGATTTGCTCTCGGGCATCGAGTTTCCCGGCTTTGATTCCGACGATACTTTGAAGGTTGACGAGAAAGAGAGCCCTCTTGACGAGCTGGAATACGAGGTGGCGGAGCCCCAGGCCAATGCCGAGGATGAAGAGATTGTAGACCTCTCCTCTCTGATGAATTTTGATGAAACGCCAGCGCAACCGGAGAACAGGGGAGAAGACCACGATCTTTTTGAGCTTACCCTTGGCGATCAGCCGGAGGAGCTGCATTTAAGCCTTGAAGATGAGGAAAATGTCACAGACCTAGCCGGTGTACCCAAAAAGCCGGCCAGCGCGGTGGCCGACATTGCAGATCTTGGCTTGATTTTGGAAAACGATGATCAGTAAGGGGGGCGTCACAACCATGCATGGGGAACCTTCTCCCCAGCCGCAATACGCTGGTTTCCTGGCCCGCGGCATGGCTCTGGTTATCGATGTTCTCCTGATCCACCTTCTTTATTTCTGCTGCCTGTGCGCGGTGGCGGTGGCTCTGTGGACGCATTCCCACCGCTGGCTCGTTTTGATTCCTTCCATCCTCTTCGCTCTTCTTCTGTTCCTGCTCACTTTCCCCTTGTTTGTCGCGGTATATTTTTTGGTCCTGCACGGCTGGACGGGGCAGACCTTCGGTAAAATGTTCATGGGCCTCAAAGTGATGCGGGCCGACGGCGGGGAAGTGACACCGGGCCTCGCCTTTCTGCGCTTTGTCGGCTATGGCCTGTCGATTATCCCCTTAGGGCTTGGGCTTTTCTGGAGTATCATCGACCGGGAAAAATGCGCTTGGCACGACCATTTGGCTGCCACCCGGGTGGTTATGAAATAAGTGTGCTGGTGAAATTAGGTTGACAAGCAGGCCAGATTTCAATATATGATAGCTACTTTTTTTGCCGGGATAGCTCAGTCGGTAGAGCATCGGACTGAAAATCCGAGTGTCCCTGGTTCGAATCCTGGTCCCGGCACCAGTAAAATCAAGCACTTATCGTTAATTCGGTAAGTGCTTTTTTTTGTCTTAGTGCAAATTCAGTGCACTTCACATTCACAAGCACCTAAAAAAACCATCGAGCATTATCAAAACCCCTCCTGATTTTATGGCCCGAGAAACATCATTTTGAAATCGAACTGCACCGAGAGTGCACTTTATTTCAAGTGCAATAATTATTTACCAGCAAAAACGCATAATTACATAATACAATCATCGGATATAGAATCCGACAGTTGACAGAAGTGGCGGTTTGTTGTAGTTTGTAATCATGGTTGTTTAATCCATCCGATGAGGTGCACCCATGGCAAACATTCAAGAGATCGTTGGCAAGGCCGGAACCAAGTATCGCGTTCTAATTCGCCTAAAAGGGTGTCCCGCTCAATCTGCAACCTTCGCCAGAAAGACCGACGCCAAGAAATGGGCGCAAGATACAGAGAGTGCGATCAGAGACGGGCGGCACTTTAAAACGGTTGAGGCCAAGCGCCACACCGTGGCCGAAATGATCGACCGATACATTACCGACGAACTGCCAGGGAAGAAAGATGTCCTCAACACCACTATCCGGTTGCGTTACTGGAAAGAGCAAATCGGCGACAGGCTCCTTTCGGATGTCACCACGCCCTTGATCGTCAGCATTCGAGACCAGCTCCTTAAAGAGCCCCGCCTCACCACCCGCAAAGAGGGCGGCAAGATTGTAACGACACAACGCCTCCGCAGCAAGGCCACGGTCAACCGCTACCTGGCCGCGTTCGGGGGATGTCTTACAATTGCAGCCAGTCCAGCATGGGGATGGATAGACGTCAACCCTATGAAGAAAATCGGAAAACAAACCGAGCCGCAGGGGAGAGTGCGTTTCCTGTCTGACGACGAAAGAGAGCGCCTGCTTGCCGCTTGCCAGGGGAGCGCAAACCCTTTGCTCTACACCATTGTCATATTGGCACTGAGCACAGGGATGAGGCATGGAGAAGCAATCAATCTAACCTGGGACGATGTCAACTTTGACAATCAACGGATCACCCTGCATGATACCAAAAACGGAGAGAGAAGAGTGGTGCACCTGGCAGGGAAAGCCCTGGCCCTGCTTCAAGAACTGAAAGCAAAGAATCTTCGTGGCAGCAATCTTGTATTCCCTGGATCGTTCGCCATGAACCGTGGCCCCGCTTCCATCCGTACCGCTTGGCTTACCGCATTGAAGAAGGCCGAGATCGACAATTTCAAATTCCATGATCTGCGACACAGCGCCGCGTCCTATCTGGCAATGAATGGCGCCCCGCTATTGGATATTGCCGCGATCCTGGGGCACAAGACCTTATCCATGGTCAAACGGTACAGCCACCTTTCAGAAACGCATGTGGGGGGTGTTGTTGCTTCGATGAATGAAAAGATATTTGGGGAGTGAGTGTTCCGCCGATTTTGCCGATCTATTCGCCGATATTAAATTTTTTCTTCAGAGATCGAGCAATAGACCTAAAACGGTCCATCATTAAATCTTCGTCTTCATTCCCCCAGATCGATACAATAAAATCAATACCAGCGTTAACGATCAAATCATTGTCTATTTCTATCTCCCCTTTTGAAGTCTTTATGATATATCCGCCAGGAACACGGGCAATGTCCTGGATGTCTATTTCCCCCCGCAACCATGGCACCGACACCTTGAAGTAATCAGCTAATTTTTGAAGGCTGGCCGTGGTAGGCTCACCGACACCTTTCAAATACCTTCCAATAGCGGCAAGCCCAAGTCCCGTAGCATTCGAAACCGCGAGGATGCTTTTTTCAGAAACTTCCTTCTTCAAAAGCTCAACAACGCGTGGAGGGGTAATACCGCTCCCCCGTTCTCTTGTCATTTATCCCCCCTTGTTTCCATAAGTGGTAAATTAATGTTGACATTTACCGAAAGTGGTAATATAAATTACCATAAGTGGTAAGTCAAAGTATTAAGCGACCTCGCATGACTACCTCAATACTAAAAAAGGAGCATAAAAATGGAAGCGACCAAGCAAGAGGCAAGAACGGACAGCCAGAACCAGAGCAGCACCCCGATGTTAAAAAAATTCCTGGGCGTCAAATCGTTCTCGGAAAAACACCCGGAATTCTCGCAAGCGTCTTTGCGCTGGCTGATTTTCCATCGGGAATCAAACGGTTTTGCACCAGTTTTTCGGAAAGTAGGCAAGAAGGTTTTGATCGACGAGACCGCCTTCTTCTCTCAAATCGACAACAGCACGATGGGGGCATAGGAGGCCATGAAAAAAAATACCCCCCTCACACTCCACGAATACAGCGCCCTTGAAGATAAATTCGCTGAGGCAATTTCTTTTTTGCATTTGGTTCGTGAATCAATCGAGCCTGACGGAAAACTCCCCACACCCGGAACCCCTTTTGACCGCGAATGGCTAGGCCAGGACGCAAGGTACGGTCTCGTGTTTACGCTGGATCGGGTTTCCAACACCCTAACCGCCTTCCGAGACGCATAACAGATTGAGGTGGCAAGCATAACCCCCAACGGCTCATGACGCGACGTCAGCGGCAAAGGAAATCAAAAAAATGGAACAAATCAGCATTCGCGACCGCAACCACGCGGCGTATCTTGTAACACTTGGCTTTCAGGGGGATTTTGTCCCGCAAGCAGGCGGAATAATCGAGGCGGTGTTTGAGTATTCGCCTGAACTTGAATCAGCAACACGATCCTTCATGGCCAACGCCCCTATCCCCGTCCAAAGCTTCGTAGCCGCTTCCCGCTTCGTGTCGGATCGCATTAATCAGACCCGGAAGGCGGTGTCCCATGATTAAAGCCGCCCACACCCTACTGAATGCAGGATTTTCCATCATCCCCACCGGAGCAGACAAACGAGCTGCCATATCTTCTTGGAAGCCGTTTCAATCTCGCCTGATGACCTCTGACGAAGCCGAGGAGCACTTCACCAATGGCGCAAGGCTGGCCATTATCGGCGGGAAGGTGTCCGGCAATCTGGAATGCCTTGATTTTGACGATCCCACCATTTACGAGCCATTCCATGAACTACTGCAAATGCGGTGCCCTGGCCTG
Organism: Desulfurivibrionaceae bacterium; assembly: GCA_041671085.1. GTDB lineage: Bacteria > Desulfobacterota > Desulfobulbia > Desulfobulbales > Desulfurivibrionaceae > Thiovibrio. Next base: position 424 of record JBAZCG010000054.1, on the reverse strand, counting down.
CTGAGAAAGCTGACAGTCCGCCGACAGACGCCTTCAGGCGGGTATCATGTAATTTATCGTTGTTCCTCCCCTGTTGCTGGCAGTCTCAAACTGGCCATGAATCCGGGGGTAGATGAGGAGGGGAACTATAAGGAAGATACCCGCATCGAGACACGAGGCGAAGGTGGATATTTTCTTTCGGCCCCGTCTGAAGGGTACAAGGTTCTTTCCGGTAGCATGATAGATTGCCCAACCCTGACCGCCGAGGAGGTGGCGGCGATCCACACCACGGCCAAGGCGTTTGACCTGCGGGAATCTCCGAAAGGCCGAAACTCAACCCGCACCACCGACACCACAGATTCACCCGGCAGCCAATTCAACCAAGCGCACCAGGTGGCCGACATTCTTGAGGCCAAGGGCTGGAAGGAAGATAGGCAGATCGGAA
>JBAZCG010000053.1:0-23634 GCA_041671085.1 Desulfurivibrionaceae bacterium | reverse complement strand
TCGAACCCCTCGGCCATCTTCCTCTCCCGCAACGCCGAAGCCATGCCCGGCAGCGTGGTCATGGCGATCTGGGAGGGCAGCCGCCCCCTGCTCGTTGAGATGCAGGCCCTGGTGGACGACAGCCACAGCGAGAACCCCCGCCGCGTCACGGTGGGGCTGGAGCAGAACCGGCTGGCCATGCTCCTGGCCGTGCTGCATCGGCACGGCGGTATTGCCACCTATGGCCAGGATGTGTTTATCAACGTGGCGGGCGGGGTGCGGGTCAGCGAAACCAGCGCCGATCTCCCCCTGCTGCTGGCGGTTTTTTCCAGTCTAAAAAATAAACCCCTAGCCGTGGAGCTGATTGTTTTCGGCGAGGTCGGGTTGTCCGGTGAGATCCGGCCCGTGCCCAGCGGGCAGGAGCGTCTGCGGGAGGCGGCCAAGCATGGCTTTACCAAGGCGATTGTCCCCCTGGCCAACGTGCCCAAGGGCGGAGTCAAGGGCATGGAGATCATCGGGGTCAAAAAGTTGGCCGAGGCTATTGAAGCGGTCCGTTAAAGCCGGCAACGCCGTTGCCTGGCATTTTTCTTGCGACCCGGGAACCCTTCAAGTATTGTTGAAATCGTAAAAAGTCGCGATTATAACGGTTATAGCTTTGTAACCCTTTGATTTTGCGTTACGGACCTGGGGCTTTTTCCTTTTTTCGAGCGTGCATCAAGCATTGACAGCCCATTTTTGAAATGGTACATAACTGACGGACTTGAGGGAGGAATGGCCGAGTGGTTTAAGGCGGCGGTCTTGAAAACCGTTGTGCGCAAGTACCGTGGGTTCGAATCCTACTTCCTCCGCCAACAAACAAGTAAATACGAATTGTGGAGAGCTGACCGAGTAGGCCGAAGGTGCTCGCCTGCTAAGCGAGTGTAGGATCAAAAGTTCTACCGAGGGTTCGAATCCCTCGCTCTCCGCCATTTTTCCTTACAATGAAAAACCCGCGCCAGAAATGGTCGCGGGTTTTTTTATGCCTTTTTTTCTCGTATTTTTTCTGTGTTGTGGTTGGTGCTCAGGTTTGATAGGGTGATTCATTTGAACCGTTCCTGGGTAAGTGCTGCGGTGAAAAGGGGATGTGAAATCATAACTGGAATCCAAGTCTCAGGTATAGGCTCGTCGACAAATCAACAATGTCCCCTTAAAAGCTGTGGGGCTGACAGGAACCCTAACATGAGTGAAATATAGCTATGCGATTCGAAGTTATTCCCAATAGCAGACGAATGCCCGGTGAAGGTCGAGATGTCGGCTACCTATGGACAGACAATTGGGATGACTGGTTCACGTACCAGACACTCTATAGTCTGACTTATTTCGATGATACAGGGAAAAAACACGAGATTGGATCGGTCAAAATTGGACAGTTTGGTATGGCTAAGCAACAGCAGCGGCCAGATCTGCCCGATGCTTTTGAGGAATTAGATGAGCGATTTTTTTCACTTGGACAGAGCGCAGATTATTATTCGGCAGTGATGGCCCTAGAGCCTGATACGTCAAGTACATTGCTGTTTGCGCTCAAAGACCTTGCAGCCAATGACGAGCTTTATCGGCGAGCACTCTCAGAAGACGTAACCGGCGTATCGCTGCTACGCTCTGTCAACATGAAAACGATCGAGGGCCAGTATCGACGTATACTTGGAGGCGGTGCCGAACTCACCCCTTATAGGTTCAGGTACCTGGGGCCATCGCCACAAGTTCAAGGAGTAGATCCGCTAAACCTTGAATTCAGGGTCACTCCAGATTCGCGCCCTCCTACAAACATACACGTCTTGATCGGAAGAAACGGGGTCGGAAAATCATTTATTCTTAATGCAATGACTCGTGCTCTTGTCTCGTCAGATAGAGACGAAGAAAAGGATGGTGTATTTAAGACCCAGAATGATTGGCATGAAGAGACCGAAGAAAGCCCATTCTCTAATATCTTATCTATCACCTTTAGTGCATTTGATGACTTTGTAATTTTGCGTCAGAAACGAAATGCGACCGAGGGGGTACGCTATGTCAACGTCGGTTTGCGTAAACGAGTAAAGAACAATAAAGATGAGTGGGTCACGATTACTCGTGGCCCAGAAGACCTCGCAAAAGAATTTTCAGCAAGCGCAAAACTCTGTGCCAGTGGGGTCAAATCTGAGAGGTGGCGCAAAGCGCTGACCACGTTAGAAGCCGATCCATTATTTGCGGAAGCTGAAGTTGCTAGCCTTGCCAATATTGATGAAGAGAGTTTTGGCCGTGCGGCAGGGACGCTTTACAGACGACTCAGTTCAGGCCACAAAATAGTTCTTCTAACTATCACAAAGCTTATTGAAAATGTGGAAGAAAAAACCCTTGTTCTCATGGATGAGCCAGAGGCTCATCTCCATCCGCCTCTTTTAGCCGCTTTTGTGCGGGCATTGTCAGATCTTCTTATCAATCGAAACGGGGTCGCTATTATTGCGACCCATTCGCCTGTGGTATTGCAAGAAGTCCCCCGTTCCTGTGCATGGAAAATCGTCAGGCATGGCCTTGCAGCTAGGGCGACCCGTCCAACGATCGAGACATATGCGGAGAATGTTGGCAGCTTGACGAGAGAGGTTTTCGGCCTCGAGGTCACGCGTTCAGGCTTTCACAAAATGTTAACGGACGCTGTTGGAGATGAGGAGAGGATTATTGACGTTGTTAAGAAATTTGACAATGAAGTTGGCTCTGAGGGACGGGCGTTGATTAGCAGCATGATCGCATCAAGAAACACTGGCGAGGATGCATAGATGTGGCGCGTAAAAAAGCCAGAAATGGAGGCTGGCGAAACATTTACAGTTTGCATAAGCCGAGTCAGAAACCCGATTATGAAGCGTCGCCTGACAGCGATATTTCCAGATATTGAAGCTGCTGCAATCGATTATGCTGAGAAGGCTGAAAATGGCGGGCTCCACCTCATTCCGCAAATGAATGCCATTGGTGCAGTCCCCGGCAAGGAAATGGTCAAAACATATGATGGTCGCATGGCGAAGAAAGGTCAACCAGGCCGACCAATCTATGACCAGATTAAGTTGCTACCTGAAAATGATCAATGTCCTTTTTGTGGCCATAGAAACATCTCGACAGTGGACCACATTTTGCCCAAGACGCATTATCCGATTTTTGCAGTAGCTCCAGTCAACCTTGTCGGCTGCTGTGCTGACTGCAACAAGATAAAGTCAGATGTCATACCGACAAATGCTTTTGATATAGTGCTGCATCCCTATTTCGATGACGTGACCGACCAACAATGGCTTGTCGCCAAAGTTGTTGAGGGGGCTCCTGCTGCACTTACCTTCCATGTAATCGAAGTTGCTGAATGGGACGATGTTTTGAATGCTCGGATATCTCATCAATTCGACTTTTTGGGGCTGGCCGGACTTTATTCCAGCCAGGCCGCACGTGAGACAGCAGGTATCCGAAAAAACTTACAACGGCATTTTGACTTCGGCGGACCCGATGCGGTGCGCGAAGAGCTTGAATATCAATATGATTCGCGTCAGGCGAATCAAGCTAATTCTTGGCAGACCACCACTTACAAAGCGCTTGCGGAATCGGATTGGTACTGTGAGGGAGGATTCGCTCAAATATGAGATGCTGGCTGGACGTAGTTGCACTCGAGATATCCGGGAACATCATATAGGGGAAATTAGGGACATCCCCCGCTTTCCTTTCGGGAGGCGGGTTTCTTGTTGTTCAGGGTAGTCCGCCCTGATATAGTGCCCTCCATATTCCGGGGAGGGCACGTCGCAAGGCTCGCAAGAAATATGCGATAGGGAGCAAGCTCAGTTCCCAAACGGATTACGCCACTCACTGACCTTCAGATTCGTAACGCAAAAACCTCCCCAAAAGAGGTTCAATTATTCAACAGTGGGGGCCACAAGTGGAAGAGGGCGAGCGCAACGCGCACAAGCAATTGACCGTCTGGCAACAACTCTTCACTCGCCGCATGGCGATCTGCGTGTTCACCGGATTTTCTTCCGGCCTGCCGCTGTACCTGCTGTTTAACCTCCTGCCCGCCTGGCTGCGCAGCGAACACGTTGATCTGAAAACCATCGGCCTGTTCGCGCTGATTCAGTTTCCCTACACCTGGAAGTTCCTGTGGTCGCCGCTGCTCGACCGCTACGTCCTGCCCCTGCTCGGACGCAGGCGCGGCTGGATGCTGCTGACCCAGCTCGGCTTGCTGCTGGTGATTGCGATGATGGGTGCGTTCTCGCCGCAAAGCGATTTGCGCACCATCGCTTGGATCGCCACGCTGCTCGCCTTTCTCGGCGCCACCCAGGACATCGTCCTGGATGCTTACCGCCGCGAATTGCTGGCGGATAGCGAGATGGGGCTGGGTAATGCGGTGCATGTGAATGCCTACCGTATCGCCGGGCTGGTGCCGGGTTCGCTGTCGCTGATCCTGGCCGACTTTCTGCCCTGGAACATGGTGTTCATCTGCACCGCCCTGTTCATGTTGCCCGGTGTGGCGATGACCCTTGTCGTCCAAGAGCCGCACCGCGCCGCACCGCCCAAGACCCTGCGCGAAGCGGTAGTCGAACCGTTTCACGAATTCATCACCCGCCGGGGATGGAACAGTGCGCTGCTGATTCTCGCCTTTCTGTTTTTGTATAAACTCGGCGACAGCATGTGCACCGCCCTGGCCACGCCGTTTTATATGGACATGGGCTTTAGCAAGACCCAGATCGGGCTGGTCGCCAAGAATGCCGGGCTGTGGCCCGCCGTCATCGGCGGTTTGCTCGGCGGCCTGTGGATGGTGAAGATCGGTATCAACCGCGCGTTGTGGCTGTTCGGGGTGGTGCAAGTGGTCTCTATCTTCGGCTTCGCCTGGCTGGCATCGGTGGGATACCACGCCGAAATCACCAGCCTGGAACTGGCCCAGCTCGCCATCGTCATCGGCCTTGAAGCGTTGGGCGTGGGACTGGGCACCGCCGCCTTCGTTGCCTTCATCGCCCGCACCACCCACCCTGCCTACACCGCCACCCAGTTCGCCCTGTTCACCAGCCTCGCCGCCATGCCGCGCACCTTTGCCAACGCCGCCACCGGCTGGCTGGTGGAGATGATGGGCTGGATGGGGTTTTTTCTGCTCTGCGCACTGCTGGCGTTGCCGGGAATGTTGCTGTTGTTGAAGGTCGCGCCGTGGCAGGAAAAAGTTGGGGATAAAAGATCGAGATGCATGGGGGCGACGTGATTTTGCATTGTGCAGCTCATCACAACAAAAAAACCCGCACCGGAAATGGTTGCGGGTTTTTTTGTTGTGCCTTGATTTTCCAGGGTAAGGTTGGGAGTTACGGAATCAGCCTTTCTGATTTTTTAAAAAAATAAATTCGTCCCCACATTTGTCTTAGATCTTTGTATACTGCTGTTTGATGCTGAAATGCTTCTTCCACTTTTCCCAGGCACGGAAGCCTACTATTATTTCTTCATCGGGATGTCCTGACGGGAACTCGCCCGTTGCATCGCGGTCATTCCAGATGCCCTTTTGTTTGCGCACCTGCCGCTGCTCCACGAGCCAATCACGGTAGCTTTCGAAAATGATATGCCCTCCCGGGCCGTCGAGACGCGCAGCTCGGAACCTTCCGTCCCATTCCCGCCACAAGGCCTTCTCCTGCTCCGATATCGCGAGGGGCTCCACATCCAGATCGTATCCCGCCTCTTTATGCGTCTCTCCCGCCACCGCCGCATAGATTTGCTGATCCCTGATGCTGAGCAGGCGCTTGTAGATGCCCACATATCTATCGGAAACGGCATGCCCCAGCGGCGCGTGATCCCTTTGTTTTCCCCGGGCCACGCTGGTGGGAGTCTTGTGGAAATCCAACATTTCCGGGGCAAACTGTTCGCCGAGGAAATCGCATACCGTTTTGAGCACCCCTTCGGGTTCCCTGGCCAGTTCCTCGTACTTGACGTCGAGCCAGGTAGAGGAGGCGGCATACTTTTTGCGGAACGGTTTGACAAAGGCATTGGCGGCATTCCAGGTGTAGGCGCCGCCATAAATGTTTCCAGCGCCAAAGGCGGACTCGATACTGGTAGCGCTTGCATCTCTGCCGTCTCTGGTAATGAAGATGAATTGCGCGTTGGGGAAATTGTCGAGGATCTGCGGGACGAAGTAAAGATTGTTGGGGGTCTTCTGCCCCCAGCGCGGCTTATTGCCGAATTCTTTGGCATAGCGGAGATGCATGGCGGCGTAGATTCCGGCAAAGCTGCGCTCCGGCGCCAGAGAAACGATTTCGTCCACCGCGGTCATGGGGTTCAGGCTCATCCCCCAGAGCGGCTGGTTCAGGCCGAACAGCATCTCGCCGGCCAGGGTGCGGAAATTGCCGTCGATGGTGAGATCGCCGTACGTGTGGCGCCAGGGATAGATGCGCGGAAAAAGCCAGCCCACTTCAGGGATGGAAATGCGGGGATGGCATCCGAGCATCGCCATGATCAGCGTGGTTCCCGATCTTTCATAGCCGATAACAAATATCGGCCTCTCTTTCAATTCGATTGCCATTGGTTCCTCCTTTGCGCTTCGGTTGTCAATGTTCCCTCCTGTGTTCGCGGGAATAGATCCATACTAGCAAGCTGCGGGATTCCCTTCTGTCTTGCAGACGACATACACACGAAAAAAAAACGGGGGGGCGGAGAGAAGAAAGGCGAGGCTATGGTGTCGTGGACTGTCGCGGGCGATGGAAAACAGATGTGCGGAGGGGGTCAGTCGTTTATAAGCTGTTCAAGGCCTTCGCCGTTGAGAATGGTGATCTTCCCATTGTCGCACCGTATATACCCGTTCCGCTTGAAATCATTGATGATTTCCGTCACCGTCTGACGGATGGCGCCGATCATGTTCGCCATTTCCTGGTGGGTAAATTTATTTTTGAAGGTGACTGTCCCGTCATCATTGAGGGCACCATTAATCTGGGTGAGTTTGATAAGGAGCTGAGCCAACCGGGACCGGACATCGCAGACCACGAAGTCCTTTATCGCCCGGTGCGCCTGCCTGATCCTGCTGCCGAGTATTTTCATCACAGTCAGGGCAATGCCGGGATTCCTGCGGATAAGCTCTTCGAAACTTTCCTTGTCAACACATAAAATTTCGGTATCTTCCGTTGTCTCTGCAAAAACCTCCCGTTCTTCCCCGAAAATCTCCGCAATGCCGAAAAAGCTGTGCGGCTGGCAAAAGCGGTAAATTATCTCTTTGCCGCACGCCGACAGATTGTAGATCTTGACCCTGCCGCTTATCACATAGTTGATGCTGTCCCCTCGGTCCCCGGGAGAGTGGATGATCGTGTTTTTTGCGTACGTCTTTTGATACGACTTCTGGAACAGGAACGCCTGTTCGCCCTTAGGCAGTTGCGCGAGCACATCGATTTCATTAAAGTACCAGCGTTTTTCCATGGAAAAAGCCTTGGGTCGTAAGTTGATTTCCTGTGATCTCTCGATTGCGCCCATAGCATACATTTTTTCAGGCCTCCTGGCAAACGAAGAGCAATGGAGCCATACGCCTCCATTGCTCTTGCTCTCATGATAAAATTGTTTGTTACCTCACCAACGGCTCCCAGATGGGGAATCCGTTCAATGCATACCAGGGCGCCATGACGAAGACGCTCCATAAAATCGCGACGATGATTGTGGGGAACCCTGCCTTAAAATAATCCCACATGCTGAAAGTATTGGTGCTGTAGGCGACAACCCCGGCCACGACCTGGGTCGGCACCACAAAAGCAAAGGTGTCTACATTGGCGACCAACAAGGTAAAGGCAACCGGGTTCAGATTAAGGAGCGGGGCCATTGCCAGCAGGACAGGCGCCAACATGGCTACCGCCGCGATGTTGCTCAACATCCCGAGCCGGACGAGTTGGGTGCTGGCCATCATGATGAGCAGAACCGCTATCCAGCCTCTCCCCTGTACCAGCGGATGAATCAAGGTAGCCACGTCTTTCGCAAGTCCCGTAGAGCCCATGGCCGCAGAAAGGGAGAGAGCGCCGCCGAGCAGCAGCCATGTTCCCCAGATGGTCTTGCTCTGGATCATCTGCCATTTGAAAGGGAAAACCCCGGGAATGAAGAAAATGCCCAAGGCTATCAAGGTAACCATCCCCGTTTTGATCTTATGGACATCCTCTAGTACCCACATCGTGGCGGCAAAGGCAAAAATCAGGAGGATCACCCATTCATGTTTCGTTGTTTTACCCAGCTCCTTTTGTTCGGTCTCAATCCGAGTCAGCCCGCCGGGAATCTCCACCTTGCTGCTTTTGAAGGTAAAATTGATGATCCAGTACATCAGGGGGAAAAGGCCTACAATGGGAAGGTGAAGCCATAACCACTGCATCCAGGAGATATGAATGCCGAGCTGTTTGTCGAAGAGCCCTACCATGAGGAGATTCGGCAGGTGCGCGGTGAGAAAAAGAATCCCGCCCACCATCGTCGCATAGACAATGCAGGAGATGGCAATAGCCTTTTTGGCATTGTTCTCTTCAGGGGTATCGCCGAACAGCCCGATGACTCCGTTAATAATAGGGAGAACCGTGGCAGACCTGGCATTGGCGGCGGGAATCACCAGCGACAGGGCCATATTGGTGGCAAAAAGTCCGACGATAATTTTCCCTACTTTCGTAGCCTTCATTTTGGACAAAACCGCCAAGGCTATGCGCGTATCGAGTTTTGCCGTACAAAGTATCGCCGCAAAAATAAATGCCCCCAGGGTCATGAAGCTCACGTCCAGAACAAACCCTCCGAAGGCTTCCGGTATTTTCGGCACGGCTTTGGTGACCACCAGCAACATCGGGATCATAAGACCGGTTACCCCGACGGGGATCGCCTCCGTAACCCAGATGATGCAGGCCCAGACAATAACCGCCAGGACTGCCTTTGCGGAATATGTCTGGATAAAGGAGGAAAGATCCACACCCCATAAAATAAATGCCCAGGCGGACCATGCCGCGACATAGCCGATAATGATTTTTCGCGACAGCATCCCCTGTGCGCGCAGATTGTTGACAAAATACCCCAGCACTCCTTTTGCTTCCTGTTGGGTCTTCCCGCCCGCCGGTGTACTTATTTTTTCCATATCTTACTCCTTCTTGCCATTTTGAACGTTGAACGCCTCTTACCCCTCTTGCGTCTTAAGATACTACGGCGTTCGGTATTATTCTGTCGGCTGGAAGACATCCGCGTTAAGCAGGGAAAAAGCAGGGCAACAGACCGGAGGCTATTCCGGGCACAGTATACCCAATTGCCTCCCCATCTCCAGGAATTGATCTTAGCCACAAAAAAATAAGGGGCTGTCCTAGCAAATGAAAATTATTTAGGATGGCCCTTTTTCTCGACACCCATGATCGGGCACACAAGACCTTTCCCCCCCCCCAGATCGGCCTTCCTTACGACTCGATCACCGAGATGGCCATGGGGCCACGCCGCCGCCTGTGATAAACACAGCTGACAGGGCACAACAGGGAGCAAGCGATGAGCATTATCAGGCGAACTCGGATGACAATAGCGCCCGGAGCGGCAATAGCCGCCACTCAGGAGCGGAAGACCGGCAATCCCTCGCCGTCTCTCGCTGAGGGTAGCAGCGTTGCACTCAGTAAAAAGGGGGAACTCCTGGGTATAATCTCCAAATATGATGTCAGAAACATGTCATACAATGAGAACGTGAAAATGGTGGATGAATTGCGGAAACATGGGCTTGTCAGCGAAGAGGATTATTTGGATATGACGGCGCCGCCTGTTGATTTTAGTCACATTACGGGCCAAGCGAGACCCGACTGGAATGCGCCGCGAGATATCGTTTCCGACTACGAGACTAATTTGGAGTTTATGGAATCGGCAGGCCAGGAAGAGAAATCAGTCGCATTTATAGAACATCTGCTCGGTATCTATAAGCAATTAGGCGCGTTTCATTCAAGCGCCTGATCGGTCAGAGGACAATCCAAGCCTCACGCCCTTTTCGGCAGAGAGTCAGGCCACTCTTCCATCTTCATCTTACTGATGATGTTAACAAACTCCTGCTGAAAAACCGGAAGGTGGCTGTTTTTTAAAAAGGCGGCGAACCAGGTCACCGGCAGTCCGCTTTTGCTGATGGGTCGGACAGTAATCCCGGTGGTTTCAAGGGAATCGTTGATGGCCCAGCGCGGAAAGATCCCGAGGCCGAAGTCCGAGGCCACCATTTCGACAATGGCCTGGGGCTGGCCGACCGCCATGAACCGTTTGGGTTCGAGGCCTCTCGGCTTGAGAACAAGCTGGTAAAAGCGGCTGGCCCCTTTTTCGGTAAGCGAGATCAGGTTGAATTTGCCGAAATCCTCGTAACGGACCCAGGAACGGGCGCGCAAGGGGTGGTCGGCCGCCATGATGCAGACCAGTTGATCGGCAAACAGCGGCACACAGAGATATTGGTCGTCCGGCACGGACGCCGCGGTGATGATGCAGTCAAATTTCTTGCTTTCCAGATCAGTGGCCAGGTCGCTGGAAGTGCCGATCTCAAATTCGATGTTGGGAAATTTTTTCTGGAAGACCCGCACCACCCCGGGCAGCCATTTATAGCAGAAGATGCACTGGACCCCGACCTTGAGTTCGCCCTGTTCGCCGGAAACGTTCTTGGCGATCTCAAGCTCCGCATCCTCAAGGGTCTGGATGACCTGCTGCGCTGATTCCAGAAGTTTTTTGCCGACTGGGGTGAGGAGCATAACCTTCCGGGTCCGGAAAAAGAGAGCGACCTTCAGCTTGCCTTCAATATCCTTGAGCTGTTGGCTGAGCGCGGATTGGGAAATGAACAGCCTCGCCGCCGCCTTGGTCATATTGCCGGTTTCGGCAATGGCGGAGATCATTCTGAGATGCTTGATTTCCAAATGATTCATGTGGATGTATTACCTGTTCTTATCGGTTGGATTATTTAAATTCATTTTACTTATACATGCGCCCTGCGTATTTTCCAAGCACAATCAATGCGGTCTGCCGGGGTCTGTCCCGGCGGCCGATCCCTTGTGCACCAGACAAAGAAAGGAGATTCCCATGGCGCTGATCAGCACGGTTCCCCCCGAAAAAGCGGAAGGTCTTATCAAGGAAGGCTATGAGATGTTCATGAAACGGGTCGGCATTATCCCCAAGCCCCTGGAAATGATGAGCGCCAGCCCACCCCTCTTCGGGTTGCAGCTCAAAAGAATCGAGTATTTCTCGACGCACCCCAAACTGAGCTTTGCCTTGCTGGCCCACATCCGCTACCTGGTGGCTCACAACCTCGGCTACGGGTTTTGCCTGGATCTCAATAAGCATATTCTGAAAAAACAAGGGCTTGAAGAGGAGGATCTCCGCAGAATCGAGGCGGATCCGTCTCAATCGTTGCTCGAAGAGAACGAAAACGCCATGCTGTCCTTCGTGGTCAGGGCAGTCAAGGCCCCCGGCTCGGGGTTCGCGGAGGAGATCCAAAGACTCAAGGAAATGGGCTGGGAAGACCGGGACATGGTGGACGCCATGGCCCAGGGGGTCAGCATGATCGATCACGCCATCATGATGGAGGTTTTTCAAATGGACCAGCACTGCCTGGTCGGTTGACCGCGCGTGGCATGGATGGCCTCGGTTCGTCCAGCTAAACCGTTTGACAACTCCGCGGGTTTCGGGAAAATAGGAGACTGACTAGGGAGGAAACGCCTGGGGGGGAAATAAGTAAATCGATGACTCCCCGTTCAGGGGCGGCAAGAAGCACGGTATAATCGTTCGTCAGCAGGAGGCGCATTCCTTGACCATCACCCTGTCTTTCTCAACCGACGGTATAGATTGGTTCGAACTTGAGGCCCTGTATCGTGCCGCGCCACTGGGGAACAAAAGCGCTGAAAGCCTCAAAACCGTCTTTACGAACAGCCGCTACTGCTGCTTCGCGTTGGAGCGGGGGAAGCTGATCGGCGTCGGGAGGGCTCTCGCCGACGGCGCGGATTGCTCCTATATCTGTGATGTGGCGGTGCTCCCCAGCCACCAGGGGACAGGGGTCGGCAAGGAGATTGTCGCCAAACTTGTCGCGCTCTCCCAGGGGCACAGGAAGATCATCCTCTACTCGGTGCCCGGCAAGGAGGGTTTTTACAGCCGGTTCGGGTTTCAAAAAATGCTCACCGCCATGGCCATCTTTGAGAATCAACAGCAGGCGCTGGCGCAGGGGTATTTGGCGGAAAGCGAACCGGGGAAGGCGGGATAGGGCAATCCCGGGAACCGTCTTGCAAGCAACCGATCAATTTTTTAACAGGAGACAAGCCATGCACAAACTCTTCCGATTCGTCTTGACCATCGGGGTCGCGGCCCTCATGGGCTTTGCGCCTCTCGCCCAGGCCGAAGCCCCCCAAGTCGCAACCCAGGTGCCCGGCTATTACCGCATCCAGCTTGGCCAATTTGAAATTACCGCCCTGTACGACGGCGCCATCGAGCTGGACGCAAAGCTCCTCAGAAATGCCAAGGCCACCGACCTGCAACGCTTGCTTTCCCGCATGTTTGTCGGCAATCCCAAGATGCAGACGGCGGTGAACGCCTATCTGATCAACACCGGCAGCCACCTGGTCCTGGTGGATACCGGCGCGGCCAAGCTCTTCGGCCCCTCACTGGGCTATGTACTTCAGAACATGAAGGCTGCCGGCTATGAGCCGGGCCAGGTGGATACGGTGGTCATCACCCACCTGCACGGCGATCATATGGGCGGGCTCAACGACGCGAGCGGTCAGCCCATTTTCCCCAAGGCCAGGGTTCTGGTTTCGCAGGCGGATAACGATTTCTGGCTGTCGCAGAAGGTTGCGGAGGAGGCCCCGGCCAAGGCCCAGCCCTACTTCAAGATGGCCCGCGACACCGCAGCGCCATATCTGGCCAGCGGCCAGTGGCACACCTTCAGCGACGGCAGCGTGCTGGTGCCCGGCATCGAGGCGGTCAAGGCCAACGGCCATACCCCCGGCCATACCGCCTATGCCGTGGAGTCCGAAGGCCAAAAGCTGCTGATTTGGGGTGACGTGGTCCATGCCCACGCGGTGCAGTTTGCCAGACCGGGGGTGTCCATCGAGTTCGATGTCGACCAGAAGCAGGCCATCGCCACCCGGCGCAGCCTGATGAAGGCCATGGCGGCCAACAAATCCCTGGTGGCCGGCATGCACCTGCCCTTTCCCGGCCTTGGCCATGTCCGGGCGGAAGGCAAGGGCAGCTACAGTTGGGTGCCCATCGAATTCGGGCCGCTGCCCAAGGGAGCAAACCAGTAAGCAAAGGGGGGCAGGTTGGAGCTAACGATTTCGCCGCTTCCGCAATTCGTGCGCTCTCCCCTTCTAAAACGCCAGCCGCTAGGAAAGAGGCTTGCCGTCTGCAGTGAGGCTCAGGCCGCCATTCGCAGAGAAATGCAGAGCAATGGTGTCGTGATGTTGATAACAAACAGGTAAACCCCCGGCTTTGCCGGTGGTAGCGGACTAGGAAATGGGGGAAATATGAATGCGCGTTGCAGAGGCTGCGGAAAGGACATGGTGCCGGACGGCGAAACTGACCACGGAAATATCAGCGGCGGGATCGGTGATGCCTGTGCGGCCTCGTTATCCGGGGTGGCCGGCAACAGCATGCTGCTCGAATCGATGGATGCCCCGGTGCTCTTGATGCAGGGCAATCCAAGGCAGGTGGTCACCGCCAACCGGCAGGCGCTTGCCCTGTTTGGCAAAAAACTCCGCGAGGTCGAAGGCCACCGGGGCGGCCAGGTCTTCGACTGCGTCCACGCCTTTACCGAGGCCGGTTGCGGCAAGGACGTCAACTGCGAAGACTGCCCGATCAAGAACGCCATTGTTGAGACTTTCACCAGCGGCCGTCCGCGGCACGGGATCACGGCCACCCTGCAACTGAAAAAGACCGGCGGCACCGAGAGCCGGGTGGTGCAGGTCTCCACCGAAAAGGTCGGCGAGCTGGCCCTGGTCCGGGTCGAGCGCTACGACCGTTGCGACGAGACATAGCATTAAGAGCGCAAAACATGGAACAGGAAGAGCGCAAGACCAAAATCCGCGAGACCTTCAATACGGTGGCCGAAGGCTACGATACCCCGGCCCTGCGTTTTTTTGCCGACAACCCGCGCCACCTTGCCGAGTATCTCGCCTTGCGGGGCGATGAGCATCTTCTCGACGTGGCCACCGGCACCGGCAATGCCGCCCTCGCGCTTGCCGCCATGCTGCCCGGCGGTCGGGTCACCGGCGTCGATTTCGCGGCGGCCATGCTCGATCGGGCGCGGCTGAGGGCAAAGGCCGCACAGCTTGACAATGTCGAGTTCGTCGAAATGGACATGCAGTCCCTCACCTATCCGGACGGCCATTTTTCCGCAGCCTGTTGCGCCTTCGGCATCTTCTTCGTGGAGGACATGGAAGGGCAGCTCGCCCACATCGCTGCCAAGGTGAAGCCGGGCGGCCGGGTCGCCTCTCCGGCTTCACCGAAAAGGCCTTTTCCCCGCTGGTGGAGATCTTTTATGCCCGGCTCAGCCGTTACGGGGTGGAACCCCCGCCGCTGAGTTGGAAACGGATCGCGACCGAAGCGAGCTGCGAGGCGCTTTTTCGGAGCGGCGGTCTGGTCGATATCCGGGTCGGACGGCGGAATCTCGGCTATTTCCTTAAAGGGCCGGAGGAATGGTGGGAGGTGATCTGGCAGGCCGGTTTTCGGAGGTTGGTCAACCAGCTTGCCCCGGATGACCTGACGCGTTTCCGGACGGAGCACCTGGCAGAGATCGGGGCGCTGCAAACCCCGGAGGGCATCCGGTTTGAGGTGGAGGCGCTCTATACGGCCGGCACCAAGCCGTACGACAAGGTGCCACCCAAGTAGGGCTTTTCTTTTCTCCCCGATCCGGGCACAGCCTTTTCAGACACGATCATCCTTCCGCTCAACGCTCTCCACCAATGGCGGCTGTTCTGCCGCAGTCTCCAAGCCATTGGCGACTTCCTGGATGATTCCCATGCGGAGATAGATGGGCCGCACTTTCTCCCTGATCTGCGGGAGGTGTCGGGCAAAAACTGCCGCCCCCACCAGGCAACCGACGCCGCCGAGGAGCAAGGTGTCGCGCGGGCCGAGAATGCCGGCCATGGCGCCAGCCCCGAGACTACCGAACGGCGCCACCCCGATGAAGGCCATGGTGAAAAAGCTCATGACCCGACCGCGTTTGTCCTCATCCAAAATTGTTTGCAGCACCGTGTTGCAGGAGGCGACCAAGGTCATGGCCCCGAAGCCCGCCACGGCCAGGGCGGCCAGGGAGAGGAGGAAATTGCCGGAGAGGGCAAAGGTGGCGATGCCGACGGCGAAAAGGATCGTCGCCCGGACAATCACCCGGCCGAGTCCGCGGACGCTCCGGCGGGAGGCGAGATAGAGAGTACCGACCAAGGCGCCGCTGCCGGCGGCAGTCATGAGAAAGCCGAAGGTGTGCGCGCCGCCGTGCAGGATGTCCTTGGCAAAGACCGGCACCAGCACGGAATAGGGCATGCCCATGAGGCTGACCAGGGCAAGGAGGAGCAGAATGCTGCGGATCGGGCCAAATCGGTAAGCGTACATGAATCCTTCCTGAAGTTCATGCAGGATAGGGCGTCTGGCATGGCGGGGACTGGCAGCGGGCGAGAGACGCATGGCCGCAAGGGCGACGATGACGGCCAGATAGCTGAGGGCATTGAGGATAAAACAGATCCCTTCCCCCACCGAGGCGATGAGCAAGCCGGCGATGGCTGGGCCGATGAGCCGGGCGCCGTTCACCAGGGAGGAGGTGAGGGCAATCGCGTTTCCCAGGTCTTCCCGATGTTCGACCATTTCGACGACAAAGGATTGGCGGATCGGGATGTCAAAGGCATTGACCACGCCCAGAATCAGGCTCATCAGGATAATCTGCCAGACCTGCACGACCCCGGTGAGCACGACAAGGGCAAGAAAAGCCGCCTGCAACATGGCCAGGGACTGGGTGGCCAACAACAGACGCCGCCGGTCCCAGCGGTCGGCGAGCACCCCGGCCACCGGGGAGATGAAGAGGGTCGGAATCTGGCTGGTGAAACCGACAACCCCCAACAGTATGGCAGAGCCGGTCAGACGGTACACAAGCCAGCTCATGGCAACGTGCTGCATCCAGGTCCCGACCAGGGATACACCTTGCCCCGCGACAAAGAGGCGGTAGTTCCTGGAACGGAGCGCGCGTAAAAGATGCCGTATGGGTGTCCTCTTCTTTTCGGCCAAGATCAAAGCCTCTTCCGGGGGCAAAAGGGACGTGTTGCTTGAGTGATTTTAAAAAGTGCAACTTCCTGTGCATCCCGTGATTTCAGTCAAGCCGACGGACATCAACCGAACAATCCAGAATTAAGGACGATGTGCCTTGAGCTTTTGCGGGGGGGCTTTTTTGTCGCTAGCGTCTTTTGCGGTAACCTTTTTCCATTCTGCCAAATGGTGTTTGTTCAGCTGCTGAATATCAGATTTACAGGTTCTCTCAAGGGTTGCTGTTTTTTGGCGTTCGGTTGCCAGGATTTCGAGAAGTCTGAACCGATGTTCAAACGGGATGGATGGCGGCAGGTTTCGCCAATATTCCTTCTCCGAGGCATCCATGGTTCTCGTCTGGTCTATGAGTATTTTGACGATTTGCATCAATCGTTTCTCGTCCGTATTGCTCAAGATATCGGCCATTACGGCGCTCTTAGATGGTTCCGATACCTCAATGGCAATAATGTCGCGCTGGGCAAGCGATTGTTTTTTAGAGCCCTTCTCTTGTGTTTGAATACTGAGTAGGAAGCCAAATTTTCGCTGGTACTCATTTTTAGTGGCGGCCACTGTCATTTTGTCACGCTGTATTGATTTCAGGGTTGCGTCCAGAGTTTTCAGCCTATTTTTGAGTTTCTCTCGATTTGCCAGGGTAGACTTCTGATTTTTGGCGACGAGGCGTGCAAGGTTTTTGCCAGTTGTTTTTTTCTCAAGTTCGAGTGCGTGCTGGTGTTCGTGTAGGCTGATTTCGGTCTGACGAATAATCTGGGCTGTTCCTTTATTTTCGGTGATTACTGGGCGTTTGTGAGGGGCTTGCCCCTGTGCCTGCGAGAATGCGGGAAAAACGGAGATCAAGATCATAATTACTAGAAGCACTCTCATCGTTTATTCCCGTTCTTTTTAGCTTCAATTTTTATCAAAATTTTTCTTGGCAAGGAGGTGTCAGATCGATGGCATCCCGCCACCCACGCAGGCAAACAGCAAGGCCATGAGCAGGGTCTGGATGAGCCAGCCGATGGCGCAAACCCCCACCGCCCGCCAGGTGCTCTGGTAGTCAAGGGCTTGCCTGACTGCAATCACCATCGCTACCAGCATCCAGACGGAAGCCACCGCAAAAACCAGTGAGCCCAGCCCCGGGATGATCCCCAGGACCCGGATTAGGCCGGGGGAACTGGAAAAACCGGTGGTCCGCAGCAATTGGCCCAGATCGGCCTCGGTCTGCGGTTCCGGCAAAAATTTGGTGCCGATGAAATAGGTGAGGTAGGCCCAGATATACCAACCGCCAAGGGCGGCAAGGGTTCCAAACAAGATGCCGCCGAGGCCCATGGTGCCGATGCTGCCTATCCCGGCGGCGATGCTGCTCAGAACTACAACCCCCATGGCCTGACGGATCGCACTGCCGTCGGCCTCGACCTCCTCGTAAAGATGCACGTCCAACTTCGCGGCACGTTGCATCCGGTCCATAAAAATAGTCATCGCGGCTCCTGTTTCGGGGAAAATTTTTTTAATAAAACCTGAAATTCGTCAGATATCGTCCCATAAGGGGGCAAGGATGTCAATGTGCTCAAGCCCTTGCCGGCATGTATTCTGAGCGGCTTGTTGTCACTGGAGAAAACGTTCAAAATGATACCACTCAAAAGGATGCTCTCGCAGCATTTGTTCTAATAAATCCGAATACTTTTGGGCAGCTTGGGAAATGGCTCGGTCTCTGTCCTGACGGGACTTGGCCTGAATCTCAATGGGGTCAGAGGTGATGAGTCGGTACCTGTTTTTCCCGGTGCGGAAGGCAAAAAATACAAAAAGCGGGGCACCGGAGACCAAGGCAAAGATATAGGGTGCTTCTGGAAGATAGGCGTCATGGCCCAGGAAGGAGACGCGTACTTTGTGCTGATCGCTACGCCAGAGAATATCTCCGGTCATGGACACCACCCCCCCTGACTGAAGAAAACGGATGCCTTCCACCGAGGAAAATGGTGATCCGCCTTCCCGGTCGCTGCTGATGATGGTGACTCCGGCCTTACGCAAATCCTCTTTTTGCATATGTTCCACCCCTTCTTTTTCCTTTACCCCCATATAAAGAAGGAGCCGCAGGTCATCTTTCTGTTGCCGGAGCAGTTTGGCGGCCATTTCCCAGTTGCCCAAGTGGGACATGAGAAGAATTCCCCCCTGTTTGCCAATAACGGATTCGAGGTTTTCCCAGCCCTGGGAGGTAAAGGTTGTCGTGTCCGTGCGGCTTGCCAGAAAGCGGTCAAGATGAATGGTGGTGAAATTTTGATATTGCCTGAAGGCACACCACAGATGATAGAGGTTCCTTTTTTCAGGATAGAGTGCGGCATAAAAACGGCGGCTTTCTGGAACCCGCCCGGAAAAGAGAAAGTAGCCTGTCGCAATAACCCGGGAGCTGAGCTCCAGCAGCCAAGAACCGCAGAGCCCTGCCGCCCGGATAAGCAGTCTGTAAAAAAAGCCTTTCATCTTAGAAAAAGTCCAAAAATACGCTCACATATCAGCTTGCTGAAGGTGGCGGAATTGCGTTTGAAGTCAGGCCAGGGTAGAAAGTGGCTGACGCGTTCTCCTTTTGGCTGATAGACAACCTGTACCGGTGCTTCAATGGTATCTATTCCCTGTAGTTTTGCTCTGACCAGCACCTCCACCTCGAACTGGTATCGTGTTGCCTTGACCCCCAGGTACAGGGTCTCGGGCAAGGGGTAGAGCCGGAAACCGGACTGGGAATCCGTGATGAGCGGCCCACCGGCCGCCCAGACCCAGAAGTTGGAAAAGCCGCGGCCGAACCTGCTGGCCCAGGGCACGTTCTTTCCCACCATTCCCTGCCGCCTGCCCACCACGATAATCCGCCTGTTTTCCCCCACCGCCCGCAGCAGGGACTTGGCATCTTCAGGCAAGTGTTGCCCGTCTCCGTCGATGGTGATTGCCCAATCACACCCCTGTCCCACGGCAGCAGCAAAACCGGTGAGCAGGGCCGCGCCTTTACCCAAATTGACGGGATGACGGATAACAACGATCCCCGAAATATGATTGATGATCGTGGGAGTGCTGTCGGTTGAGCCGTCGTCGATCACAAAGAGGGGCAGGCCAAGTTTCAGGGCCTGGCCAATCACCTCAGCGATGCGTTGCTCGTGATTGTAAACCGGGATAATGATTGCCACGTTCATCGTCTCTCCCTCCCTGCCAGGGCCAGGGACCAGGTGCCGGGCCCCATGTGTACCCCGGAAGTTAGAGAGAGGGGCATAAGCAGGATCTCCGCCTCCGGCAGCAGGGCACGCACCTGCGGCTGTACCGTTTTCAGCAGCCATTCTTCATTGTCGGTGTGCTGGAGCATGATCACGGAAGCCGCGCCCTGTTTTACCCGCAGCTTCTCCAAAGCAAAAGCGAGCTGTGCCTCTCTGCTGCGGACAACACCCACCTTGCGCACCCCATCGCTTGTCGGACTGATCACGGGTTTCATCTGGAGCAGATCAGCGAAGAATCCCCCTGCCCGGGAAATCCTTCCGCCTGCCGCAAGGTAGCGCAGCTCATCAATAAAGACATACTCTTCACTGTCGAGCAGGGCTTTTTGCACAAAGCGGATAACATCTTCCGAATCCGTGGTTTGTTCCGCATAGCGGGCAGTAAGCAGGGCAACGAGGCCCAGCCTGCCGGAGGCGGCGCCGCTGTCCACGACCTCCAGCAGGTTGTCCGGATCATTTTCTTCTTTCCAGCGCCGGGCAATGTCATGGTTGCCCGTGAATGCGGAACCGACGCAAAGGTACAGGGTACGGCCGAACTGCTGGCAGACGCTCTGATAGTGCTGATGCCGCTCGAACGTGGAGGCCTGGGCGGTGGTGACCTTTACCCCCTCCCGCATCAGTCCATAGATCTCCCCTGGAGCATGCAGGCTTTCCGGCCTGCTCTGGCCCTGGGCCAGGATGTAGCTGTCCAGCAGGGTGATGCCATACCGTTGCGCCATCTCCCTGCTCAGGGAGCCGGCCCCATCGGTCATGATATGGATGGCCTGCTTTTTCCCGGAGCCGGAAATGCTGCCTCCATCCATGGCCTCATCGGACCAATCGATAATCTCGCCCAGCGCGGAAAGCTGGGCGCGCAACATCTGCCGGTCCGCCGTATGGATATGCACCTTGAAGCCGGATTCCGCCGGGAGTACCACCACGCTTTGCCCCAGTTGTGCCAGCGTTTCTCCGGCGGCCGCCTGTTTGTCGCTGGTGTGAATGAGGGCATTCACGCAAAAACAGTCCGTGGGGCTGGCCTGAAAATCATTGCTGATCACAAGCCTGCCGGAAAAAATCTCCGTGAGCGGGGATGACAGGGTGGCTTGTCCGGCAAGTTGCCTGAAAAATCCCTCAAAGAAGACATACATGCCAAGGGCACCGGAGTCCACGACTCCAGCCTGCCTGAGATCAGGCAGCAACTGGCAGGTGGCAAGAACCGTCTCTTGCAGCTCCTTGCAGAGCAAGGGATAGAGCAGAACCGGGTCCGTTTGGCCAGCCAGGCTTGCGGCCAGGCAATCAAAGACATTGAGCATGGTGCCGGACTGGGGTCTGACCAGGGACTGCCAGGCCTTGGCCCTGCCCAGCGCCGCTTTTTCGGCCAGCTCGGCAAAGCTTTCTGCCTGGCAAAATTCCTGAAAAAAGGCGGCGGCGATATTGCCGGAGTTGCCCGTGGCGCAACGGGCCAGCAGGTTCAGGGTTTGTGTTGTATCTCCCTTGTTGTCACGCAAGGGCGCCAGGCTGATGCGCAGATTGGCCCCGGTGTCGCCGTCCGCCACGGGAAAGACGTTGATCCGGTCCAGGAGGTCGGCCCAGGCCGACAGGTTTTCGTAACCACTGGCAAAGGCGCTGCGCATGCTGCTCAGGTCTCCAGGAGTTGGATAATGGCGTCCCGATCGTATTTGCCGTTTTCTTGCAGCGGAATCCGGTTGATCGTCTTGAGCACTCGCGGCAGGGCGTAGAATTCCAGGGAATCGGCCAGGGTTTGCCGGAGCAGCTTCATGTCTACCTCACCCCCCTGGACCAGGGCCACAATCCGGTGTTCCCTCCCCCCGGAATCGGGAAGGGCCATGACCACGCAGTCGCTGACCTTGGCTACTTTCTTGATGACGGCGCGGACCTCTTCCAGATCCACCCGTTTGCCCCCCACCTTGGTCACCCCGTCCACCCGTCCCTTCAGGATAAATTGGCTTGTCCCGCTTCGTTCCACCCGGTCGCCGGTGGTAAAAAAACCATCGTCGGCCGCGGGCAGCTCGGGGGAGAGAAAGGGAGAACGCACGCAGAGGCGCTCTTCTTTGATCTGCCAGGAAACATCCGGGAAGGCGGTGAATGCGGTCTCGCCCAGGTGTCTGTTTCTGGTGGCGATGCCGCCCGTTTCGGTGGAGCCGTACACCTCGGCAATGCCCACTTTGTTCATCTGGCAGAAAGTCTCGTTGTCTTCCGCGTCCAGCATCCCTGCGGAGGAAAAGGCCAGCCTGAGGGAGGGTCCCGCTATCTTTTTCCCCCGCAGGGCCCGGTAATGGGGGGGAATGCCAGCAAGAAGCGTGGCCCCCTGTTCTCGGATCACCTCACCGATCTCGCCGGGGAAAGAGGGGGTGGCCATGACGACCGATGCTCCCGAAACAAGGGGCAGGATCACGGAGAAGAGCAGGCCGTAGATATGATAAGGGGGCACGGTGGCGACCAGACAGTCTTTTTCCGTTACGGCAAAGTGGCGGGCCAGGGAAAATCCCTCGCCGAAAAGGTTGTCCCCTGTTTTTGACCAGATCTGCGGCGTGCCGGTGGAGCCGCCGGTGAAGATCCTGAGCAGTTCCGCTTGCGGCGAGATCTGGAGGCAGGGTGCATGCTCAGCCGAGGTTCCTGTGGGCGGACGGATGATCGTGGTGTCTGGGGGCAGGTCCCGGTCGGTATCGGCAATGGCAGTGGTAAAGCCGGTGAGCTGCTGCATCCGGGCCAGGGCCTGGGCGGAAAAGGCATAGGGCAGAAGCAGGGTCGGGCCACCGGCCATGGCGGCCAGCAGGACAGCAGCCATGACCGCCCTGTCGTCCACGGCAAGACAGATGGATGCCCCCTCGTATTCCGGGCCGGAAAAGGCAGCACGAAATCCGGCCGCCATGGCATAGACCTCGCCGAAGGTGGCGCCGGAGCGGATAAACTCCTTGTCCGGAAATTTTGGCCCCGCCAGGAGGGTTTGAATGTCTTGGAAATTATTACGCATGGATAGTTCTTTAATGACATCGTTCTCTGCACCTCTGTGCAAGAACAATTCTTTAATTCAACATGAAGTTCATCGGAAACTTTGGAGCGCAGCGGAAAAGATTTCCGGGGGACGTTTTGTTAGCGGTTTTCTATCTCGTTTTCATATCTGAGTTTACTGGTTCTCTCTGATATTGTGCAAATATCTCTCATTATCTCTTCTATTTCCTCATATTTTAGTTCTAGTTCGGATGAAGCAAAACCAGTGTTTGTAAACCAAAACAAATGAAGCTGTTGAGGTATAAAAGTAGACTTTTGTAAGTGTTTTGAGATATTGTAAATTCTGTTCAATCTTTCTCCGAGACTTCCATCTCCACTTTGAAAAAACAATTTACCATTCAATTTCTTTATATATTCAAAGACTTGATAAGCAGCTGAAAGACAGACCTCTAGGTGAGATAGAGCTCTAAAATAATCAGAGATTTTCCTTCCCTCTTTCAAAAACATTTCCAAATACGATAATGAAATTTCATACTCGCTTATTGTGTGCTCGCCTTTTCTAACAATTGAAAAAAAGCCTGGTTTGTCTTTGTCGGGAATTGGACTTGTAAAAATCGAGTTCAATATACAATTAGACAACCAATGACTGTGCTGATCATAATCTTGCAAAATTGATTTCAAGGAATGTTGAGTAAATTTCGAGATATCTTTTGCTACTAAATTATCGAGTGTGTAATTAGTAGGATGCATTTTTATTTTGTTCATTACATCATTTTTGTAGCTAATAGGTCAATACACAAGAACAGTACCACGCCTCTTTCCTTCTCCCCAAGACTTGTAGTCGGTCGCATCCTATCTGCTCGTATCCCGGCCAAAAGATTGTCCGGCCAGGCTTCTGTCTCGCGGCTGGAAGGTGTCGTCGGCCATCTCCTTTTTCACCACCTGCTGGAACAGCTTCACCATCTTGAACTTTTGCGATTCATCCTGATAAAAGGTGTTCCAGGCATAATCGAGCAGTTCCTGCAGTTTGTCCGGGCTCATCTGCTTGGGCTGAAACACCACCTTGTCCGCCGAATAGTCGTTCCAGTCGCGGGAGAGGATGCGATTCTGCCGGTTCAGCTCCTCCCATGCCTTGGTGTGCGGGAAAGGGGTCAGGACCGTGAATTCGGCCAGATCGAGCTCGATCTCCAGCAGAAAATCGATCAGCCGTTTGATGAAGTCTTCATCGTGGTTG
>JBAZCG010000052.1:19741-23656 GCA_041671085.1 Desulfurivibrionaceae bacterium | reverse complement strand
GATGTCCCGGGGCATTCTCAGTACGATTTATGCTAAGGCTGGCAAAGCGCTCCCTGGTTTGACCGAACTTTATCAGGATTTTTATCGCGAGGAAGAGTTTGTCCGGGTCTGCCAAGTTGGTCAGTATCCCGCGACCCAGTATGTTCGAGGCAGCAATTACTGTGATATCGGCACCAAGTTCGATCCGCGCACCGGCCGGGTTGTCATCCTGTCCGTCATAGATAACGTGGTCAAGGGTGCCTCCGGGCAAGCCGTGCAGAACATGAATCTTATGTGCGGCTTTCCGGAGAATACCGGACTTAGAATCGTTTCCCTTTTTCCGTAAAGCGCAGTAGTGCGAAACATCAAGCTTGTCCTTGCCTACGACGGGACTGGTTACGCTGGTTGGCAGAGACAGTTGGGGCAAACCACCATTCAGCAGGTCGTGGAGGAGGCCCTTGCCCGCCTGACCCAGGTTCCGGTCTCCACCCTTCATGGGGCTGGTCGCACCGATGCCGGGGTGCATGCCGAGGGCATGGTGGCCAATTTCCAGACAGTGGTGGCCATTCCGCTTTCCGGCTTGGTGAGGGGGTTGAACGGCATGCTGCCCCAGGCTATCCGGGTGCTGGCCGCTGAAAAGGTTGCCAACGATTTTCATGCGCGTTATAACGCCAGGGGCAAGGTGTATGTGTATACCTTTATTGTCACGGAGATTCTGCCACCTTGCTCGCGGCTCTATGCCGCCCAGGTTCGTGGGTCTTTCGCCTGCGGAACCGTGCGCCTCTGTCTACCGATGCTGATTGGAACCCATGATTTTAGCAGTTTTGAGGCATCCGGGTCCCGTGATTTGTCCATTACCGGTGGTAGGGGGGCCGTGCGCACCATTTTTTCCGCCCGTCTTGCCGAGGAGGGAAAAGACTCTCAGGTGTATCGATTGATCATCGCCGGGGATGGATTTTTACGGCATATGGTGCGCAACATTGTCGGCACCCTGTTTGACGTGGGCCGTGGACGGTTGACACCCCTTGATTTTCAGGAGATCGTGGCTGGCCGGGATCGGGCTTTGGCTGGAGCAACCGCGCCTGCCAAGGTGTTGTCCCTGAAGACTGTTTTGTACTAAGTTGGCTTCGTGGCGGTGACTGTCGGAGCTTTTTTGCAAACGCCGTAACTGTTCAGCAGCACCGCATATGCTTCGCAGTCTCGCAGTGCTCGCTTAGAGCTGTTATCGGCCTGAGCGCATACCAATTCAATTGTATAGCTCTCAGGCCTCTGTCGCGCATCTGCGGCAGCAGTGAAGCGGCGCTGCTGAACAGTTACGTTCCGTGGTTTTTTTCACTTTCCGGCTTCAAGCTGGATAATTACCAAACGCCATTACAAGGAAAGAAAATGGAAGCGGAAATTAGTCTTGCACAACGAGTCAAGCAGATCAAGCCTTCCCCCACCCTGGCCGTGAACGCCAAGGCCAAGGCCCTGAAGGCGGCGGGCGCTGACATCCTCAATTTCAGCGTGGGCGAGCCGGATTTTGACACCCCTGCCCATGTGTGCGAGGCCGGGAAAAAAGCCATCGACGAAGGTTTCACCCGCTACACTGCGGTGCCTGGCATCCCTGAACTGCGGGAGGCTATTGCCAGCAGGCTGTCTCAAGACAAGGGCTGGAGCTATGAGCCCGATCAGATTCAGGTTTGCTGCGGCGGCAAGCACGGGCTTTACAACATGGCCCAGGCCCTGTTTGGCCCTGGCGATGAGGTGCTGATCCCGACCCCGTATTGGGTCTCCTATCCGCCCATCGTTCTGTTGGCCGGCGCTACGCCGGTGGAGGTGCCGCTCTCCGAGGCCAACGATTTTGACCTGAGCGAAGAGTTGCTCACCCGCTACGCCACCTCGAAAACCAAGGCCATTATTCTCAACAGCCCTTCCAACCCCACCGGCGCCGTGTTCTCGGCCAAGGCCCTTGAGGCGGTGGCAAAGTTGGCCCTGGCCAATAACTGGCTGATCATCTCCGACGATATCTACGACACCATTGTCTATGGCGATGGCAAGCTGCCGCATATCCTGGATGTGGACAAGCGGCTCGCAGCCCAGACCTTGGTGCTCAACGGCGTGTCCAAGTCCTTTGCCATGACCGGCTGGCGTATCGGTTACACCGCCGGGCCAAAGCAGATCATCGCGGCCATGAACAAGATTCAGAGTCAGAGCACCTCCAACCCGTGCTCCATCTCCCAGAAGGCAGCGTTGGCCGCAGTGAGCGGGCCGCAGGATTTCCCGACCATGATGCGGGACGCCTTTGTACCCCGGCTTGATTTCATCATGTCTGCCCTGGGAAATATCCCCGGCGTGACCTGCGTGCGGCCCAAGGGCGCTTTTTACGTGTTTCCCAATGTTTCCGCCTACTATGGTAGAAACTTCAAGGGAAAGGTGATGGCGAACTCGGTTGATCTGGCAGATTATCTGCTGGACGAGGCGCTGCTGGCCACAGTGCCGGGTGCGGCTTTTGGCGCGGATGCTTTTATCCGTTTCTCTTTTGCCACGGCCATGGGGACCATCGAAGAAGGAATGAAGCGGCTTACCGAGGCCTTAGGGAAACTCTCCTAGGAATCCGGCTTCAGCCTGGACCAAAATCTTGGGGTGCGGATTCGCTCAAGGCCCAAGTCCAGCTATCCAGGGGGCGCTCCTTTGAGAGCGCCTTCTGGCCGTTTTGGGTGTAACACTGGTAGAGCCACCCCCCGCCTTTGAGGAAAACCCTGATGAGTCCTTGGGTGGGGTGCGTAAACCAGCCTTCAGTAAATGTGCCGTCCATGTGCTTATGTGTCTCCTGAATGTTGCGGCGGTGTAATCCTGCCTACCATATTGCTGTTTTTTTGAAGTCGCAAAAAGCCGCGATGTTAAGGGTTCTTGCGCTGTAACTCTCTAAGTTGGGAGTTTTTCTTCCCTGTGCTACGGACATGCGCCGATGGCGCAAACCCATCATTTTTCAAGACAGTGGGCAATACATTCCTTGCATTTCTTGTCGGTTTTTCCTGTCTGACAGTACTTGCTGAATCCTGAGATCAGATCGCTGCCACCCCGTGGGCATTGTTCGATGAAGCTGACAAACTGGGTCAGCCGTTCGATGATCTCCTTGGGTGCGGCATGTTCGATCTTGCAGGCCCCTTCTTCCGCAACTTTTTCCCCAACCGCCAGAACCTTGATAAAGAAATCCTTGAGCGCCCGATGGCGGAGGATAACATCTTCAGCCATCTCCCGACCTGCGGCGGTGAGGGTGATTACCTCGTAGGGGGCATAGTTGATCAATCCCTTTTGCGCTAGGGAGCGAAAGGCCTCAGTCACGGACGAGCGGCTGACTTTGAGTGTGCTGGCGATCTCCTTGGCTCTGGCCACCTGTTTTTCGGCAATGATGTGGAAGATGGTTTCCAGGTAGTCTTCCAGGCTGGCGCTGAGTCGTTTGGCTGTTGGCATGGGGGTTGGTGTCCTGCTGCTGATCTCTGGAAAGATGAAAAGTGTTTTATCTCAATGATAAATATTTTAGGAGCAACTAACAGTATTCAGCGTGGAAATTCTTGTCAACAATTTTTAGTCTGGGACGAGGGCAAGGAAAAGGGTTAGACCCTACTTGGCTCAATGTCCACCATAGTCAACAAATCAACAACTCCTAAATTTCATTTTACTTATTTTTTTGCCAAACTGTCCGACGAGTAATAATAATGACGGCAGGCAGCCTGGGGCAGGTGAAAAATACATGATGTTCCCTATTGCCAATCTTTACAAAAGTAATTAATCTTATTGAATATTTTAGGTTGTATTTCTTTTCTTGGAAAAAATCATTGTAAACACAGGCATGGAGGAAGGTATGGAAGAATTGAGTCGGCAGACCCGGCGGGTCGGAGTGATTGGAAATCAACGTGGTTTCACTCTGATAGAGTTGATTGTCGTCATCGT
>JBAZCG010000052.1:0-19731 GCA_041671085.1 Desulfurivibrionaceae bacterium | reverse complement strand
TTGGTATTATGGCAGCAGTTGCTATCCCGAGATTTGCAGACATTCAAACGGAGGCCAGGATCGCCAAAATGCAAGGGGCTCTTGGTGCGATTAAAGGAGCCGCTGGGATTGCACATGGTTCGTGGTTGGCAAAAGGTGGGGGTACTGCCGCAGTAACGATGGAAGGGACGACCATTCCAATGAATTTTGGTTATCCAGATGTAGGTGGGGACGGGGTAACGAATACAGCAACGGCCGCAGCTGCATCTGGTATTGTTTTGGCTGCCAATGGTTTGACTGACTATAACGTTGTGGCTGGGACAACGGCGACTGTAATCACCTTTTCTCCTGATGCTAATCATACAGCCTGTGTGATCACTTATACTGAGCCAACAGGAGCAGATCTTTCACCCACCTATGGTTCAGCCGCCTTAACAACGGCTAACTGCAAGTAGTTTTGAGAGGGTTGCGGGTGAGGTCGTGAAAAAAAACAGTTTTCCGTTAGGGGAGCTGTTCATTTATTGTAGTTTTTAATTTTTGTTTCAGTCAATGCCGGGTCCTTTATTAAGAGGAGCCGGCATTTTTTTGTCAAATTATCTTCCCCGCACCACCTTCATCATGTCCCACATGGGGGTAAAGATGGCCAAGGCCATGAGTCCCACCATTACGCCCAGCACCAGCAGCAGAACCGGTTCGATCAGGGTGGAGAGGTTCTTGATGGTGTATTCGCTTTCCAGATCGTAGTAGTCAGCTACTTTTGTCATCATCTCATCGAGCCGCCCCGACTGCTCGCCCACCGCCACCATCTGGGGAACCATGGGCGGAATGGCCTTGTGTTTGGCCATGGCCTCGTGCAGACTGACCCCTTCCTCCACCTCGCTGGTCATCTCCTCCACCATTTGGAACAACACCATATTTTCCAAGGCGTTTGTCGAGAGCCGCAGGGTTTTGATGATATCGATGCCGCTGGTGGTGAGCACGGCAAAGACTCGGCAGAATCTGGCCATGTAGATTTTGGTGGCCAGAGGGCCGAAGATCGGCACCTTAAGCAGCAGCCGGTCGCGGAAGTATACAAACTCGCGGGCGCCCAGGGCCAGCCGGTAGGAGATGAACAGGGCCAGCGCCGCCCCGACAATGCCAAGGGTGTTGTCGGCAAAAAAGGTGCTGACCCCCATGAGAATCCGGGTGGCCAGCGGCAGCTCGATCTTGGCTGTGGCAAAAAGCTTGGCGAATTTAGGGACCACGAAGCTCATCAGGAAGAAAACTGCGCCGGTAAGCGCAAAAATGACTATTTTGGGGTACCGGGTGGCGGATTTGATCCGTTCCTGGATGGCCTTTTCGTTTTCATAGAGGGTGGCCAGGTAGGCAAAGGCCTTGTCCAGGGAGCCGGTTTCCTCGCCCACCTTGACGATATTGTAGAAAAGCACGTTGAAGGCCTTGGGCTGGCGGCTCACGGTTTCGCTTAAGCTCGCGCCGCTTTCCACCTCCTCAGTCATGGCGAGGATAATCTCCCGGAGCATGGGGTTGCTCACCTGGAGAGCCAGGATAGCGAAGGACTCGATGAGGCTGACCCCTGCTGCCAGCAGGGTGGCCAGTTGCCGGCAAAAAAGGATTTTGTCTTCCAGGGTTACTCCGAAGAGCCGTTCCCTGAGTGTTGGGCCTGCCGTGGCAGGGGCGGTCGCTTTTACCCCGGCTGCCTGCTGCTCGGAGAGGACTTGGATGTTTACCGGACTCAAGCCCCCTTTTTGCAGCCAGTTTTCCACCTCCTGCATGATTTCGGCGGCATGGGTGCCGGAAACAATCCGACCGGCGGAGTTGATGGCCTCGTAGCGGAAGATCGGCACCGGCTATTCCTTCAGTTCCATGGTGACGCGGAAGGCCTCATCCACCGAGGTTAGGCCGCTGATCACTTTGGCCATGCTGGACTGACGCAGGGAGGTGAGATCTTCTTTCTGGGCTTGGCGAAAGATATCGTGGCTGGAGGCTTTTTTGAGGATAAGTTCCTCAATGGCTTGCGAAATGACCATGGTTTCATAAATGGCAATCCTTCCTTTGTAGCCCGATCCCTCGCATTTGTCGCAGCCAACCGGTTTGTAAAAAAGCCGGGCCGGGTCATAGGCCAGTCCCAGGGCTTCCTGGAGCTCTTCCGGGGGGGTGAAGGTGGCTTTGCAGTTGGGGCAGAGTAGACGCAGGAGACGCTGGGCCACCACCAACCCCACAGCTGAGGCAATGAGAAAGGGCGGGATGCCCATCTCGATGAGCCGGGTGACCGCGCCCGCCGCATCGTTGGTGTGCAGGGTGGAAAGCACCAGATGGCCGGTGAGGGCCGACTGGATGGCGATCTCGGCGGTTTCCGCATCGCGGATTTCGCCGATCATGATGATGTCCGGGTCCTGGCGGAGGATGGAGCGCAGGGAGTTGGCAAAGGTGAGGTCGGCCCGGACATTGACCTGCACCTGATTGATTCCGGCCAGTTCGTACTCCACCGGGTCTTCCACGGTGACGATGTTTTTTTCCACCGAGTTGAGATAATTCAGCGCCCCGTAGAGGGTGGTGGTTTTACCGCTGCCGGTGGGGCCGGTGACCAGGATGATCTCGTGGGGCCGGGAAAGATGCTCGATGAACAGGGCGCGCTGGTATGGCTCAAGGCCAAGGGCCTGTAGGTTGAAGCGTACCGTTCCCTTGTCCAGCAAGCGCAGCACCACTTTCTCCCCGGCGTTCAGGGGCAGGATGGAAACCCGCACGTCAAACTCTTTGCCGGAGATGGGCATTTCAAATCGGCCGTCCTGGGGTTTGCGGCGCTCACCGATATCAAGATGGGCCATGATCTTGATGCGGGAGATGAGGTTGGGGTGCATCTCCAGGGGGAAGATGTTGGCCTCGCGGAGGATGCCGTCCACCCTGGTACGGACCCTTACCCGTTCATGGTCCGGCTCGATGTGGATGTCGCTGGCCCGCTGCCGCACGGCTTTGAGCAGGATATCATTGATGGCGCTGACAACGGCGGATTCTTCTCCTGAGTCTTCAGGCCGTTGCTCGATCTTGGCCGCCGAGGCATACAGGCGGTCCATGGCGGCGACGATCTCGGATTCGATCCCCACACAGACCACGGTTTTGTCCGTAATATAACGGCCAACCTCGTCAACGGCGAAGATATTGAGCGGGTCGGCAAAAGCGACCAGCACCTCGCCGGGACGTTTACCAAGGGCGAGGACCTTGTATTTTCTGGAGATGGCTTCCGGAATGATTTGGGCCACCTCGGGGTCAACCACTATCCGGCTGAAATCGATAAAGGGGATTTTTAGCTGACGGGCAATGGTGTTGGCAACAGCAGTATCGTTGACAAAACCGAGTTCGTGCAGAGCCTCGCCCAGTTTTATCTCACGGTCAATGCCATAGGACAACGCCTGTTGCAGTTGGGTAGCGGTGATCAAGCCGCCTTCCACAAGGATGTCGCCAAATTTTTTTCGTTTTGGTGGTATTGTCATTGGGAGCTTTACGGGCGATGGGTTGGCAAGGAATTATTGTACATGGTAGAGCCGCATGACGATTTTTGTAAGAGTCTTATTGTGTTTTTCATTTTTAGCCCTCACCCCGGCCCTCTCCCAGAGGGAGAGGGGATTATGGGGCTGACGTTCTCCCCCCTTGGGTTTTCCGCCGAGGGCATATCTCCCTCTCCCTCTGGGAGAGGGATGGGGTGAGGGAGAGGAAATGGCAACGGTGGCGTTAACTGTGCTGGCGAGGTGGGTGTTTGTCTGCCATCATTCGCCAAGTGCGTCAGCCAAGACGTTGCTTGGGTATACCATGGGGGCATGGTGATGGTGTTTGCAAGCCAAACCGGGGGAAGAGCTATCATCCATAACAGGAGCAGGAGAAGAAGAAAGCCTGTCCCCCATTTGAGAACAGGACTGGGAAACAGGCGGCCCTGTTTCGGGGCATTGAAGGAGCCTATCGCCTCCCGAATGATTTTGCGGGAAATGCGGGTTTCTTTTTCGGCATAGGCCACCAACAGTGCCCTGCTCATGGTCTTGTTGATCAGGCGGGGATAGCCCTTGGTGAAACGCCAGAGGAGGTCGGTGGTGGCAAAGGAACGCGGCATTTCGTAGACGCCGCTTTTTTGAAAACGGTGGAGGATGTAGCTGACCATTTCCTGCTTTGAAAGAGGGGGAAGGGTTTCCATAATGCTGACTCGTTGCACAAGCTGGCGCATGTTGGTTTGGGCCAGCTTGTCGCGCAGTTCCGGTTGACCGAAGAGCACGATTTGCAAGAGTTTTTGGGTATCTGTTTCAAAATTGGAGAGCAGGCGGAGCTGTTCCAGGCTCTCGTCGGGAAGATTCTGCGCTTCGTCAATGATGATGAGCAGCTTCTTGCCTTGTTGCGCCAAGGCGTACAGGTGCTCGTTTAGGATGCGCAAAAGCGAGTCGAGGCTGGCCGGCTGGGCCGACGGTCCGGGAAGACCGATATCCTGAAAAATGGCGAGGAGCAATTCAATGCGGGACAGATGGGGTGAGAGGATCAGAGCGGTTTCGTATCTGTCGGGCAGGTCATCCATCATCATGCGCAGCATGAGGGTTTTGCCGGTGCCGATTTCGCCGGAGATGATGATAAATCCATCTCCTCCTTGAAGGCCATAGCGGATAACTTCCCGCAGGGCAGCATGCCCCTTGGTGGGGAAGTAATAATTCCTATCCGGCGTCATGCGGAAAGGATCTTCCTGTAGGCCAAAAAACTCAAGATAATTCATTGCTGCGGTGTCGTATTCCCCTGGATCGTTTTTGCCGGATCATCGCTGGTGACACTTTTTGCGATGGGCCTGGCTTTTGCTTCGTCACTGAGTGGTTGGGTCAGGTTGACAATGCGGGGCGTGATAAAGACCATGAGTTCGGTCTGGTCGTTGCGCTTGTTTGAGTTTTTGAAGAAGTTGCCAAAGAGAGGGATATTACCAAGGCCCGGAACCTTGCTGTTCTGGTCGCTTTTGTTCTGCTGGATAATGCCGCCGATGACCACGGTGACTTTGTCTTCCAGAAAGAGGTTGGTGGTGATGGACTGTTTGTTGATGAGTAGGCCGCTGGAGCTGGTGGTTGTTGAATCAACACTGTCGTTGGTGACCACGACATCCAGAATGACGAAACCGTCTTGTAGCACCGTGGGCTTGACCTTGAGGCCAAGATTGGCTTCCCGGAAGGTGGTATTGCTGGGTGTAACTGTCGTGCCACCGGTCACATAGGGAATTTCCTTGCCCTGTTTGATCTCGGCCTCCTTGCCGTCGAGGACAAGAACGCTGGGAGAGGAAAGGATCTCCAGCAGGCTGTCCGACTGCATGGCCTGGAGTTCCATATTGAGATTGATGTTCTGGCGGATAAAGCCGAAGGCCAGGCTGGTGGTGGGGGAGGCGGCGCTCAGGTCAACGCTGGAGGTCAGGGGATTGATTTTGGTGGCAAGGGCGGCGGCATCCCGGTAGTTGTTGTAGCCCCAGATAATACCCAACTGTTTTTTGGCTTCATTAGAGATGGAGACGATGCGGGCTTCGATATGGACCTGGGGAATGGGCTGGTCAAGTTCAAGCAGCATTGCACGCAGACGGGGGATGTTGCCGGCCCGATCCTGAATGACCAGGCAGTTGCCGCGGTTGGTCACGGTAATCGAGCCCTGCTGGCCCAAGAGGGGTTTCAGTTGGTCGAGATAGGCGGCGGCATTGCCGAACTTGGTGCAGAGCCGTTCGTTGGCAAGATCGCGCTGTTCCCCTTGAAAATCTGCCTTTTTTTCCACGAAAAGGACATTGTTTTTCTGGTAGTAGTGGAGTTGTTTGGCATCCATGATTACCTGGAACACCTCGTACAGGCTGAGCTTTTCCACGTCGAGGTTGATGGTGTCGGTGATGTTGTCCGCCACCAGGATATTGATCCCGGCCTGACGACCCATGCCGCGCAAGAGCAAGGAAACCTGCAGATTTTCCGTGCGCAGGGAGGCGGGAAAATTTTTCAGGACGCTCAGCAGGGGAGCTTCGTTTTCCGGCTCCACGGAGGCGGTAGCCAGGCCGGGTGCAGGGAACAGCCCTTGTTGGGCTAGGACAAGCATAGCCGAGAGGAGTATTGCCTGTAGGGAAGAGATTCGCATCAGTGTTTTTTATCCTTCATGGGCAAGGGCCTGGGTGAGGACTCAAGCCACAGTTCATGGGAAACGCCATTTTGTTCAAAAATGACCAGATCCTTGAGGATTTGCCGGACAACCGAGTCGCCAACAGTCTCCCCCTTGATGACCAGATGGTTATTGATAACGGCTTGGGGATTGTTTTTGTCCCAGATTATACCAGAGAGGGTCAATCCGCCAATGGAATTGCTTTTTTCACGTGGTTCTTGGCCTTTGAAAAAGCTGATTTGCTCACGGCTCCAGTTAAAGGGATCTCTTCCTAGAGGCGGGCTGGCTGTTTTTTGACCCTGAACCGCCTCGATTTTTTCAGGTCGCACCGTGAGAATTTGGGGTTCTCCAGCCTGAAGCGGAAGAGAGTGCCCAAGCAGAATAGCAAGAAACAAGACACTGCTTGTCAGGGGAGGCAATCGTCTTTTAACGAAGGCTCTGAGCGGTGGGAAGTGTCGATTGCCCATCATGGCTTGTCCAGGGTTGTTCTGCCGACAACCATGCTGAATTTGACCTTGGCCTGCTGATCGTAGCCCGCGCTTGTCAGGCGGGCTACGGCAAGATCCTCAATGATGCCTATCTCCGGTCTGCCTTCAAGGTATTGCAGATATCGGTAGAGCACAGGAAAGGGAACCTCCCCGGACAGACTGACGGTGTTCAGGGTGAAGCCGTTTACGGAGCGGTCTTCCAGCTGGCTCATCTGCTGCAAATGGTTTTCCATGTTGATCGGTGCATTGGCCTGCAGAGTGAAAAGGGTCTTGGCGAACTGTTCACGGTCAGTCAGCGATTGCCATTGTTCCTCGATAAGGCGGATCTGTAAGGCCAGGGTCTCTGTTTGCTCCCGCAGGGCTTGCTGTTCTGCCTCAAGCTGGGAAACCTGCGCAGTAAGCGCATTGTTCAACTGGGCGGGAGCGGTGCTCTCGATTTCTTTTTTTTGGGTGAGTTTTTGTTGGAGCTCCTTTTTTTGTGGAGCCAGCAACAGGGTCGAACCGCCATAGAGAATAGCGGCGCAGACAAGTATCCCAAGGCAGAGCTTTCTCAACTCGGCAAAGGCCTCGGGGTCGCTCTTTAACAGGAAAAACCACTCCTTCAGTTTGTTCCCGATGATGATGAGTTGTTGGGCATTCACGATGGGTCGGCCTCTCGCTTCAGTTGAAAGGCGATGGTAAAGGTGAAGTCTGCTTTTTTTGCATCGGGGTTACGGTCAAGATCGTGGAGCATCACGCCGGCAAAGAGGGGGTTGTCGCCCAGCACCTTTACAAAGGAGGGCAGCTCCCGATACTGGAGGGCGCTGCCGGTAATCTGGCCGCCATCCTTGGCAAAGGTGATTTTGTCGCAGCGAACCGAAGAGGGCATTGCGGTGGTAATGGCAGCCAGCACCTTGGAAAAATATTTTTTTCGTTCGTGGATGCCGGTGAGCTTTGCTGCTTGCCCGCTCAACCGCTCTTTTTCTTCTTTCTGCTGTTTGATGCTGCTGGTCAGCAGCGCAATCGTTGCCTGGGTTGCCGTTATTTCTTCTGCCCGTTGTTGGGCTGCGGCAATGTCGAGGCTCAACGAGTTGATTCGGGTTTTGAGAATCCGGTCGCTTGCGGCCAGAAAAAGAAAAACAAGGGCAAGGAGAAGCCCGACTGCGGGCAGGGTTGTTTTTTTGATCCTTTCGGCAAGAGGTAGCTGGGGGATAAGATTGATCCGTTCAAGCATGGTTCACCACCTTGCGCCCGTGCCGAGGGCCAGGACATGCAGCAAAGGCGAACAATCCGGACCGCCGGTCGTGGCAGTCAAGGACTTGCACTGGACGCCGAGGAGATTGTTGCTGCTTTCGGAAAGTTCTGTCCAGAAGGCGTCGGCTCCACCAACAAAGATGTTTCGGATGGTAGTGCCCTTTTGAATGGAGGCGTAATAATCACGGGTACGCAAAATTTCCAGGGGAATCCGGTGCAGATAATCCGTCCAGGTGGCGCTGTCCGTCGCTGCTAACGCTGATTCTGCCGAAGACGTGGTAATGGCGGCGGCGTTGGTGGATGGCGTGGATTTCGCCATGGGGCGTGCAGCCTCTTTGGAAGTCAGGACGCAGAAATCGGCCAGAACGGAGGCGGCGTCGATGTGTTCGTCGGAGTGCGGCTCGTCTTCGTCGAAAATGAGCAGGTCGTCCGTCAGTTCCGGCATGGCCGAGGCTGGCAGCTCGATGTCGATCTGCGGTTCCAGACTGATTTCCCCCTGTGGCAGCAAAGCCTTTACTGTGCGGATGAGGGGGAGTTTACCTTTTTCATATACGGCCAGGGAGATGCTGTCTTGCCAGAGGAGCACGCACATGGCGGCTTCATTTGCCGGCAGCATCTTTTCTTGAAAAAGAAAAGTGAAGGCCGAGAAGACATCCGGCTCAAAAAAAGAGAGCTCGATCTGTTTTCTGGTGAATTCCCGGCGGATTTTCTGGAACACCCCGGCGGGGAAAAGGTAGACCGTCACCTGGAGCCGATCTTTGAAGCGACCTGTAATCTGCCAGTCGTAAATAAACTCATTGAGTGGTCGATGCAGGGTTTTGGCAAGATGGTAGGGTAAGGCCTTGCCCACCGCGCCATCCGGCATGACGGAGATGCTGGTGGTGATCACTTCAAAAAAGGCAAGGGGCAGGGACATGGAAACCAGGCCATGCAGATTGCCGACTCCGGCGAGCAGTCTGGGGAGGGTGACATCCGCCGTAATGGCGCTGTCGGTTTTGGCAAGAATATGCAGTTGGGCTGTGCCGGCCGGAGTCTTGGTGACTTCGGCCAGCACGGTGCTCTCGCTATCCCCGGTTAGGGCGAGATATTTCTTGGTGCTGAAGGGCAGCTTCATAACAAAAATGGTTCCATTCGCTTTGTCATTGCGGTTTTGTTGCCGGGGAAGGCTGGGTCTGCCCTGCGGTCAGAGAAGAGAGCCATTGGTCATCAAAAAAATCTGCCTGCCCAAGGAGATCGAGATTCTTGCGAAGCATAGGGTGGTTGGGGGCAAGGGCGTGGGCCTCGCTGAAAAGCCTTTTGGCCGGGGCGCGCAACCCCAGCTCCGCCAGGGCCACCGCCATGTTGATCAGAGCCTCTGGTCTCTCCGGTTGTAGCTTGCGTGCCTGTTCAAGGGTATAGATCCCCCGCCAATGCTGATTCCCTTGAATAAGGGTAA
Organism: Desulfurivibrionaceae bacterium; assembly: GCA_041671085.1. GTDB lineage: Bacteria > Desulfobacterota > Desulfobulbia > Desulfobulbales > Desulfurivibrionaceae > Thiovibrio. Next base: position 10,458 of record JBAZCG010000052.1, on the reverse strand, counting down.
GACCCGTGTCATTGAGCTGCCGATACAGGTCGTTGTCGCCTCCTGCGCCACGCGGTGCAGCGGAGAGCGAAACTGGGGGCGCCGCAGGTAGCTTCGAGGAGGCATCCGTCTGAAGAGCTGGCTCGGGAGGACGATCCGGTACCCGTGCCGGAGCAGCAGCGTCAGTGGCGACAGCGGGAGCGGAAACAGACTGTCTGGTATTTTTGCGCTTTGGAGCGGCTAAAAATACGACCAGGGAAAGAACCAGTAAGGCAGAGGTGCCGAGCAGAACAATCCGGCGCTTTCCGCTTTTGTTCGCGTTCAGGCCAAATCCCCTGGCTGGAGCGGATTTTTTTTCGGAAAAACCGCCCTGTTCTCCGGTACGGATTTTTTCGAGGGTGTTGTAGAGTCTGCTCACGCGTCAGCTTACCACTCAGAAGGCCGTTTGTCGGCGGAATCTACATTGTCGGTAAGTGGTCGGTCGTCGTTTACATAGAAAACGGCGTCAACCCCCCGGCCAGCACCATCGCGTTGATTGCCCGGATAATATGCCCAGCCGGTGGATTCATCCGCCCGTCTGGGGTTTGCCTGCACGTCGGCGATGGTCTTTGCGGAAACGCCGGATGGGCTGGAGGACATGCCTGGCGGTTGGTCCGGAAGATTGCAGAGCGGCAGGGCCCTGTTCTGTTCGGTGGAGTAAAAATCGCTACGGACAAGGCGTAGGCCTATTAAGGCGGCTGGCCGAGTGGCAAGACGCAGTTCGTTGAATTGCAACTCTTCCAAGGTGGGCCAGTCAGGATTAGTGCCGTCGGGTCCGGTATTGATTCCGGAGGCAAGAATCTTTGCGTGGGCCAGTTCTAGTCCACCCCGGATGGCGGCGAGTTCGCCCTTGACCACGGAGATTTTTCCTTCCTTTTGGATGTTGAGATAGTAAGGAATCGCTGTGGCGGAAATGAGCCCAAGCAGAATGATGACGATGATGAGCTCGATGAGGGTAAAGCCTTTGTTGTCAAGCCTAAGCAATGGATTACCTCCTGTGCCATGGTGTCTGTTGAGGTGTGACATCGCTTCCAACCGACTTTTTGCAGAGAAACCATTTCTTTGTAGCACATATCTTTCTGATATCAAAGAAATAACATATTGTTTTATTGGGAAAAAATAATAAAAACTCTTTGTTTTTGTGGAAGGATGGGGTCGGGGATGGGTCATTTTTTAATGATAAATCAATATTTTAGAATGATTATGATTAGTTAGGCAGAAATACCATGGTAGAAAGGTGTAAGCAATGGGGAGGACTCTGTATTTTTTGGGAAGGGAAAGGGGGGCTTTTCCTTCGTTTAGTTGCTCACGGAATCAGGGGGCTACAGGCTGTACTTTGCCTCTACGGTGCGGCTTACTCCTGTGGTGTGTTTGGCTTGGACCTGAATGGTGGTGGGTTGAGTTGCAGCAGTAAAGTTATCGGAGACTTTGGGGGGGGCTGGGGGGTGATCTGCAAAGTCAAAGCCCTGGACATCAATCGGTTTAATAAGACCTCCCCCGAGACCTCCCCCATTGTCGCGGGAAAGAATATTCAATCGCATGACGGACTCGGCGCTATACAGGGCCTGGGCCCAGAGATAGTCCTCGGCCGAGGACGTTTGGGTGGTCACGATGTATCGGGTGATCAATAGACCGAACAGCGAGAGGATGACAATGGCGAACATCGCAGTGATCAGACCGATGCCACGCCGGTTGGTGAGGGGGGCAAGATATTCAGGGCACATTGCGGATTTGAACCTCTTTATGGAAGTTGACGGTTTCCTCTCCATTGGGTGAAGAAATGGCAAAGTGGATGCTCACCACGCTGTTTCGGGTGGAGGTGCCGGGTTCGTAGGTGAAATAGGGCAGTTTGTTATTCGGTGCGATTTTTGATGGGTCTATTGCCGGTTGGACATTTTGGGCCAGTGTTTGCTGGTTTGTAAAAATAGTAGATAAGGCGTTTCCTGCAGTCACCGCAGTTGTTGATCGGAGCAGACTTCCGCCACCTACGGAGAAGGACACCGCTTCGGGACGGACCGCATAGTAGCGGCCATACGGCGAGGCCGATACGATATTTCGGTCGAGAGTCATGGTGTTGGGATCGAGGGGAGGAGTCGCGGGGGTGATGACGCTGTAGACCCGGTTGTCAGCAGTAAGGGCAAAGTCTTCCCAGGTTGTGTTGTAGATGGAAATCAGGGTCGTGGCTGGCAGCGGGGCGGAGCGGTCGGTGATGGTGGCGCCGTCGGTGGGGCGTGCTTCCGTGTACTGGCCAAAGACCCCGGCCATGGCGTTGTCGTCGATGACTCCAAATTTAATTCCGTTGCAGGGGGTGGTTTCGTCGCAGGTGTCGGTTTCTATTCCATTGTAGAGGGGTTTGACCGCGTTGGGCACAGCGATATGGATTTCCCGCTCCATTCGCACCAAAGCAGCCTTGCCTTCCTCATACATCTCCATACGGATATCGGTGTCGAAGAAGCCCTTAAAGGCCTGGCTGATGAATTCTGCCCCCATGGCGCCGATGATGCCGAGCAGAACGATAACGATGATCAGCTCCATCATTGTGAAGCCGTTCTGCCGGCAGATACTCGGTTGTTTGATAGTTTTCATGTGCATATTATATATTGCAGGCTACGGCCACAAAGTAAAAAGTTTCATTAAGGGGTGAGGTGATGGTCACCACCACCCGTTTCGTGTCGGTGGTGGTGACCAGCGAACCAACGGGTAGGGCCTGGGTAATGGTAGGGCTGGAGCTGGCGATATAGCGCACCGATACCCTTCGTGAATAACCTTCCAAGGTAAAGATTTTGTTGTTTTGATCGGTGAAGGTATTGATTTCTGGATGGGTGTCATAATAATTATAATCATCCACATCATCCCAGCTGCGGCGGTCGGTGGTAGACTCAGCCCCATCCAACCCCAAGCTGCTGGCTGTTTGGGGCGTGTAGTCTGAGTTCCTGCAGACAAAGCAGTAGAGGCGATTGCCATCGCAGGGGGTGCAAGTGGTGCCGTTGGCGGCCAGGGTTTCCCCGGTGATCAACGGTCCGCCACCCATAGGGGTATTCGTATCCCATTTTTTTGCCATGATTTCATCCATCATGGCCTGGCCGAGGGAGATGGCCCGTTCCCGGATCACCGGGTCGGGGCTATGGGTGATGGCGTTGAAGAATGGTACCAGGATTCCGGCAACCGCGCCGAGAAGGAGAATGGTGATGACAATCTCGACTAGGGTGAAGCCCTGGTTTGCTCCTGTGGTATGTCTAACTGTGTGATGTTTCATGGTGAATTGACGTATCCGGTTTGTTGGGCAATGGTCACGGTCCTTGTCCCGTTGATCGTAAAAATTGTGGCTGCTGCAAGAGGGATGCCTGTGCCGGTGTTGATCGGTTCGCCAAGGGCGTTAAAATATACAGCATTATTGGAGAGGGTGATGGTGTTGTCGTTATTCAAGGCGCGCCCGCGATATTCTTCTTCCGCGCATCTGTCTGGGGCAGCGGCTTCAGTAGCGGTTGGAGGCAGACAATCGGCATTTTGCCGCTGAATGGTGTAGCGGTTGGCGTTTGCTACGATTCCCCAGGCTGTTCCGGGAGTCGACTCGTCGTATTGTCGGGTCATAGCCTTGTGCTGGGCATAGCGCACCGCCCGCCTGAATTCCTTTACCGCAGCCTCTTCTTCCATGCCGACCGGCCATTTTACATAGGCGGTCACGGAAAGAATACCGAGGATGACAATGATCATGATCAGCTCGATCAGAGTGAAGCCGCGTTGTTGTTTTGTTTTATAGGGGGAAGGGTTCATGGACATGGCTCAGCGGATGATCTCTCGCCAGTTGATGATTCGGTCGTTGCCCCGATAGATGCCGAAGTTGACCCGGCCTGTGGGGTTTTCATTGTAGTCGTTGTCCAAGCCGTCCCATTCGTAGAGCAGCCAGGGTAGGGGGTACCAGGGCGGAGGCGGGGTGGTGGTGTCGATCAACGCGGTTACATCCACACTGCCGACGTATTTGCCGTCCCCGCCGCTTGGCTTGGTCAAGTAAAGACGGCCTTTGCCGCTGTTTGTAGTCAGTGTGGAGAGGCCGGCATTGATATGGCTGCTGCCCATCTCGGTGGAGGCCAGCTGTTGCAGGTAATTGCCAAAACTGAAGATGTCTTTGATCAGGGCGGTGCAGCTATCTTGTCCATTGGTGAGCCACTGTTTGGTATTATCGAAATATTGCGTCAGAAATGGCATCTTATGGTCTTCCGTTTCCGTGCCATAGGCATTCTGTAGAACGAGGCGGCCAAACCGAACCTCCGTTGTTCCCAGGGATTTGCGTTCAAAACCGCCGCTGTTGTCGGCATCCAGATCAAACGCAGAGGTAGCCAGAGTAACGCCGTCCTTATCCTGGGGCGCAACGCCGAGATTGAGAGTAGGATAGGGGCCATCCGGGGAATCTGCCCGCTCCAGCCTGACATCGGCGGTAAAGTTGACGCTTCCGAGGTTCGACGTGTCGTCGGCGGTTGTTGAGGATAGCGCCACCACCCGTGGACCAGCTGTTCTGGTAATGTTGATGGGATTGGAAACTCCGGTGCAGGAGAACGATGTTGTTGAGGGGGTTGTCGAGCTAAATACAACCGTGCAGGTGCCTGGCGAAACGATATGGTTGCGGACGATCATCCACAGGCCCAGGCTATCGTTGACGCCGTAGGTGGTCGAAGGGTTGCTGTTGGTAAACTTGGCAAAGTTGCCGGCATAGTTTTCCGTCGTGCCATTGGACGCGTTTTGGGCGGTTAGGGTAAAGCTCGCCTTCATGGGCTCACCCATGTAGGTGAAGATCGAGGCGGGCAAGCATCCGACGCCGCTTCCCACGTCGCTCCGGTTGATAATGCCCCCGCTGCCGAGACTGAAATGATCTGGGTAGAAGCGTCCGACGATGCTACTTGGGCATGGGTAGTCGGGGTCGGTGGTGGTTTTGCAGGCTAAGTCCAATGCGCCAAGATAATCGTTGTCCCCTATGTATGCAGTGAGGGTGATGATGCCCACCTCGTCCCAAGTGAAGGTCGTACCCGTCGCCACGCCGTTGGTGAAGGTGCCGAAGCTGCCGCCGATAGTCGTCAAATCATGAGTCAATCCCAAACCGGTTACGACAGCGGAGGTTAGCTTGACGCTTTCCGGAATGGTTTCCTTGCCGTAATTTAGTGTGGTGTTGCCGAGCGCGTTTTTCGCCGTCACGGTGACGGAAAATTGTTCGCCTGCCTTCACGAATTTATTTCCCACCGCATTTACCGCTGCCGGATTTACAAGGTAAGGGGCAGCGGTTTGCTGGATACCGGAAAGATCGAAATGATCCGGTTTCACCACGAAAGTGTCAGAACCCGTTACGATCATGCCGGCATCGGGGGGGGTGTTGGCGCTGCTGCCCAGATAGCGGGCATTGAGTTGCATCAGGCCGACATCATCGTATCGTGCCGAAGTCAGGGCTGCTACACCAGTGTTGTTGAACGCCAAGGAGAATGTCGAGGTATAGGCTGGCGTCGTAGCCGTAGTTTCGACGTCGCTACCATTGATCTTTAGCGGCAGCGTCCCGGAAGCAGGATTCTGGTATTGGCCCCATAACGCCACGGTGCGTGTGACATTTTGGAATAAGGGTACGCAGGTGCTGCTATTGCTCGAACGCACTGCACTGATATTGACCGTGCCGGAGGCTGTACCCGAAGTGAGATTGGGCACATCAAAAAGAAAACCCGCCTTGTAGACACTCATGTCGCAGGCTATCGTGTTGTCGGGTGTGCCAGCATTTTTACTGCAATAGGGGCTGACTATACCAGTGGGGACTGGCGACACAGAACTGGTCCCCAGTCGCACGGTCTGCGGATCCGCCAGGGCTGTATCGGACGGCAAGTGGATGTTGACCGTTGTTTGCGATTGCCCGCTGGGGATTGTGAAGGCAACACTATTCCCTCCTGCCGTGAGGTTGCCGGTAACCCCGCTGGTATAGAGGGACGAACAGTCGGCGTTTGCACAGGCTTTGACCACCACCGCTTCGGTGGAACATGAGATTGCACTGCCATCGTGTTCGATAAGGAGGTGGTCGGGTGCGATGGCGGCACAGGCATGGCTGATGGCCATGATCTCCGCGATCTGTTCTCCGCTGAGCGCGCTGTTGTAAATGCGCACCTCGTCGATGATGCCGTTTGCGGAATTGGTAGTATAATCGCTAGGGGTGCCTGCAATTGTATTGAACCTTTGCGCCCCCAGATACAGGGTATTGGTATTTCCCAGCGTCCCATTCAGGTTTGTTGTGGATGTTGCAACCGGCGTTGGATCCCCGTCGAGATAAATGTACAACCGGTCTGCTGCGATATTCCAGGTTACCGCGATATGATGCCAGGTGTTGGCGGCGTAGTTGTATGCGGTGGCACTGGTGGCCGTGCTGTTGGTGTCATTGCTATCCTCCAGCGCGAACATGAGACGGCCGCTGTTAGGTTTGACCAGGTAAAAATGTTTGTCGGCGTTGCCGTTGCCCAGCTCGTTGGAAGCATCGAACAGCATGCGGTCGTTGCCGTCGTTCCAGGCGGCGTTGCTTCTGTACCAGAAGGTGATGGTGCCGGCATTGCCGAGACTATTGACATCGATCTTGGTATTCACCCCCTGACCAGCAGCTGACGAGACGATCGCGCCCCGGCAGTCGTGGCCGAACGTAGTGGTCTGGTCGGTGGTCGTGGCGGTGCCCAGTCTGTCGGCATTGTGGCCATTGCCGCTGCTGTCTTGCACTTCATTTGTTGTGCCATTCCAGGTGGTTTCGTCCATTGCGTAATAGGCGTAGAGCGACGGCAAAACGGTGTAGGTATCGGTCGCGGTATTGTTGGCGAGATTGTTGTCATACTGATAGCCCGCAACTGTCGCGCTGTTGGTGATCGCTCCCGAGCCAGACACGCTCACGGTCAGGGTGAGCGCCGGTGCCGATGCGCCACTGACGATGCTCCCGCTGTAGGTACAGGTTACGGTTTGGCTGGCGGCGGCGCAGGTCCAGCCGGTGCCGGTGCTCGAGACATAGCTGAGGCCGGTCGGCATGGTGTCGGTCACGGTGATTGGTCCGCTTTCGCTGATCGGCCCGCTGTTACTCACGTTGAGCGTATAGCTGCCGTTTTGGCCAACAACGAGTGCGCCGTTGCGCGTCATGCTCAAAGCCAGATCCGCGACCGACACGGAATGGCTGTCGGTTGCGGTGTTGTTGCCGGAGACGTTGTCGAATGCAGTCCCCGCCACCGTTGCGCTGTTGGTGATCGTGCCGGAAGCCGAAGCGGAAACCCCGGTCGTCAGTGTTAGGGCGGGCGCCGCTACGCCGCTGGCAAGGCTGCCGCTATAGCTACAAGTCACCGTTTGGCCGACTGCGGTGCACGACCAGTTGGTGCCGGACCCAGAGACGAAGCTGAGGCCTGCCGGCAAGGTATCGGTCACGGTGATTGGGCCGTCGCTGTTCGGTCCGTTGTTGTTTACACTGACGGTATAGGTAGCGTTTTGTCCGCGCATCAATAAACCGTTGAGCGCAAGGGTGGTACCGAGGTCTGCCACCGGAGTGTTGGTTACGCTTATAACCTCCATAGAAAGGAGAACCAGATCCGCGCCTGAACTGTATACGGAAGTTGCCGTCGTATCTCCTGCAATCAGATAGGCACTGACATCGTAAGCATCGAAATCGATGCCGTAGGAGGCGCTATCCACCGCGCCGGATCGGATGGTGGAAACGGAGTTGAATTGGTTGTTGGCCGGGTTGTTGGCATCGCTCAGGGTATTGCCTTTGAAAGTGAGCTGTTCAGTGTAACCGTTAGCTGACGACGAATTCGTCACATCGCCTTCCCAGGTCAGGTGCGAAAGCCTGCCGTCAATGTTGGAAGCGGGGATGCGGAAATTGGAAATGGTCAGGGGAATGTTTGATCCATAAAAGGGCTGGAAGCCTTCATAGATATTGAGGACTCGGAAACGTTCCACGGTAGGATTTTCATAAATCACCAGCAGAGCCCAGCCTGCCATTACCGCCTGGCTGCTGTACCATGGATCACTGTTGGAAACCCTCAGCCCGGACAAGGTATAGGTGCCGTTGCCCTTGGCCGCCACAGCGGCCGTAACGTCAGCCACGCCGGAAAAATAGTTCAGGCCCGAGATCCCGGTTGCATCGGTGATGGTGTACTGTCGGCTGGCGGTGACAGCGCCGCCTTCGAAAGTAACGGTGTTGTCGGGTACGCCGGAACCAGCCCAGTAGAGATAGGCGGCGCGGATGGTATTGGTTCCGCTGGAGGGAAGGCCCGACAGGGTCGCGGTTGTGGCATTCGACCCCCCGGCTGTCGTGGTGTTTGTAACCAGCGAGGAAGCTGTGTTGTAGCTTGTATTGTCTCCTGTACGTAGCGTCTTTTGTGTGCCGACGAAATTCACGTTACCTGCGAAGCTTTGGTAAAGCGTTGGCATGGTATCGGCGAGGGCAGTTCCTCCGCCGAGTGCAAGCCAGAGACACAGCATAGAGAGGATGTGCGGAAGGTGAAACGCGTTTCTTTTTATCTTAGAACTCCCTTATTGCAGGAAATACTAATTGTGAGCCAAAGGCTTGGAGTTTGAGTGCCGCTTTTTTCTTGTTCATCAGTTAGGAAAGGAAGAAACATACCACGAACACAGCCTAATGGAAGGAAAATGCAGTGTCAAGGAAGGACTCGGAGGAAAGAGCCAACGAGCTCCTTCAAGCCAGCATAGGATGTTTGATTGAAAATTTGTCGTCTGATCTCCGCCCCGCCCACCACCCCTTTGAAATACCGGCCCGCATGGTTTTTGACCTGGGAAGGTGAGGTGTCGGGCTGGTGCTGCGCGATGAGGGCCAGGTGGCGGTTCAGGGCTGCGATCCGGAAGCTGAGGGAGGGGTTTTCCGGCGCGTCGGCGGAGAAGATCCAGGGCGCACCCAGGGCACCCCGGCCGATCATCACCCCGTCGCAGCCGGTTTCCGCCAGCATCCGCAATCCGTCGGCATGGGATTGGACATCGCCGTTGCCGATCACCGGGATGGAGACCGCCTGTTTCACCTGGCTGATGATCCGCCAATCCGCAGTGCCGCTGAAGCCGTCGCTCCAGGTCCGGGCGTGGACCGTGATCGCTGCGGCTCCGTTGTCCTCTGCCATTTTGGCGAAGTCGCAGGCGGTAATGGCCTTGTGGTCCCAGCCGGAGCGGAATTTGACCGTCACCGGCAGAGAAGAACCTTGCACTACAGCCCGAATAATCTTCGCAGCCAGGACGGGGAGTTTCATGAGATAACAGCCCGCCCCTTTTTTGATGACCTTTCTTGCTGGGCAGCCCATGTTGATGTCGATGCAGTCAATGGGGTATTCAGAAAGGATGGTCGCCGCCTCACCCATGATCTCCGGCTCACTGCCAAAAAGCTGCATGGCCACGGGACGCTCAGTCGGTACAGTTCTGAGCAAATCCAGGGTGTTCTGCTGCCGGAAATGGAGGCCGTGACAACTGATCATTTCAGAAAAACAGAGCGCGGCGCCATGTTCTCGGCACTGGAGACGGAAAGCGAGGTCACTGTAGCCGGCTAATGGCGCGAGGATAAAGGGGTTGTCAATGCGGAGGGTGCCGATGGCAAACATGGTGGTAAGGCTCAAGGTCAAAGGAGCAAGATTACAGGACTCGTAATAAAAGTGCTTCGACAGGCTCAGCACGAACGGAGAAAATCTTAATCCATTGGTTTCCGTTCGTGCTGAGCCTGTCGAAGCACCTGTTTCTGTCTTCTCGCCCTGTTTCTAAATAGGACTATAAAACTTCTTCCACGGCCTTGACCACGTTCTCCACTGTAAAGCCGAAGTAGGGGAATAACTGCTCCGCCGGGGCGGATTCGCCGAAGCGGTCGATGCCGATGACCCGGCCCTTGGTGCCGACATAGCGGTACCAGCCGCCGGTGACTCCGGCCTCAATGGCAACCCTGGCCTGGACCGCATCCGGCAGTACGGATTGCCGGTATTCCTTACTCTGGCTCTCGAAGCAATCGGTGCTGGGCATGGAGACCACGCGGATCTTTTTGCCCTTGGCGCTAAGCTCCTTGGCTGCCGCCACCGCAAGCTCAACCTCGGAGCCGGTGGCGATGAGGATGGCATCCGGCGTACCGCAACCACAGTCGAGCAGGACATAGCCGCCCTTGGCGATGTTGGCCAGTTGCTCCGCGGTACGGGGCTGGTGGGGCAGGTTCTGCCGAGAAAGCAGCAGGCAGGTGGGGCCGGTGCTGCGTTCGATGGCGATCTTCCAGGCCATTGCCGTTTCCACCGCGTCGCAGGGGCGCCAGACGCCCATGTTCGGGATCATCCGCAGGGTGGCGGCCTGTTCGATGGGTTGGTGGGTGGGGCCGTCCTCGCCCAGGCCGATGGAGTCGTGGGTGAAGACGTAGATGGAGCGTTGCTTCATGAGCGCTGCCATGCGCAGGGCGTTGCGGGCGTATTCGGAAAA
>JBAZCG010000051.1:0-24024 GCA_041671085.1 Desulfurivibrionaceae bacterium | reverse complement strand
TGTTGAAATCACAACTAGACGCGATTACAACAGTTATTGCTTGGTAACTCTTTGGTATTATGTTACGGACATGTGGTCTTTTTCCTTTTTTACGAGTTCATCAAGATTGCTCCCCTGGCCTTTTTCTAACATCCACCGCCTCATAGTAAATGTATGATGCGCAGTGATAATCCGGCGGTTTACGCCCGGTTGGGCCTGCTCTACCGCCTGTCCGTTACCAAGAGAGAACATAATGAGAATTTTATCCGGAATCCAGCCCTCTGGCCAGCTGCATATCGGCAACTACTTCGGCATGATGCGTTCCATGATCGCCAGCATGGATTCCAGCGAATTGTATGCCTTTATCGTGGATCTCCATGCCCTTACCTCGGTGCAGGACCGGGAGCGGTTGTCGCGCGGCACCCTTGAGGCGGCCACCGATTTCCTCGCCCTGGGGCTCGACCCGGAGCGTTGCACCTTTTGGGTGCAGTCCGATGTGCCCGAAGTTACCGAGCTGACCTGGATTCTTTCCGTCCTTACCCCTATGGGGTTGCTGGAGCGCTGCCACTCTTACAAAGACAAGGTCGCCAAGGGTGTTGCTTCAAGTCATGGCCTGTTTTCCTATCCGGTGCTCATGGCCGCGGACATCCTGCTCTATCAGGCCGAACTGGTGCCGGTGGGCAAGGACCAGAAGCAGCATCTGGAGGTGGCCCGCGATATCGCGATCAAGTTCAACAACACCTTCGGCGAGACCTTTGTCGTGCCCGAGCCGGTCATTGACGACAACCTGGCCACCATCCCCGGCCTGGATGGTCAGAAGATGTCCAAATCCTATGGTAACACCATCCCCATCTTCGCTACTGAAAAGGAGTTGAAGAAAAAGGTTATGGCCATTGTCACCGACGCCACCCCGGTGGAGGAGCCCAAAGATCCCGAGACGTGCAATCTCTTCAGCCTCTACAAGCTTTTCGCTCCATCGGATCGGCTGGCCGAGGTGCATGGCCTCTATGTGAACGGCGGGGCCATGTACGGCAAGATCAAGCTGGAATTGCTTGATCTGCTCTGGGAATATTTCCGCAAGGCTCGGGAAAAGCGGGAGCAGTTGTTGGCCGATCCGGGGCAGGTGCGGGATATTCTTCACCGGGGCGCCATCAAGGCCAGAGAAAAGGCAACCGTCACCCTTGACCTGGTGCGGGATAGGGTGGGCTTGAAGTATTGATGGGCGGGCGTATGGCCTCTGATACCCCTGTGTCCGCAAAACCATCTCTGAGGTATTTTGCATGGAAGAGAACAATCGGGATTTTGATGCTGTAAAACATTTCGACTCAAAACGTGCAAACGCCTATGACTCAAAAATTCGGAGAATTGTTCCTGGTTATGAGGCGATGCATGATCTTTCCCTGAACCTCCTCTATAGCCATTTCCCTTCACAGGCAAACATACTCGTAGCCGGGGCCGGGACAGGCCAAGAAGCTATTTCTTGTGCTCAAGCAAACCCCTCTTGGCAAATTACCGGTGTAGATCCTACGGAAAAGATGCTTTCCGTTGCCAGAATTCATGTCGAAGATTTAAATTTATACGACAGAGTCCAACTGCATTTGGGCTGGGTTAAAGATTTGCAAAGCAACTTGCATTTTGATGCTGCGACCTCAATTCTTGTTATGCAGTTCATCCCTGACGATGGGGGGAAAAGGGAATACTTGCAGGAGATATCCTCCCGGATGAAATCAGGAGGGAAGTTCATCATTATTGATTTGGTCGGAGATAAAAAATCCACGGAATTTGAGGTGGTTCTGTCAACTTGGAAGGCAAGGCAGCTTCGCATGGGGGAAGATGCCGAAGAAGTTCAAAAAGACTTTGCGCATATCGTCAGTGACATACAGTTTATCTCCGAAAGCAGGATGAACAATTTGTTACAGGAAGTTGGGTTTAAAAATATTTATAAGTTTTTTCAGGCCTATCTTTTTTGCGGCTGGGTCGCGGATAAAGCGTAAAACCATTACTCTGTGCGGCAGGATCATCCTGTGCGATTTCTGCAATTATCGATAGCCGATTCTTACGGTTTTTTTTCTTCCTCCCTTCTTTCAACCAACGTAGCCGGAACAATGCTGCCGCTGCCGTAGCGGTCGCTGATGGTATCGATTGCCCTATAGAGGCGGCAATCCTTCGCCCTGTTCAGCCCAGCGCCGAACAGGGCCAGCTGGCCTGAAGCCTCCGCAGGGCTGAGGTTCGCAAGCGATATCCCCAGCAGGCGGATGGGGCGCAGGCCGATCTCGGTTTTGGCCAGCAGCAGGCATCCCGTCTGGTAGAGGGATTTGTCGTCCGCCACTGGCTCGGGCAGGGTGAGCGAGCGGGTGACCTGCACGAAATCCCGGTATTTGACCTTGATGGTGATGGTCTTGCCAACAAGTCCATGATTGCGTGCCCGTTTGCCGACCTTGAGGCACAGGGCCAGCAGTTCCTGTTCGATCCTTTTTTTGTCGCGCAGATCCTCTGTGAAGGTTTCCTCATGGCCGATGGACTTGGCTTCCTGCCTCGATTCCACCGGGCGCAGATCAATGCCCCGCGCCGATTCGTGCATCATAAACCCGGCCTTGCCGAACTTGGCCGTGAGGATGGCAAGGGGCATGTGGCTCAGGTCGCCGATGGTTTTTACTCCGATCAGGGCCAGGGCTTCCCTGGTGGTCCTCCCCACTCCCCACAGGCGGCCGATGGGTAATGGGGCCAGAAATACCTCTTCCTGGCCGGGAGGAACAATGGTCAGGCCGTCTGGTTTGTTGAAGTCAGAGGCGATCTTTGCCACCAGTTTTGAGGACCCAACGCCGGCCGAGACGGTGAGGCCGATGGTTTCTCGCACCAACGCCCTGATTTGTATAGCAATATCCTTTGCTGCTCCCATCAGGCTTTGGCTGGCCGTGACATCCAAAAACGCCTCGTCCAAGGAGAGAGGTTCCACCATTGGAGTGAAGCGCTGGAAGATGTCCATGATTTGGCGGGAAATCTCCTGGTACCGTGCCATGCGGACCGGAAGGAAGACCCCCTGCGGACAGAGTTTTCTGGCCGTGAATATGGGCAGGGCCGAATGGACCCCGAACTTCCGGGCTTCGTAGGAGGCGGCGCACACCACGCCGCGGTTGCAGTCGCCGCCCACCACCACGGGCCGACCCCGGAGGGCTGGATTGTCGAGAATCTCGATTGAGGCGTAAAAGGCATCCATATCAAGATGGATGATGCGACGGCTGGTTTGGATCGGCATGGATGCGGGGCACTCCCTGGCATGAAGTGGATGGGATTGTTTTTGTCATCATATCCGCTTCGTTTGGGGATGCAAGGAAACGATGGCTCAGGATGCAGGAAGAGGTGTCGCGGGGATGGCGCAAGACCGGCCAGGTGTCAGCAGGTTGACAGGGAGACCAGGAAAAATTTTCCGCTTGCGTCGAGTGGGAGGAGTTGGAGAACGCAGTGTGCTTGTTTTTTTAGTGTGTATTTTTTTTGAATAATTTTGGTGAGATGTCATGTTTTTTTGCCGTAGACCTTGTGTGGCAAGGCTTTGGTTGAGATTTTTTTTGGGGTCTGGCATGAAAATGGCATTAATCATGGGCAAACAAGCTTTTTAATGAAAGGAGCCGTTGCCATGAGCGTCGCAATCTCTCTCGCTGATAGGGAAAACATAGGGTCGATCAATTTGGATCATCTGATGGTGGAGCTTGATCGTTACCGCCGTCAATCCGAGTGGTTGAAACAAGTCAATGGGTTGCACGCCAGACTGGCCTGCGCCACCGACATGCAGGGCATGATCGAGGCTTTTTCCGTTTGGCTGATGCCCTTGGTTGAGCACGATCTGATTGCCTACCGCAGCGTCGATCGGAGTCGGATGCATATTATTTGCTCCTGCCATGGGCCGGACCGGCGTCTTGCCATGCAAACCGCCGAAGAGGTTTTTGAGAAGGTAAATTGTCAGCTGGATGGCAACTGCTGCGAGTGGGGGGCATTTTTCGTGCAGCAATGGCAGATGTCCTTCGCTGCTGATACGGCTGCCGCCCAGCAGGGTTGTTTGATGCTGCTGCGTCGGGGCACCTGCATTGAAGCAGAGGAAGACCAGATCCTGCGGGATGCGCTGGAGATTCTCGGGGAGCCCTTACAGCGCGCCCTTTTGTATGAAGATCTCTTTGCCCAGGCTCGGCGTGACATGCTCACCGGCCTTGACAACCGGCGGGTTTTTGAGGAACGCATCGGCCCTATGTTGGAAACCGCCCGTCGCCATGGGCGGCCCATAACCGTTGCCAGTATGGATTTGGATCATTTTAAACAGATCAATGATACCCTGGGGCATGCCGCCGGGGATAACGCCTTGCAGATGGTGGCCAAGGCCTTGACCGGGATGGTGCGCAACAGCGATCTCCTGGTGCGTATGGGCGGTGATGAATTTGTTCTGGTTTTGCCGGATACCGCCCTTGAGCCGGCCCGGATGTTGGCCGAGCGTCTGTGCGCCGCTGTCGATGGTCTTGAGCTTAATGCCGGGGACGGCAGCAAGCTGGGAGTGAGCATCGGCCTTGTTCAGTGGAATCCGGAAATGAGCAAGGATGAGTGGTTGCAACGGGCCGATGAAGTACTCTACCAGGCAAAAAAATCCGGGCGTTGTCGGGTGTGTGTGGAGGAAGTGTAGTCTTTTTAAAACAGATTTGAAAATGGTATAAAAAACAGGCCATGACCAGGTTGGGCGGCAGAAAATCTGCTACAATCAGGCATGGTCTTTTTTTTGGGTGGTGCAGGGGTTGAATGGCTATCGCCAGTATACGGTAAAGGGATATAGGGACATGAAACTGACTTTCCACGGCGCAGCGAAAACCGTTACGGGTTCACAGCACCTGCTTGAGGTGAACGGCAAACGGATTCTTCTTGATTGCGGGTTGTTTCAGGGCAAGCGCAAGGAGGCCTTTGAATTGAACCGCAGCGGCTTTTGTGTCGGCAAGGATCTTGACTGCTTGATTCTTTCCCACGCCCATATCGACCATTCCGGTAATATTCCCTGTCTGGTTAAGAAAGGATTTACGGGTGATATTATCTGCACCTCGGCCACCCGTGACCTCTGTGCGGTCATGCTCATGGATGGTGCGCACATTCAGGAACAGGATGTGGAGTTTATCAACAAACTCCGTCGGCAGAACAAGCAGAAAGAATTTGAGCCTCTTTATACCAAGGAGGATGTGGTCGCGGCTATGGATCAGTTTGTCGGCATCAGTTACAACCGCAAACGGGAGATCCTGCCCGGTGTGTATCTCACCCTGGTGGATGCGGGCCATATGCTGGGCAGCGCCAACGTGATTCTCGATATCCATGATCAAGAGCAGGGCCGCGATCTCAGGCTGGTTTTTAGCGGGGATATCGGGCGGGCCGGGATACCGATCATCAACGACCCGGCGGTGTTGAGTGAGGGTGCGGATATCCTCATTATGGAGAGCACCTACGGCAACCGGCAGCATCCGCCCTACCAGGAGTCGGAAAAGGAACTGGAGCGGATTGTTAATGAGACCTACCGGCGTGGCGGTACGCTCTTGATTCCCGCCTTTGCCGTGGGTCGGACCCAGCAGCTGGTCTATGCGCTGCATAAGCTGTTTTTGAAGCGCGATATCCCCAAGCTCCCCATCTATGTGGACAGCCCGCTTGCCACCAGGGTCACGGATATCTTCCGGCTGCATCCTGAAACCTATGACCGCGAGATCCGGGAATTTCTCCTCAAGGATAACCACAGCAATCCCTTTGGCTTTGATACCCTGCGCTACACCCAAACCGTGGAGGATTCCAAGGAGCTGAATTTTTTACGGGAACCGGCCATCATCATCAGCGCCAGCGGCATGATGGAGGGAGGCCGCATCCTGCATCATCTGCGCAAGCGCATCAGCGACAAGAAAAATACCATTCTGGTCACCGGTTGGCAGGCCCCGAATACCCTGGGCCGTAGGATTGTTGACAGGGAGAAAACAGTGCGGATCTTTGGCGAGGAATTTTCGCTCAAGGCCAGGGTGGAAACGCTCACCGGCTTCAGCGGCCATGCCGATCGGGATGGGCTGCTGGCTTGGGCCGGGGCCATGCAGAAGAAACCGGCCCGCACCTTTGTGGTGCATGGCGAGGAGGACGCAGCCACCGCCCTGGCCGAGAGCCTGCGGCAGGAGCGGGGCTTTCCGCGGGTGGAAATTCCGGAGCCCCATCAGGCCTTCGAGGTCTGATGCCGGCTTCAGCCGAGATGGGCCTCTTGCTGTCTTCCCTCCATGCCCCCTGTCCCGGGGGGCATGCTTTTGATGTGAATATCCCGCTGCGGATAGGGGATATCAATGCCCTGCGCATGAAATGTCTCCCAGATCGTTAAGAGAACATCACTCTTCACATTTTCTACCCCATTGACCGGATCGTTGATCCAGGCGCGCAGCTCAAGATCAACGGAGCTGTTGCCGAAGGCCACCAGCAGGCAAATGGGCGGCGGAGTCTGGATGATCCTGGCTGTCTGCCGAGCTGCCTCTTCGCAGAGGGCCATGGCCTTGCGCACGTCCGAGCTGTAAGCAATGCCCACCGGGATTTTCAGGCGCACCGTGCTGTTGCTGAACGACCAATTTTCCACCCGCTGGGTGATCAGATCTTCATTGGGAATCAGGAATTCCTTGCCGTCCTGGGTGATGAGCGAGGTGTAGCGGGCGCCCAGGGAGTTCACCCAGCCATAGGTCTCGCCCACGGTGATGACGTCGCCCGGCTTGATGGATTTGTCCAGCAGGAGGATGATGCCGCTGATCAGGTTGGAGACGATTTTCTGCAGACCAAAGCCAATGCCCACGCCAACTGCGCCGGTGAAGATGGTAAAACCCGTGAGGTCGAGGCCAACGATCCGCAGTCCCAGCAGGATGGCGGTGGCGATGAGCGCGACCTTTGACAACTTTATGAAGAGCACCTGGATGGAAGGCGAGAGGGCCGAGTTCTCCCTGATGCGTTTTTCAATCAGGCGGGAGAGGGTGCGGGCTGCCCACAGCAGCAGCACCAGGGTCAGGAGGCCTGTGAGCACGGTGAGCAGCGAAATGCGCACCGCGCCGAAGGTGAGGGCCAGACGGTCGAGTAGCCGGACCGTGGGTCCCAGCAGGTCCAAGATGTTGAGGGCGGCAAGGCTCCAGGCGAGGACCGCAATCAGCCTGATCCAGGCGGTGTTGTGGAAAAGCGAGGAGGTGGTCTGGATAATGATCCACACCGCCAGCAGATTGACGGCAATGGTGAGCAGATTGTGCGGCCACTCGGCTTCCATGGCGATCATGAGCGAGATCAGTTGCAGGAAAAGCCAGAGAAAAGGCGAGGCAAAGGGCAGCACGGCGACAAGTATTTGGCCGAAACGCCTTTGGCTCAGGTCGGGAGCTGAAAATCTTCGTTTGATCATATTGCCGGCCAGAACGGCGATCAGTAGGGCGCAGATTATTACCAGCGCCTGGATAAGGTGGTCGTAAGTCAGGATATGTTCGAGCAGCCAGTCGTTGATGAACACAAGTTTTCTTTCGCTGACTGCAGAAAGCCAGAGGCTTTTCATAAGAGATGTTTCCATGGGAGAGATGACTCAGATGTTGGTGTTATCCTTACCGGGGCAAAAAAGCGTGTCGCAAGTATAGCAGCAAAACAAGAACGAGCAGAGAAAAAAGCGTAATCGGGATGCCCGCCCTGGCGTGTTCCCGAAAACTGATTTCGATATGAAATTTCTTTGCCTGCTCAATGACGATGAGATTGGCGATGCTGCCGATGATGATCAGGTTCCCGGCAAAGGTGCTCGACAGGGCCAGGACATACCACTGTTCCGGCACCCCGGGGTCAAGGAATCGGACCAGGAGCATGGCGGCAGGCACATTACTGACCAGGTTGCTCATGAGGGTGGAGATTCCGGTGAGGGCGAAGAGGTTGGTGATCGTCAATCCCTGCTTGGCCATGGCTTCCATGATCAGGATGGGAATATTGCGGGTGGTTATGCCGTGGACCACGATGAACAGGGAGCAGAACAGGGTGAGCAGATGCCAGTCCACCAGCTCCATGATCTGGCGGGAGTGCATTTTTCTGCTGCACAGCAGGATTCCGGCCACGGTGATGGCGGAAAGCTCCCTGGGGATGGGGGTGAAGAAAAGGGTGACCAGAGCCAGCATGGCGAGCAGCCCCTTTGCGCTTTGCCAGCGATCGAACTCGGGCCAGTCTGGTGTTTGCCTCATGGTCTGGGGAACCGCGGGCGTGGCAAAGCGGTCTTTGTAGGTGCGGCAGAGAATAGCGTAGGCGCCACCGAGGGCGATGAGGGCGGGCGGGGTGCACCAGAGGAGGAAGCTGCCGAAGTGCAAATGACCGACCTGACCGATCAGCATGTTCTGCGGGTTGCCGATGATGGTGGCGGCGGAGCCGATATTGCTGGCCGCGGCAAGGCCCAGGAGAAAGGGCAGGGGGTTGAGGCCTTTTCTGAGTAGGGCGAGACAGAGAACCGGGGTGAAGGCCAGGCAGACAATGTCGTTGGCCAACAGGGCGGAAAGCAAGGCGGCCAGCAGCATGCTGGCAAGAAGAAAAAGCCGGGGTCGGTCCAGCAGGCTGGTGGTGCGGCTGGCGACCCAGGTGTAGAAGCCCCCCAGCCTCAGCCGGGCGGAGAGCAACATCAGGGCGTAGAGCAGGATAATGGTGGGCAAGTCGATGGCTGCCATGGCCTCGGTGAGCGGCACCGCGCCGCTGGCGATCATGGCGATTGCTCCCAGCAGGGCGATGCCGGTGCGGTCCAGTTTTAGGCCGGGAATCCGGCCAATGGCTACACCGAGATAGGTTATGATGAATATGACAACGGCAAGATCGGGCATGTGCTATCCTGAGGAAGGGCTTGCAACGTGAGGGCTGCTGCTTATATATCCCCGAGGCGTTCGGTGATGCAAAGGTTATGTGTGCGGCCAGGTAAAAATCCTTCTCTCTATTTTTTGGGTACCGGTCCAATCAGTATCAATTGTGGGCTGTCAAAAGATTGACGTGTCGCCCTTGACAGCGGCTGGGGGCGCGCTTACGGTATTTGCAGTACACCAGCGGGGGCGCTTGGCTTTTTATTTTCTTCTGCTTAAGGAGCAACGGATATGCAGTTTGATAAATTCACGGTGAAATCACAGGAAGCGGTGCAGGGTGCCCAGAATCTTGCCCAGGGCAAGGGGCATCAGGAGATACAGCCCGAGCATCTCATGCGGGTGCTGCTTGATCAGCCCGATGGGGTCGTGGTGCCCATTCTCCAGAAGATGGGAGTGAACCCGGGTCTGCTCCGGCAGGAGATGGATGATCTTTTGACAAAACTGCCCCAGGTGAGCGGCGGTGGGTACACCCAGGCCTATGCAGGGAAACGGTTCCAGTCCTTGCTGGACCGGGCCTTCAAGGTGGCAGGCGAAATGCAGGACGAGTACGTCAGCCTGGAGCATCTGATTCTCGCGGTGCTCGATGACAAGGACTCCCCGGCGGCCCAGGCCTTTAAGCGCAAAGGGGTGAGCCGGGAGGCATTTTTGCAGGCGTTGGTTACCATTCGCGGCAATCAGCGGGTCACCGATCCCAACCCGGAGGAGAAGTACCAGGCCTTGGAGAAATATGCCCGCAACCTCACCGATGTTGCCAGGCAAGGCAAGCTCGACCCGGTGATCGGCCGCGATGACGAAGTGCGGCGGGTGATCCAGGTGCTTTCCCGGCGGACCAAGAACAACCCGGTTTTGATCGGCGAGCCCGGGGTGGGCAAGACCGCCATTGTCGAGGGGTTGGCCCAGCGCATCGTCAACGGCGATGTGCCGGAAACCCTGCGCAACAAGCAGGTGTTGTCCCTTGATCTGGGCGCGCTGGTGGCCGGGGCCAAGTACCGGGGCGAGTTTGAGGACCGGCTTAAGGCGGTGCTCAAAGAGGTGCAAAAAAGGGAAGGGGAGGTCATCCTCTTTATCGATGAGATCCACACCCTGGTCGGGGCCGGGGCTGCGGAAGGGGCCATGGACGCCTCCAACATGCTCAAGCCCGCCCTGGCCCGGGGCGAGCTGCACTGTGTCGGCGCCACCACCTTGAACGAGTACCGCAAATACATCGAAAAAGATGCGGCCTTTGAGCGCCGCTTTCAGCAGGTCCTGGTGCAGGAGCCATCCCTGGATGACACCATCGCCATCCTGCGCGGGATTAAGGAAAAATACGAGGTCCACCACGGGGTGCGGATCAAGGATTCGGCCACCGTTGCGGCGGCGACCCTGTCCAACCGCTACATTACCGACCGTTTTCTCCCGGACAAGGCCATCGATCTCATCGACGAGGCGGCTTCCCGGTTGCGGATCGAGATCGATTCCATGCCCACCGAGATCGACGAGGTGGATCGCAAGCGGATCATGCTGGAGATCGAGCGGGAGGCCTTGAGAAAGGAAAGTGATGTCGGCTCGAAAGAGCGGCTGGCCAAAATCGAGGGTGAGCTTGCCGAGCTTAACGAGAGCCTGACCGCCATGAAGGGCCATTGGACCCTGGAGCGGGATATCATCCAGAAGATCCGCAAGATCAAGAGCGATATCGACGAGGCGCGGGTTGCCGAGCAGCAGGCGGAACGGCAGGGTGATCTGAGTCGGGTCGCCGAGATTCGTTACGGGAAGATCGTGGAGCTGGAGAAACAGCTCGCCTCCGAAAACACGCACCTTGCCGAGATCCAGAAGGACCGGAAGATGCTGAAAGAAGAGGTGGACGAGGAGGATGTGGCCCAGGTGGTGGCCAAGTGGACCGGCATCCCGGTGGACCGGCTCCTGGAAGGGGAAAAGGAAAAGTTGGTCCATGCCGATGCCGAGCTGGCCAAACGGGTGGTGGGCCAGAAAGAGGCGATCACCGCGGTGGCCAATGCGGTGCGGAGGGCGCGGGCAGGGCTTCAGGACCCCAACCGGCCCCTGGGTTCCTTTATCTTTTTAGGCCCCACCGGCGTGGGCAAGACCGAGCTGGCCCGGAGCCTGGCCCATTTCCTTTTTGATACGGAAAAGGCCATGATCCGCTTGGACATGAGCGAGTTCATGGAAAAGCATTCGGTCTCCCGCTTGATCGGCGCGCCTCCGGGCTATGTGGGTTACGAGGAGGGGGGCTATCTCACCGAGGCGGTGCGGCGCAGGCCCTATTCGGTGATCCTCTTTGACGAGATCGAAAAGGCCCACCCGGATGTGTTCAACGTGCTCCTCCAGATTCTCGACGATGGCCGGATGACGGACGGCAAGGGGAGGACCGTGGATTTCAAGAACACCATCCTGATCATGACCTCGAACCTGGGCAGTCAGCTGATCATGGATCTGGGCGAGAGCCGGAGGGCAGAGATGCAGGTGCAGATCGACGCCATCCTCCATGCTCAATTCCGGCCTGAATTTTTGAACCGGATAGATGAGATCATCATCTTCCACTCCTTAGGCAGGGAACATCTTGCCCGGATCATCGACATCCAGGTGGCGTTGCTCACCCAGCGGCTGGCCGAGCAGAAATACAGCGTCACCCTGACCGAGGCTGCCAAGGAGTACCTGATCGAAGTGGGCTACGACCCCAGCTTTGGGGCAAGGCCGCTCAAACGCGCCATCCAGCGTTATGTCCAGGATGGTCTGGCCATGAAGATCCTGGATGGAACCTTTGTTGAGGGAGATACAATTATAGTGGACCGGGTCGAGGCCGGGCTTACCTTCGCCAAGGGATAACAAAAAGGTAAAAGTAGCAGGTGAAAGGCAAAAGGCCAGCCGGGATTGTGGATGATCCGACTGACCTTTTGTGTTATATGGGGTGGCGGTGGCAAGGGCAGGTGTTTTTTTGTTACTATCTTTGGTCGCGGTAGGAAATATGAAAAATCAAGAAAATGTGGCACACATAGTTGAGCTGGTCGGGCAGCGGGCGGCCAACATCTTTACGGCCCGGGGCTACTGCTGTTCCGAGTCGGTGATTGTCGTGATCAATCAGGCTTTTCGCGGTGAGATCAGCCCGGAACTGGCCGTCCGCCTTGGCTCCGGTTTCTGCCACGGCATGGGCGGCGCTGGATGCACCTGCGGCTCACTGGCCGGGGGTGAGGTCGCGATAAGCCTTTTTCTCGGGCCGCGGCAACCGGGGGGCATGAAAACTAAGGAGTTTGAGAAGGTGGCCAAAGAGATGCATGACCGCTTTCGGGCCCGCTTCTCTGCCACCTGCTGCCGGGTGCTGCTCCGGCGGCGCAAGGAGAAGGGCGGCGCTACCTGCAAGGAGCTGACCGTGGGCGGGGCCGAGATCGCGGCTGGTTTGATTCTTGAACAGAGGCCGGTGTTGGCCGGGCTTGTTGATCTGGAATTTCTTGCGCTTCGGGAATCCAAGCTGGGAGTGCTTGGCCGGAAACTGCTGGGTAAGGAATAGATATGGTTTGTTTTGTTGAAACGTTTCGCATGAGTGCCCTGCATGGATAAGGTGCAACCCCTCATGCTCAAGGGGTTGGAGATTTCCCCGCCGCTTTTTCTGGCGCCCATGGCCGGGTTGACCCATTCCGCCCTGCGCCGTCTTATTCTGGAGCAGGGGGGGATTGGCCTGTTGTCCACCGAGATGCTCTCCGCCGCCCGGTTGCCTTCGGAAAACCCGCTGATCTCCCCCTATCTGGTGCGAAGCGCCCAGGAAACCCCTCTGTCTTATCAATTGCTGGTCAGTCGGGTGGCGGAGATTACTCCCGCCATAGCCAAGCTCCAGGCCCTGGGGGCCCAGGCCATTGATCTCAACCTGGGCTGCCCTGCCCCAACCGTGCGCCGCATGGGGGGAGGCAGCTGTCTCATGGAGGATCCCGCCTTGGTGCAGGCTCTGGTGGCGGAGGCCAGAAAGCAGACCGACCTGCCGCTTACCGCCAAGATCCGGCTGGGCGAGACCCTGGATGAGGAAAAGCTGCGCAATTTCTGCCTGATGCTGGAAGGCGAGGGGATTGATCTGCTGTCCGTGCATGCCAGACTGCGGGGCGAACCGTTCGTGCGCAAGCCGCGCTGGCCATGGGTCGGCAAGGTGAAGGGGTGGGTGAATATCCCGGTTGTTGCCAACGGCGGGATTTTTTCGGTGGAGGACGCCAAGAACTGTCTTGCCCAATCAGGAGCGGACGGCCTCATGATCGGTCGGGCCGCGGCCATCCGGCCTTGGATTTTTGCCGAGCTTGCCCATGCGGTGTACGGCCGTGGTCCGGAAGTTCCGGCGGTGAACAAACCGGCCCTCTATCTGCGCTTCATCGAGCTGCTTGAGGAAAGTTTCTTGCCGGAACGGCGCTTGGGCCGCCTTAAGGAATTCACCCATTATTTTGCCAAGAACTATCCCTTTGGCCATAGCCTGGCCTCGGCGGTGCAATCCAGCGACTCCCTGGCCGAAGCCAGGGAACGGGCCTGCACTTTTTTCGCCAAAAACGAGACGGCCTTCGAGAGTCGCTGAACCGAGAGCTGCTCGCAAATCTGTACTTTCATGTCGATGAGGCCGTCCGGCTGACTTTGTAATCCATCTGTTCTTCCCGGCTGTTCCATGGCTCCTTTTCGACACCTGTCATTTTCATATTGAATTATTGTCATTATGACACTATTGTTGTTGCTATGATGACATACCACCCACGAGAGATTGCCGGTCAATTGGTCAGCGCCCTGGATGACATGCCGGTGGTGGCGGTGACCGGCATGCGCCAGACGGGGAAAAGCACCTTTCTCCAGGAACAGGCGGAGCTGAAAGGGAGACGATATGTTACCCTCGATGACTTTGCGCAACTGGCGGCGGCAAAGGAAAACCCCGACCGGTTTGTCGATACCGATGAACCGCTGACCATTGACGAGGCCCAGCGCTGCCCGGAGCTGTTCATCGCGATCAAGCGCGCCGTGGATCGGCGCAGAGTCCCCGGCCGTTTCATCCTTTCCGGTTCCGCCAATTTTTTGATGATGAAAAACATCTCCGAGAGCCTGGCCGGGAGAGCGGTTTATTTCACCATGCATCCCTTCAGCAGCCGTGAACTGCAGGGACAGACAAGGGAATCCCCTTTTATCAGGAGATTCTTCGACGAACAGGCCATATCGGGATTGGGCGAAGCGCCTGCCATCCCCCTTGAGTCGATCATCCGGGGGGGAATGCCGTCCGTCTGTCTCGGGGGCATGAAGGATCCGACGAACTGGTTTACCGGCTACGAACATACCTATCTCGACCGGGACATCCGTGATCTGGGGCGCATCGGCGACATAATCCCCTTTCGCGGGCTGCTGCGCCTGGCCGCCCTCCGGACAGGCGGAATATTGAGTATCAGCGATCTGGGCAGGGACGCCCGCCTGAAATCGGCGACGGTAACCGGCTATCTTTCGTTGCTGGAGCTTTCCTGTATTTTTTATCGCCTTGCCCCATATCTGCGCAACCCGGCCAGCCGCCTGATCAAGTCGCCGAAGCTGTATCTCGGGGATTCAGGCATCGCCTGTTTTCTGGCGGAGGTTGAAGAGCTGACCCCGGACCACCGGCTCAAGGGGGCGATGCTGGAAACCTATGTGGCGCAGAATCTGGTCTCGATTCTGGATGCAACCTGGCCGCGGGCGAAGATGTACTTTTGGAATATCCAGGGCCGCCATGAAGTTGATTTCATCATCGAGGCCCAAAACCGTTGTCTGGCCATAGAGGTCAAAGGTTCCGCCCGCTGGGAAAAGGAGGATCTGGCAAGCCTCAAGGCGTTTGTCGCCCATACCCCTCATTGCACCGCCGGCATCCTGGCCTATAACGGGACCACCCCGGTCCGGCTGGGGGATAAACTCTGGGCGATTCCCCTCTCTTTACTCCTTTCGTAACCCCCCCCTCGGCTGTTCGTATTTTTTCATTTTTTTTTGCCCACCTGGGACACCATTTGTCCCAGGTGGGGTGGTATGCTCTGCGCATGGTAGGAGGAATTTTCGGTATATTGAATACGGAAAAAATACGGGGCTTCCCTTTGTTGCTTGCCGGAATCCGCCTGGTGCAATACTGTGGATCCTGACAGGGATTTTGTGTTTTGAAGAAGAGAAGGGGAGTGCTGCGTATGACCAGGAGTTTTTATGCTCATAGTCTTAAAATCAGCCGACAGAGAAATGGCAGGTTAACATCAAGCTATACTGCAAGGAGCGTTGCTGAATGAGGTCAAACTGTTTTATCGCGCATCGCAGGGAGTCAGATCAAACCGAACAATCTGTCCGTGAACATCTAGAAAATGTATCCCTTATTTGTCGGTGTCTGGCTGAAAAGATTGGTGTCCCTGATGCCGGGGAATTGCTGGGGCTGCTTCATGATCTTGGCAAATATAGCAAACAATTCCAGACATACATCCAATCGGCCACCGGAATGTTGGACCCTGACGTTGATGATGAATATGTCGATGCTACATCGCTTAGGGGCAAAATTGATCACTCCAGCGCGGGAGCCCAGTGGATATGGGAAAACTTTCATCGATATGGTCCGCAAGGGGAGTTGGCAGGGCAAGTACTTGCGCTCTGTCTTGCCTCTCACCATGGTGGGTTGATCGATTGCCTGAAACCGGGAGGGGAAAATGGTTTTGTCGCTAGGATGCGCAAAGACGTTGCAAAGACCCATCTTCAGGAGTGTATTGGGTCGGTAGACAGCGAGGTATTAATGAGGCTGAATTTTCTTGCCACCCCGGCCCTTATTCAAGAGTGTTCGCAACAAATCTTTAAATTGGTTGATCCCGGGAAAAATCAATCCGAGATCGTTAAGCATTTCAATATTGGTCTGTGGGCCCGATTTTTGTTCAGTTGCCTGATTGATGCGGACAGAATAAACAGCGCCGATTTTGAAAACCCGGGCAATGAAAGTTTGCGGTCGCAAGGCCGCGTTAACTGGCCGGTCGCTATTGATCGTCTTGAAAGCAAGCTTTCTAACTTGCCGGACAGGCACGAGATTGACTCGATACGCAGGTCCATTTCAGATCAGTGCAAGGCCAGGGCCTTTGACCCACAAGGGATTTATACGCTTACTGTCCCGACCGGTGGCGGCAAGACATATTCCAGCATACGTTACGCTCTGCACCATGCCCAGAAACACAACCTTGATCGCATCATCTATATCATCCCTTATACCTCGATCATCGAACAAAATGCCCAGGCCATTCGCGACTTGCTTGAGGTTGAGGGTGATAAATTCCCCTGGATTCTCGAACATCATTCTAACCTTGAGCCGGAACGACAGACCTGGCGCGACAAACTCATTGCCGAGAACTGGGATGCGCCCATTGTCTTCACGACCATGGTCCAGTTTCTCGATGTCCTCTTCAGCGGAGGAACGCGCGGGGCAAGGAAGATGCACCAGTTGGCAAAATCGGTTCTGATTTTTGATGAGATCCAGACCTTGCCGATCAACTGCGTTCACCTTTTCTGTAATGCCGTTAATTTTCTTATTTCACAGGCAGACACTACGGTTGTCCTTTGTACCGCAACGCAACCTTTGCTCGATAAGCTGAAGTCTCCCGATAAAGGGCAATTGGTTATCCCCAAGGGAAATGAGTTGGTAGAAAATGTTGCCGAACTGTTCGCCCAGCTCAAAAGGGTGACAATCAGTAACAAGGTCCGCCCGGCTGGATGGACTGAATCCGAGTTGACCGTGCTGGCTGTCGATGAATATGAGCAAAAGGGAAGTTGCCTCGTCGTAGTCAATACAAAAAAGTGGGCGCAGCTTCTGTTCGAATCATGCAAGGACAAAGTCGAACCAGGGAGCCTGTTTCATCTTAGTACCAGTCTCTGCCCGGCCCATCGCAAGGTGATTCTGGACCAGGTTCGACAACGTTTGGATGATGACTTGCCGGTGCTCTGCATCAGCACTCAATTAATAGAAGCTGGGGTTGATGTGGATTTTGCCTCGGTTATCCGCTTTCTCGCTGGACTGGATTCGATTGCCCAGGCAGCCGGGCGATGCAATCGAAACAAAAAATGGCCGCAGGCAACCGTGCATGTCGTCAACCCACGGGAAGAAGCAGTTGATATGCTCCACGATATCAAAGAGGGACGTGATAAAGCCTTACGGGTCTTGTCGGAAAAAGGTGATGCCGATCTGCTGGACCCGGAAGTGATGAGTCTGTATTTCTCCTATTATTTTTACAGCCGGGCCGATGAGATGGTTTATCCGGTGACGGCCGATCAAGCTGGCCGGAAGGACAGTCTGTTAAGCCTGCTCAGTGACAATTCCAGAAACATCGGACGGGTCAGGAATGCCCTAAAGCTTCAGCAGTCTTTCAACACGGCAGGGAAAATCTTCAAGGCGATTGATGCCCCGACAGAGGCGGTCATTGTGCCCTATGGCGAAGGAGTGGAAATCATTGCCGGTCTCTGTGCCGTGCCGGAACCGGCAAAGGCTTACCAATTGCTCAAACGTGCCCAGAAGTTCAGTGTGAATGTGTTTCCCAATGTCATGAGGAAGTTGAAGGAAGGTGGAGCTGTAAGGCCGGTGCAGCCCGGTGAGGAAATTTATTATCTCGACGAGCGGCACTACAGTCAGCACTTTGGGGTGTCTACAGAAGAAGTCAATGCCATGAAATTCCTGAATGCTTAGGGAGGAAGAAATGAAAAACGATATCAGTTTCCGGTTGTGGGGGCGGTACGCGCTGTTTACCGACCCGGTAACCAAAACCGGAGGAGAAAAATGCTCCTACCATGTCCCCACCTATGAAGCCATCAAAGGGGCATTGAAGTCCATCTACTGGAAACCGACCATTATCTGGCATGTTGATAAGGTCCGGGTCATGAAACCGCTACGCACCCAGACAAAAGGGACCAAGCCTCTGGTCTGGGGCGGTGGCAATAGTCTGGCAATCTATACCTTTCTTCATGATGTGGAATACCAAGTCAAAGCGCATTTTGAATGGAATGACCATCAACCGGCGCTGGTTAAGGATCAGATCGACGGCAAGCACTTCAGTATCATCAAAAGAATGCTGGAAAAGGGTGGGCGCCAGGACATCTTTCTCGGCACCAGAGATTGCCAGGGGTATGTGGAACCCTGCACATTTGGCGAAGGGAAAGGTCACTATGATGAAGTTGATGAACTTAGTTTCGGCCTGATGTTCCACGGGTTCGGTTACCCGGACGAGACAGGGAAGGATGAACTGCGGAGCCGTTTTTGGCGTGCCGCCATGCGAAAAGGCATTCTCGAATTTCCAAGACCGGAAGAGTGTGAAGTTAGCCGTTTTGTCCGCAATATGATCCCCAAGGAATTTGGCTTGGGTGAGAACGTCTTCCCCGTAGAACAGGAAGAGGCACTGTTATGAGCTGGCTCGCAAAGTTGTATGAAACCTATGAGTCTGTTTCCGATAACGATGAATTGAATGAATCCTTAGAGCCATACTTTCACAAGAACGAACAATGCCACATTGAAATAGTCCTTGATGGTGATGGTAACTTTATTCGAGCTGAGCCGCTACTTCATGAAGTTATCTATGGCAAGCAGGGTTTTTGGAAAGGAGAGAATACCCTGATTCCAATAACACCCAAGAGCCTGACTGGACGTACGAGTGGACCAGCTCCCTACCCATTGGCTGAGCAAATTCAATATGTTGCAAAAGATTACCCGGATTTTGGAGGAGTGAAAAAGTCATATTTCAAAAATTATAATGAACTTCTTGCTTCTTGGTCGTGCTCGAAAAAATTTACAGATCATAAAATTGAAGCGGTAGCCAAATACGTGGCGAAGGGGACGGTAGTTCATGATTTGCTTAAGGTCGGGATACTATTCTCATGTCTGGAGAATGGTGATGAAGTCTTGATAACAAATTGGTCTAAGCAGGGGCCTTGCGAAAAAGGCACAAACAAAAAGGTGCCTAAACCACCCCTTCTCAATGCAATAAACGGGAATGAGCAAGGGAATACCAAAATTCGTTGGCGGGTGCAGTGCTTTGGTGACCCGGACGATCTGACATGGAACGATCCTGTCCTGATAAAGAAATGGCAAGCATTTCAAGAAGACGAGAATAAAGAAAATGGGGTATGCCAAATTCTAGGGGAACGAAGTTTCATAACGGATAGTCACCCCAAAGGAATTATTCCAAAAATAAATGATGCAAAGTTGATCTCAATCCCAACCGATGAAAGTTACTTAACTTTCAAAGGGAGATTCACGGACTCTGATCAGCCATGCGCTCTTTCCTTTGAAGTGAGTCAGAAAGCCCATAATGTTTTGCGGTGGTTAATTGCCAGACAGGGATATAGCAATGGAGAACAAGTCGTTGTGACTTGGGCCATCTCTGGAAAGTCCGTTCCTGATCCACTGGAAGATATTTGGGCTGTACTTGGGAAAGAAATAAATATTTCAGAAGAATCCTATGAGGAAGGAGTAGCTGAGGCCGATCATTCCCTTGATGCTGGTCAATCTTTTGCTCTTAGGCTCAACAACTATATCAGAGGTTACCTTGCTGACGTCCAGCCTACAGAATCAATAATCGTGCTTGGCCTGGATGCAGCCACAAAAGGTAGGCTTAGTGTTACCTATTTTAGGGAACTTATGGCCAGTGAATTTTTGGAGCGGATCGAAAAATGGCACACCCAGTTTGCCTGGCCGCAGCGCCGGACCATAGAAGAACCAAGCGATAAAAAAGATAAGAAGCCGCGCAGTAAAACGATTTGGCCGGTTAGCTCGCCGGTGCCGAGGAGTATCGCCGAGGCAGCCTATGGCGATATCCTAAAAAGCAACGACAGCCTGAAAAAAAGCCTGCATGAACGTATTTTGCCCTGCATTGTTGATGGGAGTCCTTTTCCTAGAGACATTATGGTTTCTGCTGTCAGGCGGGCCAGTAATAGAAACAACTGTGAACATTGGGAGTGGGAGAGGAATTTAGGTGTCGCTTGCGCTTTGTATCGCGGGTTTCATCAGCGGCATCCGGATGAAAATCAAAGGAGAAACTACGCTATGGTACTGGAAGAGGACAACAGATCAAGAGACTACCTGTATGGGCGCTTGTTGGCGATCGCTGAACGTATCGAAGAAATCGCGTTAGCGGTTGGTGGTGAGAATCGTTCCACCAACGCAGCCAGACTGATGCAGCGTTTTGCTGACAGACCCTCTTCAACTTGGCGCAATATCGAGTTGGGGATTCAGCCTTATATGCAACGTCTGCAAAGTTCGCGGCTCGGGTTTTTAAAGAACAGAAAAAAAGAGCTTGATGTAGTGATTTCGGATTTCAAGACTGGTGATTTTACCAGTGATAAATCGCTCACCGGAGAGTTTCTGTTGGGGTATCACTGCCAGCGGATGATTTATCGGAATACTCAAACTGAAACCACCCAGGAAGATTAATCAAAAGGAGGAAGATATGAGCAGCTTGGAAAACAAAATCGATTTCGCGGTTATTTTCAGTGTGAAAAACGCCAACCCGAACGGAGATCCTCTGAATGGCAACCGCCCTCGGACAGATTATGACGGGTATGGAGAGGTATCTGATGTCTGCTTGAAACGTAAAATTCGGGATCGTCTACAGGAAGCAGGTCACTCGATATTCGTACAATCTGACGAAAAAAAAATAGATGGCATGGCCAACTTGAAAGAAAGGGCCGTGTCTGCTGGGTTTGGCCTTGGCGAAGAGGCCTTTAAAATTGATAAAAAAATGCCTGGGAAAAAGGATGCTACGGCAAAGCTTGCCTGTGAAAAGTGGTTTGATGTTCGTGCTTTTGGGCAGTTATTTGCTTTTGGTAAAGGGGATGATGATGCTTCCGGGGTTTCTATCCCTGTCCGCGGCCCTGTTACCATTCAACCAGCATTTAGCGTAGAACCAGTGAGTATTACCAGTTCTCAGATTGTAAAGAGTGTGAATGCAGAGGAGGCAAAAGGGAAAAGTGATATCAGCTCTGACCGGATGGGTATGAAACACAGGGTTGATAAAGCAATATATGTTGCTTACGGCGCTATGTCGCCGCAACTTTCAGGGCGGACATTATTCAGTAACAACGACGCGGAAGTATTTAAATCTATACTGCCGAAACTGTTTGAAGGGGATGCTTCTTCGGCGCGCCCTGAAGGAAGCATGGCTGTTGTGAAAGTGTTCTGGTGGAAACATAACAGCAAAGCCGGTCAGTATTCATCGGCAAAGGTTCACAAGACATTATCTGTACATTCAGATGGTAGTTATGTCTTGAACAATTTGGATGGATTGGAACCTGAAATAATTGATGGCTTCTGATTTCTATAAAAACAGACGGATATACCCCGAGAAGTGATGGTCATCGAAAAAATGTAATTTTGGGTAACGAAATCTGACATGGAAACGAAACTGGTTGTTTTCAAAAATAAGGAAATCCGGCGTACCCTGCATAACAACGAATGGTGGTTCGTGGTTGAGGATGTTGTGCTCGCGCTGATCGATTCAAAAGACCCAAAGCAGTATATTCAGCGCATGAAGCAGCGGGACCCGGAGCTTGGCAAAGGGTGGGTACAGATTGTACATACCCTTTCCGTCGAGACTTCTGGGGGAGCGCAACGGATGTTGTGCGCCAACACCGAAGGCCTCTTTCGCATCATCCAGTCCATTCCCTCGTCCAAAGCCGAGCCTTTTAAACGCTGGTTGGCCAAGGTCGGCTATGAACGGGTGCAGGAGATTGAAGACCCTGAGCTGGCCACTAAGCGGACCAAGGCGCTGTACCGGGCCAAGGGCTATTCCGACGCCTGGATTGAGAAGCGGATGCGCGGCATCGCCGTTCGGGCCGAGTTAACCGATGAATGGAAAAACCGGGGCGTCAACGGGGAACCGGAGTATGCCATTTTGACTTCCGAGATTTCCAAGGCCGCCTTTGGTCTCACCCCAACGGAGTATAAAAACCTGAAGGGGCTGGAGCGGGAGAATCTGCGGGACCACATGAACGACCTGGAGCTGATCTTCTCCATGCTCGGCGAAGCAGCCACCACCGAGATCACCCGCAGGCATGATGCCCAGAGCTTTGGCGAGAACAAGACCGCAGCCCGCAAGGGTGGCCGGATCGCCGGAGAAGCGCGGGAGAAGTTGGAGAAGGAAACGGGAGAAAAGGTGGTAACCCCGGAAAATTATCTGGTCGAGCCGGAAGGCCGGAAGCGGTTGGCAGCGAAGAAGTCCCGAAGTTCCAAGGATTGATGATGTTCACCGAAGACGAACTCATTCCGCTTTCCGCGCTCCAACATCTGCTGTTTTGCGAGCGCCAGTGCGCCCTCATACACATTGAGCAGGCGTGGGCGGAAAATCGTTTCACCGCTGAGGGCCGCATCATGCACGAGCGGGTGGACGAGACTGGCCGGGAGTCCCGAGGCCGGGTCCGCACGGTGAATGGCCTGTTGCTCCGTTCTTTGCGCTTCGGCCTTTCCGGCAAGGCGGATGCCGTGGAGTTCCACCGGGAAGGAGAGGATGCTTCCGGCAGCGCCTCGATCTGGCGGCCTTTTCCGGTGGAATACAAACGGGGCAAGCCCAAGCAGAATGATTGCGATTTGGTCCAGCTCTGCGCCCAAGCCCTTTGTCTTGAGGAGATGCTGGGGGTGGCGGTACCGGAGGGGGCGCTCTATTACGGTAAGCCCCGTCGGCGTTTGGCAGTGGTGTTTGATGACGCCTTGCGGGAAAAAACCAAGGAGGCGGCGCGGCGGCTGCATGAGTTGATCAGCAGTGGCCGCACGCCCCAGGCGCGGTATGAAAAGAAATGCGAGAGCTGTTCCATGTTGTCTGTCTGCATGCCGAAGGTAACCGGGTCGCGCCGGAGCGTGCAGGGATACATGGCCAAGGCTCTTGCCCAGGACTGAGGCAATCCATGCGACATCTGCTGAATACCCTCTATGTGACGACCCAAGGCGCCTATCTGGCGCGGGATGGCGAGACCGTGGCTGTCCGGGTGGAGCACGAAACGCGGCTCCGGGTGCCGCTCCATACCTTGGGCGGCATTGTCTGCTTCGGCCAGGTCTCCTGTTCGCCGCCGCTCATGCAGCTTTGCGCCGAACGTGGGGTGAGAATCTCCTTTTTAAGCGAGAACGGCAGGTTCTGGGCCAGGGTCGAAGGGCCGGTTTCGGGGAACGTGCTTTTGCGGCGGGAACAGTATCGCTGGTCCGATGACTTGGGGCAATCCGCCGAAATCGCCCGCGCCGTGGTCACCGCCAAGATCGCCAATCAGCGGGTCGTGCTCCTGCGCGCCCTGCGGGATCATCCGGAAATGGCTGCCGGTTCAGAGGTCAAGGCCGCTGGTGATGATCTGGGGCGTACTCTGGCCGTACTCCAGAAGTCGTATTCGCTTGATAGCGTGCGGGGCATGGAAGGGGATGCGGCCCGGCGCTATTTCGGTGTGTTCGATCACCTCATCGTGGCCCGGAAGGAGGAATTTTTCTTTCATGAACGGAGCAGAAGGCCGCCGCTCGATAACATGAACGCGCTGTTGTCCTTCCTCTACACCCTGCTGGTGCATGATATCCGCTCGGCCCTGGAGACGGTGGGGTTGGACCCGGCGGTCGGGTTCCTGCATCGGGATCGTCCGGGAAGGCCAAGTCTGGCATTGGATCTCATGGAGGAGTTGCGGCCCGTGCTTGCTGATCGGCTTGCCCTTTCATTGGTCAACCGGCAGCAGGTCAAGGGAAAGGGGTTCAAAGCCACGGAAACCGGCGCGGTGGTGATGGATGACGAAACCCGCAAGGAGGTGCTGGTGGCGTATCAGAAGAGGAAACAGGAAGAGTTGCAGCATCCGTTCATTGATGAAAAGGTCGCGCTTGGCTTATTGCCCTATGTGCAGGCCTTGCTGTTGAGTCGTTATCTGCGGGGCGATTTGGATGGGTATCCGCCCTATCTTTGGAAGTAGGAGGCTGGCATGTTGGTGCTCGTGACCTATGATGTCAACACGGAAACCTCGGTAGGTCGCAGGCGGCTGCGGCGAGTGGCCAGGGCCTGCGAGAATTGTGGCCAGCGGGTGCAGTTTTCGGTTTTCGAGTGTCTGGTGGACCCAGGGCAATGGTCCGCCTTGCGGGCACGGTTGATTGATGAAATTGATGAGGCCCAGGACAGCTTGCGTTTCTATTTCCTCGGCAGCAATTGGAAACGGCGGGTGGAACATGGTGGGGCAAAGCCCGGGG
>JBAZCG010000050.1:0-24321 GCA_041671085.1 Desulfurivibrionaceae bacterium | reverse complement strand
CGAGGTTGCCGGGTTGCAGGAGTTTGTTCATCACGCAGCCCTCGGGGATGTTGAGCGAGAAAAGCCTCTTTTCGTTGATCCCGCTGTTTTCAATGAGGCAGTTGTCCTCGATGCGGAAGGTGTGCAGGGGGAAATCCTCGCACAGCGGGCAGAGATAGACCCGGCCATTGGGAAAGATGAAGTAGTTCTCCGCCACGTTTCCCGCGCAGAGAAATTCCTCCCCCGGCTCCAGAAAGACCTTGGGATAGATGACATGGATTCCCCGTTGGGCCGCATCCTTGGCCACCCCTGGGATCACGGCCAACCACTCTTCCGGGCTGACCTGGAGCTTTGCCTCCTGTTCGCTTGCCGATTTGCCGCGCAACCCGATGACCTGGATGAAAAACCGCTTGCAGCCCAACCGCTCCAGCAACTCGGGCATTGCCGCCAGATGCTCGATATTCAGTTGGCTCACCGTGTAGATCACGCTCACCTCAAAACCAAGGGCAATGGCCTTTTGCAGATTGGCGGTGCAGGTGGCGAAAACCCCCTCCCCGCGCAGGGCATCGTTGACCGCCGGGTTCGGCCCGTCCAGGCTGAAGCTGAGCACCGCCTCGTTGGGTTTGAGTTTGTTGAGCAGGTCGTGGTGCAGGTAGCCGTTTGAATCCACGGTGATG
Source organism: Desulfurivibrionaceae bacterium (assembly GCA_041671085.1). Lineage (GTDB taxonomy): Bacteria > Desulfobacterota > Desulfobulbia > Desulfobulbales > Desulfurivibrionaceae > Thiovibrio. The sequence continues at coordinate 23,665 of JBAZCG010000050.1, read as the reverse complement.
GTTTTGTAGCCCAAGGTCCGGGCATGGCGGATGCCGTGGATCAGGTCCGGGTGCAGGGTCGGCTCGCCGCCTAGAAAGATGACGTTGCTTTCTTTCTTGGGGTCATAAAAAAGCGTGAGCCATTGCTCCATGGTTTCGCGGCTTACAGTCCCGGTGCCGTGCTGGGCCGGGTTGATGTAGCAATGTTTGCACGCAAGATTGCAGGCGGTCAGGATGTGGAAGAAGATGTTGCGCTCGTGGGGCTTAAAATGCAGGGTCTTGGCGACGGGCTGGTTCATGGCGCGGGCTGTCAGGGTTGGGCCAGGGTGTAATTTGCCAGCAGGCTGTCCTGCCAGTAGTTGTTTTCCGGGCTGGCGAAAAAGGTCTTGAAAAGCGCCAGGCTTTCCTGGCGCAGGACGTGGGGCAGGATGTGTACCTCCGGTTCCATGGCCTGATAGAGAGGGGTGAGGTTCATGAGTTGCAGGCTGGTGCCGCCACCCATGGCATCTTCATAACCATAGACAAAGGTGCGGATGCCGTTGAGCAGCAGGGTGGAGTAGCACATGAGGCAGGGCTCCATGGTGGAATAGATCGTGAGGGCCTGCCGGTCGATATCCGGCCTGCGACCAAGCAGATCGCGCAGGGCAACGATCTCGGCATGGTCCAGCTCGTTGGCGGTCTCGCTCTTGCTGTTTTCACGTCGCCCTATGGCCACCGGTTCATCTCCGGCAACAATGACGGCGCCCACCGGGAACTCGTTATTGGCCAAGGCCTGTTGCGCCTGTTGCAGGGCAAGGCGCATGAATGTCTCGTGATGCATGGGCAACCTGTAGTTTGAAGGTGATTTTGTATTACCAGTCTGCCCGGAAGCCGTCAAGCCGGAAAGCGGGCGGGAATCTCGGTCGGAAAGTATCAGGGAGAGCTTGAAAAACGCGGAAAAATAGGGTAGTGAGTACGGCGGCAGATCAAAAAAGACCGAGGAGAAATCGATGAACGCGGAAGATATGCAATGCATTCCCTATGAGGTGGCCAAGAAGTTGGTCGGCGCGGTGATGGAAGAGGAGCACCTCCAGGAGGCCAATCGGCGGGTGTTGACCGTATATGGCACAAACGACCAGGAAATCTGCTGGTTCGACGCCGAGGACATCTTTGCCGAGATGGCGGCCAGCGAGGGCGGCATTCCCCGAAATGAAGACGACATGAAGGCCAAGGCCGTTGAGCTGGTCCTGCATCAGATCCCGAAATGGGCGGTTGAAGATTTGCTGATAAAGATGGGGTTGGGAAAGAAGTAAGGCAAGAGGCAATGGATTCGCAATAACTGCCTTTTAACAGGCTCAAGGCGAACGTATAAGTTCCTAATGTGCCTTGATATTCCGCTCATGCTGAGCCTGTCGAAGCACCTTTTACTCCACCCCAGGCGGCATGGGCGGGATCTTTTCGCCGCCCAGCACATAGCCGCCGTCCATCCGCAGCACCGCCCCGGTCATGTAGGTGGCGTCTTGTAGTAAAAAGAAAACCGCCGCAATGATTTCTTCGATCTTGCCGGTCCGTTTCAGCAGGATATGCTCGCGGATGTCGGTCTGCTGCTCCGCGCTGAGCAAGTCCCAGCCCCGGGTTCCCTCGGCGTGTCTGGTTTCAAAAAATCCCAGCATCAATTCATTGACCCGCACTGTTGGCGCGCCCTCCCTGGCCCAGGTTTCCGTAAAGGCGGAGATGGCGCGATTGGCCGCGCTGTAACCATCGTTGAAAATGAGGCCTGCCGGGCCGGAGCGACCGACAATCGCGGCAATGGAAGAAAGGGTGATGACTGCGGCCTCGGTATTTTCTTGCAAAAGGGGCAGGGCGGACCGCATGACCCACCACTTGGCCCGCAAGGTGGTGGCCATCTCCAACTCCCATTGCTCCGGGATGTAGGGGCCGTGCACAACCGGCATACCGCCGCGCTCGATATTGTTGATCAGGATGTGGAGGGTGCCGTAACGCCCCTGGATGGTCGAAAATAATTCCTGAATAGCAGCCGGTTCGCGCAGGTCGATCTTGATCGCCAGATGGTCACCGCCAAGGGCGGCCAGTTCCTCCTGCATGAGGGCGGCTTCTTCGGGCCAGTCATAGTGGGTAAGCACCACCGTGGCCCCGGCTTTGGCCAGGCCGAGGCCGATGGCCTTGCCGATTCCCTTTGCCCCTCCAAGAACCAGGGCTATTTTGCCTTGAAGTTTCATCAGCGATTCAAGCCTCGGGCTGCTGCCAGGGTTGCGGGTTATCTTCTTTTGCCGGAGCCGGATTTTTTGGGAGATGGTTCCGGAGACTTTGTTGTCTTTTCTTTGTTGGCTGAGACTGGGGATTTTCTTTCCTTGCTTGGCGAGGAGAGAATTCGTTTTTCTGGTGTTTCCGTCGGCTTGCCTTTTTTGAGGCTGCGGGATTTGTTTTTCTTACTGGCCTGGGTGTCGGACGGCTCTGTGCGGATGGAAAACAAAGGGATGCTGGCCCCGGCCCGGGCAAGATGTAGCGGTTCATCTCCCAGCCTGTAAGCCGGGGTCTGGTAGGGGATTCTCATGTGTTGCCCCAATGAAAGCCGCTCCTGTTCGAGATTGTTGGCCTTCAATAAGGTGGTTTTGCTCAGTTTGTATTTTTTGCTGATGGTGGTCAGGGTTTCTCCGCGCTTTACCTCGTGGTCATTGAACTCGGTGATCATCACCGTGTGGACTCTGGGGAGGTTTTTGATCACCAATGCCTTTGTGCCCGGCGGCACCCGCAACGGGTAATCCGCTTCGGATGGTGGGGTGATGGCTCTTGACAGTTGTCGGTTGAGGGCGAGAATTTCCTCGTCGGGAAGATTGCAGGCCAGGGCCACAGCCTTGAGTGGGGTTCCGCAGGGCACATGGACAGTCTCGTAGTCCAGCGGCTCGTCGTAATCAATGCGGTCAAACCCGTACTTTGCAGGATCCTTGGCAATCATGATGGCGGCGATGAGCTGCGGAACATAAAGTTTTGTTTCCGACTGGATATACTGGCTCTGGGCAATCTCCCAAAAATCGTCGGAGTCGGACTGCTTCATGGCTCGAGTGATTTTGCCTTCCCCGGCATTGTAGGCGGCCACCGCCAGATGCCACGAGTCAAACTGTTTGTACAGCTTGGCAAGATAGGCTGCCGCCGCTTTGGTCGATTTTACCGGGTCGCGCCGTTCGTCAACATAGTTGTTGACCGTTAGGCCATAGTTTTGGCCGGTAGCCCGCATGAATTGCCAGGTTCCCACCGCGCTGGCCCGGGAAGAGACCGTGGTGTTGAAGCCGCTTTCGATCATGGGCAGATAGGCGAGATCCAGGGGCAGTCCTGCCTTGGTAAATTCCTGCTTGATCATGGGTAGATAGCGGGATGAGCGGGCGAGCCAGCGGGCAAAGGTCTTGCGGTGGCGGTTTGTGAAAAAATCCAGGTAATATTCCACTTGGTCATTCATTTTAAGCGGGAAATCGTAGGATTCGGTTTCTTCTCCCGTACTGAGCAACGGCAGCACGTCCCAGGCACTGAGTTGTGCCAGTTCGCTTATTTCTGGGCTTACCGCCAATTTGAGCGCTTGGGGGTCGGCCTCTGCCGGAGCGGGTGTTTCTATTTGTGGGGGCGGACTTTCCGGTTTTACGGCGGTGGGGGCGACCTTCTGTTTCTGCACCCTGGGAATGGGTTCCGGGGCGACCATGTCAATGCCTTGATTTTCCAGCGGGACGCAGGCGGTGAAGCCGCCCATAACCAGAGCGGCAGCCGCCAGGATTAGAAAGAACCTGGAGAGGGGAGGAAGAAAAAACCTGAAGACCTTTGGATGAGTATGCAAACCGTGTTTCCCTGCTGCGATAAGCCGCGGTAACAAAAGATGGTCATCTGGATGGCCAAAACGGCAGTAGCGCTGCTGTTAGCGGCGGAAAGAGCTGTAGTGAAATGGTCAAAAAACAGAGGTGTTTCTAGCGGCGCTTAAATTTTCTGGCGCCCACGTACTTGCCGAAATAATCACTATATCCAGCACCAGTCCTCCGGCGGAAACCGGGGGTCCAGAAACTCTTGCATATCTGGATTGGAGTCTCTCCCTGTTCGCTTACCTCCGGCTTTCGTCTGGGACAAGTTTTGCAAGAGTCCCACCCAAATAATGCTCAGCCACTTTTACAGGACAACCCCCCTTCCTGCAATGAAAAAACACGGCATTGCCCGAGGTTGTGTTTGTTTTTGGTAGTTATTCAGGTTGGTTGCGTTGTTTTTTCTGGCGAGCAGTCCGAGGGGTTTGTTGCGTTACAGCCCCTCCGCGTTGTCTGTGTAAATTTCCGGTAAGGCCACGAGAAAAGACTTGTTGGGTAATATTGCGTACAGTACACACATTATTGTGTTTGCAAATAAGTGACAAAGGGGCTTGGGGCCACGAGCAGGAACTATTTCAATGGGGAGTGTGAGAATGAACTGGAGCGGCATGACTATCGGCAAAAAGATTTCTCTGGGATTTGGATTGGTACTGGCATTGCTAGTTGTCCTTTCCTTGAGCAGCTTCCTTGGGGTCGGCAGGATTGTGGGCAACGCCAAGGAGGTGATTGGGGGAGGTCAGCTCAATGCCGAACTGGCGCAGCGGGAGGTGGACCATCTCAACTGGGTGGGGAAGGTAACCGGGGTGCTGCTCAGCGGCGGCACCGAGTTGAGTGTGGAGGCCGATCCCCATAAATGCGGCTTCGGCAAGTGGTATTACGGGGAGGGGCGTGAGCATGCCGAAAAACAGTTCCCTTCTCTCAAGGGACTGTTCAGTGAGATCGAGGATCCGCATAAAAGGCTCCATGAGTCCGCAGTCGCCATCAAAGCAAGCCTTGCCAGCGGCGGAACCAGCGCCGCCTTGGCCGTGTACACCGCGCAGACCGTTCCGGCCTTGCAGTCCGTACAGAGCCTGCTGAACAAGATTCGGGAGGAGGCGCGTGGTCAGTTGCTCACCGACCACGCCATGCTTGAGGCCGCAGCTGGGACGCAGATGTGGGTAGGGGTGATTGCCGTCGTGGCCTTGGGCCTTGGGCTGGCGGTGGCCTTTTTTATTGTCCGGGGGATTTCCGCAGCCATCCATCAGGTCAGTCTCTCGCTTCATGAGGGATCGGAGCAGGTGGCGGCAGCGGCGGGGGAGATCTCCTCCTCCAGTCAGACCTTGGCGGAAGGCGCTTCCCAGCAGGCTGCGGCGGTGGAAGAAACCTCCGCCTCCCTGGAAGAGGTTGGGGCCATGATCAAGCAGGATGCCGACAATGCCCGGCAGGCCGATACGCTGATGAAGGAGGCGAACCAGGTTATTCAGAATGCCGATGAATCCATGAAAAAACTCACCGCCTCTATGCATGAGATCTCGGCAGCCAGCAGTGAAACTCAGAAGATCGTCAAAACCATCGACGAGATAGCGTTCCAGACCAATCTGCTGGCCTTGAACGCTGCGGTAGAGGCAGCCCGGGCCGGTGAGGCCGGGGCCGGATTTGCGGTGGTTGCCGACGAGGTCAGGAATCTTGCCATGCGGGCTGCGGAGGCGGCCAAGAACACCTCGAATCTCATCGAGGGGACGGTGCAGAAGATCACCACCGGCAACACCCTGGTCAGCGAAACCAGCGAGTCGTTTTACGTTGCTTCGCAATCTACCACCCGGATCGGCACGATCATCACCGAGATGGCCGGAGCGGCAAGCCAGCAGGCCGAGGCCATCACCCAGGTTACCAAGGCCATCCACGAGATTGATGCCGTGACCCAGAGCAACGCGGCGGCTGCGGAAGAATCCGCCTCTGCCTCCGAAGAGCTGAACGCCCAGGCGGAAATGATGAAGGGTTCGGTGGGGCAACTGCTGGAAATGGTGGGTGGCGCGGCAGAGGTGCAGGAAACGGTGCGTCCCGCCAAGCTCCGACGGCCTTTGGCCTCTGGGATTGCCAGCCACGGAAGGGTGGTCACCCCTGCGAGAAAGGCTCTACCGCCGGTGGCAAAAAAGTCCGTAAATTCTCAGAGTAAGGGGGCAAGGCCCGATAATATCATCCCTATGGGAAATGACTTCGAAGATTTTTAGGGAATATCGGGGGGAGACTCTTATTTGTAATGTTGAAAGCCCCCTTCGGCCAGCGTATAATGCTGTTTAAGGCGCATTTGTGAGAAACCCTTCAAGGGGGTGGGGTATTTGTCATCCCCCTGGCACCATCCGGTGGTGCGGGAAGAAAAAACTTGCAATATTCATTGATGTTTGCGCAGTATGGAAGCATAATATGGCACTGTCTCCTTCCGTTGGTTTCTGTGGGAGATAAATGCTGTTTCTTAATGGTGGTTGCTTTCCTCGTTTTGCAAGGAGTCATGCATGACAGCTGGTCATAAATCATTGTCCGATCTTCTGGATGAGGTGGCCCTGAAGATTTTGATGATCGAGCCGGGTGATCTTTCCATTGTCGGAGAGTTGCTTGACCTGATCGAGAAGTTGTTGCCCGGTCAGGCCGCCCCCGATACGCCGATCGTTATTCAACGAATGGCCGCCGCTTTCAAGGGGGTCCTTGAAAAGCTCATCATGGGAGAGTTGGCCGATTCCGCAGAAAATTATGATCTCCTCGGCCAGTGCGTGATCGAGATGCAGGAGTCGGCTCGGAAAGAGGGCCGCCCCGGCGAGAAAATTGTTGCGCAGTTCTGCGATAACCTGAAAAAAATCGGCTTTTCGATGGAAGCATCGGCGCTTCTCGGTACTGTAGATGCAGCATCTGCGGGAATGGCCGAGGTCGGTGATGAGACTATGGCCGAGGAAGAAGGCCCTCTCGCCTCGCCACAGATCGACCCGGCCCCGGCGGCGCAAGCGCCCCCTGCGGCTGGCCCGAGCCAGGAGGCGCTGCCGGATTTTCTCCAGGATACGGACCTGTTGGCCGGATTTATTGAGGAAGCCTTTGAGCATCTTGAGTCCATTGAGGTCAACGTGCTTGAGTTGGAGCAGAGCCCGGATGATCAGGATATCATTAACAATATCTTCCGGCCTTTTCATACGATCAAGGGTGTTTCTGGTTTTCTGAACCTGAAAACCATCAACCGGCTTGCCCATGCCACAGAAAACCTTCTGGATGATGTGCGCAACGGCAAGCGTCCAATGGATTCCGCAGTTATTGACATTGTCCTGACGGTTGGCGACGCGCTGAAATCCATGGTTGAAAATATCAAGGATGTCTTGCAGCACGGGCCTGCCAATTATAAAGATACCGATATCAGCGGTTTTTTGGTGAACATCACCCAGCTGCAAGAGGGAGGAAGCGGAGCCCCGCCGGTTGAAACCGTTTCTGCTTCAGTGTCGGATTTGTTGCCAGAAGTTTCTGAGATTGAAGAGGCTGAAGAGACTGAAGAGGGTGAACCGTTGGTAGGAGAGGAGGCTGTCGCCGTTGCCCCGTCCATGCCGACCATTGCCAGGGCCGCGCAGGTCGCCGTCTCTCCGAGGGTCCCTCAGGCTCCGGCAAGTTCTGTGGGCCGCTCGACTACCGACTCGGCTCAGAAAAAAATCGGAGCCTCCATCAAGGTTGATGTCGAAAAACTCGACGCCCTGGTGAATGCGGTGGGCGAACTGGTGATCATGCAATCGCTGGTTCGTCAGAATAAGCTTGTTTCTCGGATCGCTGATGCCAAGCTCACCAAGGATTTTTCTCAGCTGACCAGGATCACCTCCGAGTTGCAGCGCACGGCCATGTCCATGCGTATGGTTCCCATCAAGCAAACTTTTGATAAAATGATTCGGTTGGTCCGTGATCTTTCCAAGAAATCAGGGAAAAAGGTTGATCTGATCATGGAGGGTGCCGAGACCGAAATTGACCGCAATATGGTGGAATCAATCTATGATCCGCTTGTCCACATGATGCGAAATTCGGTGGACCATGGCATCTCGCCCCCGGCTGACCGGGAGAAGTGCGGCAAACAAGAAACCGGAACTGTTTTTCTCCGCGCCTACCAGAAAGGCGGGAGCATGATGATCGAGATCGAGGACGATGGCGAGGGGCTGAATACCCAGAAAATCAGAAAAAAAGCCGTTGAACGCGGTTTGGTCAGCGAGTCTGATAATCTCTCTGATTTTGAATTGAATAACCTTATCTTTCTTCCTGGTTTCTCCACGGCGGACAAGATTACTGATGTTTCCGGCCGTGGCGTGGGCATGGATGTTGTGAAAAAAGCGGTGGAAAAGCTGCGGGGCAAGGTGGAGGTGCAAAGCCATTCGGGCAAGGGTTCTCTGTTTGTGATCCGCCTGCCCTTGACCCTGGCAATCATCGACGGAATTATCGTCCGGGTCGGAAGTGAACGGTATATAATCCCGACCATTGCTATTCAGGAATCCATGCGTCCCGATCGAACCAACTACAGCACGGTTCATGGTCGAGGGGAGAACCTGCTGGTGCGTGGGGAACTTGTGCCCATCATAAGGTTGTATGAAATTTTTGGCGTAGAATCTACCAATACCGACCCCTGTGAGGCCATTGTCGTGGTGGTGGAAAATGAGGGCAGGCGTCGCGCCTTGATGGTTGATGAACTTTTGGGCAAGGAAGAGGTCGTCATTAAAAACCTCGGGGGCCTCGACGTGCAAGGCGTTGCCGGAGGGACTATTCTCGGGGATGGCAGGGTTGGTCTTATTCTTGATCTGGCTGGCGTTATTGCCAATAAAGCGGATTGAGTTTTTTCGCAAGCGAGCGGAAATTGGGGAATGTTTTCATCCCCAGGGGTTGAGGAGTCGCCCTGAGGGTCTTTCATGAAAAAGGAGGATGTTGATGGAAGCAGCAAATGTAGCACAGAGCTCAGGCCAAGGGACGGAACTGGCAGGGAAATATCTCACCTTTTCCTTGGGGAACGAGGGGTACGGCGTCGGAATTCTCAGCGTCCGGGAGATCATCGGGGTCATGGAGATTACGGCTGTGCCCCACACCCCGCCCTATATCAGGGGGGTGATCAACCTGCGGGGTAAGGTTATTCCCGTGTTGGATCTGCGACTTAAATTCAATATGCATCACAAGGAATATGACGAGCGAACCTGTATCATCGTGGTTGAGGTTCAGGGCCAAACTGCCCCGGTGCAGGTCGGCATGGTCGTGGATTCGGTTTCGGAAGTTCTGAATATCCTCGCTGGTGAAATTGAGCCTCCACCTTCCCTCGGTTCTTCGTCTGAAACTGAAAATATTTTGGGCATGGCTAAAGCTAAGGGGGAGGTCAAGATCCTGCTTGATGTGGACAGGGTTGTTGGTGAAGGGCTTTTGCAGCAGTTGGCCTCCTAGCAGGGAGATTTTCTGCCAGGATACCAAGGGGGCGGCTTTGTGGCATTGAACAGTGAAGGATCAAGCGCTATTCGCTATCAGCAACTCAGTGATGGGTTGTTTCAGAAATTCAGCGATTTGGTATATGAGAAAACCGGAATCTTTCTGAAGCCGGAAAAAAAAGAACTGTTGAATGCCCGTTTGGGCAAGAGGCTGCGAGCCACCGGGATAGACTCGTTCAAAGAATATTATGAGTACGTCACCCGCGACAGGTCCGGGGACGAACTCGTTCAGCTTATCGACAGCGTTTCCACAAATTTCACTTCATTTTTCAGGGAAAACTCCCATTTTGAGATACTGAGCTCCACGGTTTTGCCCGCCTTTGTCAAGGAGGGGCGGGGGAAAAGTAAGGAGATTCTTCTTTGGTCCTCCGCCAGTTCATCCGGGGAGGAGCCATATACTATGGCCATGGTGGTGGATGATTTTGTCTGTCAGCATCCAGGGACGCGCTATCGTATTATGGCCACAGACATCTCTACCCGGGTTTTGGCGCAAGCGAAGCGGGGCGTGTATGCCGATGAAAGGGTTGTGAAGGTGCCAAAGCCCTTCTTGAAAAAATATTTCCAGAAAGGGGTGGGTAGCTCCGATGGCTTTGTGAAGGTGAAGGAAGATCTGCGGCGGATGGTGCATTTTGATCGTTTTAATCTCATGGGCGATTTTCCCTGGCGTGAGGCAATAGATGTCATTTTCTGCCGAAATGTCATGATCTATTTCAACCGGGAAACCCAGCAGGAACTGGTGAGTAAATTTCATCAGGCCCTTACCCCGGGGGGGTATCTTTTTATCGGCCATTCCGAAAGCATTAGCGGCTTGAAACATAGTTTTACTCAGATTGATGCGACCGCATATCAGAAACGATGAAGTTTGTTGCCTGGGGCATGACGGTTACAGGACAAGGAGCGCATGAAGATAATCGTTGGCATTTCAGACATGAAAGTCAGCAATAAGCCGGACGATGTCCTGATCACCTATTCTCTAGGCTCCTGTATCGGGGTGGTGATCTGGGATCCGGTGGCCAAGGTCGGGGGGATGCTGCATTATATGCTGCCGGATTCTAATCTTGACCTGGAAAAGGCGGCGGCCAAACCCTTCATGTTTGCAGATACCGGTATTCCAAGGTTATTCAAGGAAACGTATAAATTCGGAGCCATTAAAAATCGTGTAATTGTCAAGGTGGTTGGTGGGTCGCAGATCATGGACAACGCCGGGATCTTCAATATCGGAAAGCGAAATCAGGCGGTTATGCGGAAAATGTTCTGGAAAAACCAGATTATGTTGGCCAAGGAAGATGTCGGTGGTACAGGAAACCGCACAGTGAGTTTAGAGATTGGAACAGGGATCACCCACCTGAAGGTTTCTGGAAGAGGGGAATTTGAGTTATGAGCCGTCTGGATGAGATACTTTCCCTTGTGAAGCATGTCCCGCCTTTTCCCAAGGTGGCCCAGCGGGTCTCGGAAATGTTGAGCGACCCGGAGGTGAGCGCCATCGCTCTGGCCGAGGTTATCCAATACGATCAGGTGATTACGGCCAATGTGTTAAAGATTTGCAACGCTGCTTACTTTGGCTTGCCCCGCAAGGTTTCTTCCCTTGATGAGGCCCTGGTTATTGTGGGGAATGACACGCTCAAGGATATTATTATTACCAGCAGCAGCGCTCGTTTTTATAAAGGCGCAGCAGGAGAAGGCTACAAGCTGGACCAGGGAGAGCTCTGGAAGCATTCCATTGCCGTTGGCATATTGTCTAAGGAGCTGGTCAAGTATATTAAGGGTGTGGACCAGGGAAGCGCCTTTACGGCTGGGCTGTTGCATGACATTGGCAAACGGTTTTTGAGCAGTTTTGTTGCCGATGATTTTAAGAAAATCATGATGAAGGTGGTTCAGGACGGCTGTTCTTTTGTCGAGGCAGAGAAGGAGCTGGTAGGGGCATCCCATGCCGAACTTGGCGGGATGATTATGAGCCAATGGGATTTTCCTAAGGAGATAGAATTGGCTGTTTTGCAGCATCATGATTCGGATGCCCTGGAAAAGGATCCTCTTACCGCTATCGTGACCTTGGCCAATGCCCTGGTTATCAGCATGGGGATCGGGGTCGGGGCTGATGGCTTGGCAGTGAAAATACAGGGTGGAGGCTTGAAAAGATTTGGTATTACACCAATGCACCTTGAACTGTGTATGGCCAATCTTCTTACGGAGATCGACCGGGCGCAGGAACTTTTTCATATTTGATGGCCCAGAAAAAAACATTCGTCACGTCGGAGAAAATCGGTGCTTCGCTTTTCCGGGACTATTCGAACACCCTGGGCCGGAGTCTCGTTCCACTTATGTGCCTCCTTAATCTTGTCGGTATACCGGGAGGTTGTTTTTTGCGAACACAGCATGTGTAGCGCGTCGAGATTTTTCAACAATCTGCTGGCTGGCTGCAACAGCTGGGGTAGGGTAGCGCGGAAAATGGCGAATATCCAAGGTGGAATAATTTAAGGAAGCGGGAGAAAGGGCGATGGCTTTCAATATTTTGGTGACAGATGACTCTGAAACCATGCGGGCCGTGATCAAGAAAACTGTGAGCATGTCCGGTGTGCCAGTCGGTGAGTTTCACGAGGCGGCCAATGGAAAAGAGGCTCTGGCTATTTTGGCAGAAAACTGGATTGATGTCATTTTGTCAGACATCAACATGCCGGAAATGGGTGGGATGGAGCTTTTGAAAAAGGTCAGCGAAGATGAGGATCTGAGAAAGATTCCTCTGATATTTATTACCACCGAGGCCAGTGATGCGCGTAAGGAAGAGGCGCGCAGGCTTGGGGTTGCCGGCTATGTGAAAAAACCTTTCCAGCCCGAGACCATTAAGGCAATACTTTACGAAGTGTTGGAAAAGGCTTATGCCCACAGGTTGGAAGAGCAGCCTGAGGAAGAGGCTGGTGGGGAGAGTGATTTTTAGGAGCCGTTGAACGGGGGAATGGGAAAAGAGTTGGGGAGGAATGCTGAATGGATGAGGATTTGCGGCGGGTCATATTTACAACTTTTTCAGAGGTCTTTGAGACGATGTTTTTCACCTTTCTGGAGCCTCTTGAAGAAGCGCCAGGAAAGGAAGATCTGGGCTGTGGCAGGTTCATCGAAGCTACGATCAGTTATTCCGGAGGCTGTAATGGTAATTTTCTTTTTTACTTTCCATGGGAGCTTGGCAAGAACATCACCGTGAATTTTCTTGGGGTTGATGAGGATGAGGTGCAAGATGGGCAGATCATGGATACTGCGGCGGAAACGGCAAATATGGCCATTGGCAGTTTGTTGGGTAAGCTGGACCCTGGTGGCAAGGCTTCGCTGGCTATTCCGCAAACTCGCGCACTTGCCGAATTTTCTCCGGAAACTTTGCTTGGCGGGACCGAGCTTTGCATGTTTAACACCGAATTTGGGGTTCTCTGGGTTGTAGGAATACATGCGTAGCATGGATAACCTCTCGGAGTCGGGAGTTTTTGGGATTCCTGGAAAATAAGAAGAGATCATGAGAAAAATACGCGTACTTGTGGTGGATGATTCTGCGGTTGTTCGCAAGGTTTTCAGCGAGGAATTGTCACACGAAAAGGACATTGAGGTTGTGGCCACGGCGCCAGATCCTTATGTGGCGAGGGATAAGATCGTCGCGCTCAAGCCCGATGTGGTGACGCTTGATGTGGAAATGCCGCGGATGGATGGTATCACCTTTCTTAAAAAGCTGATGCGTTATTTTCCGCTCCCGGTCATCATCGTCAGTTCCCTGACCAAGGCGGGTGGAGCCCTGGCCATGGAGGCCATGGACAGCGGGGCAGTCGATGTTATCTGCAAACCTGGCGAGGCCTATTCTGTTGGCGATATGAGCGCTCAACTTGCCGAAAAAATCCGGGCTGCAGCCCATGTGAACATGGCGCAGCGGGCCATGCATCTTGCCACAGTTCGGCCTGCCGATGCGCCCAGACTTTCTCTGACAAAGACAACAAATAAATTAATCGCCATCGGTGCCTCCACCGGGGGTACCGAAGCCCTGAAGGATGTTCTCACTCAATTTCCGGCCAATACGCCAGGGATCATGATTGTTCAGCACATGCCCGCCAATTTTACCACCAGTTTTGCCGAGAGGTTGAACAGTCTCTGCCAGATTCGGGTAAAAGAGGCGCAGGACGGGGATTCTGTGGTGCCGGGGACTGCTTTGCTTGCGCCGGGGAATTTTCATATGGTCCTGCGTCGTAGCGGCGCCCGCTACTATGTCAATATCAAGAGCGGGCCGTTGGTTTGTTATCAGCGGCCTGCGGTGGATGTTTTGTTTAACTCGGTAGCCGCCTACGGCGGGGCCAACGCGGTTGGGGTTATCCTCACCGGGATGGGAAAGGATGGCGCGCAGGGCATGTTGAAGATGAAAGAAGCTGGTGCACAAACAATCGCCCAGGATGAGAAAACCTGTGTTGTTTTTGGGATGCCTAAGGAGGCTATTGCTGCCGGTGGAGTGGATAAGATTGTGCCGCTGCTCGATATACCCTCTGAGGTTATGAAGATGCTGTAGCCACAATGGCTACAGCTGGTTTCTGATTTTTTGCATCAATGTCCGTTGTTCTAGGTGTAGCAGGTATTTCTTTATAGTCTCCCCTCCGGAAAACCCTCCCGGCCCGCAAGATCCGGTCACCCGATGACAAGGCACAATAAGCGCTAGGGGATTGGCATTGCATGCCTGTCCCACCGCTCTGGCGGCACCAGGTTTGCCCAGAGCTTGAGCCAGATCGCCGTAGGTTTTTGTTTCCCCATAACGAATTCCGGCAATATGATTCCATACGTTTTTCTGGAATTCGGTACCCTGTTCCACAAATGGCGACCGGGTTTGCGGCGGAAATTTTTGACGGCGCCCCGCGAAAAATTCCAGAAGAAGGGCGGCAAAACAATGGTGGTCGGTGCTGTTAATTATGCACGCGAGGCCGAGCTGTTTTTTGAGCCACTGTTTTGCCATCTCATGTCTTTCCGGGGAGAAGGTGAGATGGACAGGGAGATTGCCGAGGCAAATGACCTGGGCGTTTATTTCCTGGAAAGTGAAAGTGAAGGATAGATATTGCACCGATGGGGATGGCATTGTCGTTCTCATGGGGATAATCGGGTGCCATTTTTAATGGGAATGGCAGCGGCGCTCGATAAGACAGGTGAAAAGAACCATTTGCTGTTGGGTTTGCGGTTTTTTGATTGATGTACCGTTCTCATTTTGTGTGGCGTAGGATGCTCCGTGGGGGGGAATTGTATTTTTCGTGGTTAGAAAAACAATAAATCAACAAGATATGATGATAACCTCAAAAAAAACTTGATTTTACACATAAGTATAAATTATAGGTAATATATATCTAGTAATTTGAAATTATAAGCCTTTTTCTGAATAAAATTTTTAGACGGAATGTGGATATATTATGGGTTCTTTTTTTTACCGCCGACTTTTCTCCGTTGCCTTGCTTGTTTTCTTGCTTGCTCCTCCGGTAGGTGCGCAAAATAATGTGAAAAATGTAAAGATTGTATCTTTGCATTCGTTGCATAAGTTTGCGCCTGATCAGCTCAATATCACGGTAAAGCCGGAAAGATGCCCAGAGGTAGTCAAGCTTGTTGCCCAGGAAGAGTTGAAGCGAAAAGTGGCCGAGCCGCATACTGTCGCAACCGAGGCTCCTTCGGAATTACAGGGAAAACTTACCTGTCGCAGCGCATATATCATGGATGCCAGAACCGGCAGGGTTTTGTACGACCGCAGTGCTGACCGACCTGGTCAGCCTGCCAGCACCATTAAAATCATCACCGGCCTCATTGCCGTTGAAAGTTTTAATGGCCAGGAGATGGTGCGCGCCAGCGCCTATGCCGCGAACATGCCCGCTTCGAAGATATATCTGAAAAAAGGGGAGTCCTATCAGGCCAACGATTTGATTAACGCCGTGTTGCTTGCTTCGGCAAATGATGCCAGCGTGGCTTTGGCGGAAAAGGTTGCGGGTTCCGAACAAGCCTTTGCCCGATTAATGACCAAAAAAGCCGAGGCTCTTGGTGCGCAAAACACCATCTGTAAGAGCGCCAATGGTTTGACTAAAGAAGGCCAGCAAACCACGGCCCGCGATCTAGCCACGGTTTTTAACCGGGCTATGCATAACCCTGAGTTTGCCGAGCGTATGTCTACCACCCAGGTGCATACCAGCGACGGCAAGGTGCTGCGGAGCCACAACAAGGCCTTGTGGACCCTAGATGGCGCGGTTGGCGGGAAAACCGGTTATACGGTGGCTGCCGGGAAAACCTATGTCGGTAAATTTCAGCGAAACGGTCAGGCTATTATTGTGGCATTACTGGGCAGTGCCTCCATGTGGGATGATGTCGCCACCCTGGTTGAACATGGTTTTGCCAAACAGGAAATGGCTTCCCGGCTGCCGGAAGATGCCCCTGGTGGCGTGCGGGTTTCGCTGGTTAACCAGAAAAGCATGATACGATAAAAAAATATCTCCAGTGCGCCATGATGACCGGACAAAAGAAGAAAACCAAGTTGTAAGAATGACAGTCATAACAAGAGCAAAGCCGACAGGAACTCGCCTGGCGGCTTTTTTTGTTGAAAGCAACAGCGTGGAACCATGATCACTAAGGAAAAGGTGAGAGCAGCTTTCCCGGATGCACCGGAGGGGAAAGCCTCGGGGAAATCCGCGGAACTGGTGCGGCGTCTTGAGAGATATCGGGATGCCAAAAGGATATTTGTCGGGCCGACCGTGAGACTACAGCAGCTCAGGATCAACGCCCTGACGGACGGCAAGGAACTGTTGGTGCCCGGGCCTGGCTTGAAGGAGGGGTTTTATCTTCTGGCGCCGTATGAAATACCCTTCAAGCATCTGAGCTATGCTGTGGGGTACAAAGGGCTGGTTCAATACGGCCGCCGGGTTGCAGTGGAGGAGCTGTGCCAGGCGCCTGTCGGCCTGCTGGTCACCGATTGTCTGGCCGTGGACCCGGCTGGATATTTTGTCGGCGAGGGGCAGGGTTTTTTTGACCTCGCGGTCGCCATCCTCGCTGAGCTGCATGGCCTTACCCCTGAAGCGGAGGTATACGCACTGGGAGAGCAGGAGCAGATTCTTGACCAAGAAATCGAACGCGGTGTCTGGGATATCCGTCTCAATGGCTTCATAACCCCTGATGGTATTGTCCAGCATAATCCCGGCATCCATGCTGACCAGAAAGTTTTGTGGGACATGCTACCGCCGAAAAGGATTCGCAAGATTACCCCGCTGTGGAAATTAAGCATGCAAATCAAGGATGCCCTGAGCGCGGCGGAGAAAACTGCCCAGTGAAGGCTGCTCCTGTAAAATCTCTTTTTTAACGAGAACTAGAATTATTTGTGGTTCGAATGGCTCACCACGAGCGGTGTTAACGGCGACATTGAAAAGTCATTTCAAAGGAATATGTATTCTGCATGAGTTTTTTGAAGGGTGTTTTTGTGGTTGTCAAGAGGCTGTCTTAAAAATGAAATAGTTTTGGGTGTCGCGGGTATGGATGATTTTCAAAAACAGGCGCTTACGGAACATCTGACCGAGTTGCGCAGGTGTCTGATCTATTCGCTGCTCGCCACGGTGGTAGGGTTTGCCGTGGCCTATTCCTACAGCAAAGAGCTTGGCCAGTTGCTTTTTAAGCCCCTGTGCGATGCCATGCCTGTAGGCTCCAGCCTGATCTTCACTTCGTACCAGGAAGGGTTTTTTTTTATCTAAAGCTTTCCCTGGTTTCGGGGCTTCTCCTGGCCAGCCCGGTGATCTTTTACCAGATCTGGCGGTTTGTTGCGCCGGGCCTGTATCAGCATGAAAAACGGGTGATGCTGCCGTTCACCGTGCTCTCTTCGCTGTTCTTTTTTGGTGGGGCTGCCTTTGGTTATTTTGTGGTTTTTCCTCCGGCTTTCAAGTTTCTCCTTGGCTACTCCAACGATTTTTTAAGCCCCATGCCCACAGTAAAGGAATATTTTTCCCTCTGCCTGCGTCTGCTCATTGCCTTTGGGGTTATTTTCGAGCTGCCCATCTTCATGGTGCTGCTGGCCAAGATGGGTATCGTAAACGCCTCTTTCCTGAACAGGCACCGCAAGTATGCCATCCTGCTTGCCTTTGTCATCTCCGCCATCCTCACTCCCACCCCGGACGTGATCAATCAGTGCCTCATGGCGTTTCCCCTCATCGTGCTTTATGAGGTGAGCATTGGTGCGGTTTGGTTGATGGGGAGGAAACGGTTGGCTGGATTTCAGGTTAAAAAATAGGGGTTCTAGGATAGAGTATGACTTGTGGTATTTTGGTAAATCTACAGAAAATTAATGGGGACTAAGAGCTTGTCCGTAAAAAAATCTTTGGTGCTCGCATCCAGATTTTGGCCGTCTTTGGCCACTCCTCAATTGCAAAATGCTTGCCGTAGCGCTGCTACGCCTGTGCTTTTGTCCAATCGTCTTGACCTTCCCCCACCGATTAGGCCAGTTGGAGGTTAGTGATTTCAGCTTGTTGTTTCCGGTTGAAGTCTGCTGAAAATTCTTCCGGCGTCATGTTGTCCAGCGAGCTGTGCGGTCGGTTTGTGTTGTAATCCTGACGCCAGGCCTCTATTGTTTTTCTGGCGCCCTCTAGGCTGACGAACACATGCTCGTTGAGGCTTCGTCCCGAAATTTGCCGTTAAAGCTCTCAATATACGCATTCTGTGTCGGTTTTTCCGGCTGGATGAACCTGAGCTTGACGTTGTTTCCAAAGCCCCAAAGATCAAGGGCCTTGCTGATAAACTCCGGACCGTTGTCCACAGTTATTATCTCCGGCAGATCACGCGTCAGGGCAATACGATCAAGCGCCCTTGTAACCCGCAGCCCGGTTAGAGAGTGATCCACCTCCAGCACCGGGCATTCCTTGCTGCAATCATCAACAACCGTCAATATCCGAAATCGATGGCCACTGAAAAGATTATCGGAAACGAAATCCATTGACCAGTGCTGGTTGGCCCGCTCCGCCCTATCCATGACCACCCGCAGATGACTTCCCCGTTTCTTGCGTTTCTTTAACCGAAGAGAGAGCCCTTCTTCCCGGTAAATCCTTTCCGTCCGTTTATGATTGAGCTGAAAGCCTTCCCGGCGCAGCAGGGTGTGCAGCCGAGGCAATCCGAACTTGCGCCGCTGTTCCGCCAGTTCTCGCAGGCGATTCCTGATCTCATCATCGTTCTTGGGCTTCGCCTCATAGCGGCAAGTACTCCGCAACAGCCCAACAATTTTACAAGCCCGCCGCTCACTGACTGATAAGTCTCTTGCAAAGAAACCACCACGCTCCGTTGGGCGGCAGGCGTTACCACTTTTTTGAGAGGACGTCCTTTATGGCTTGATTCCCAAGCATCGTCTCGGCCAGCATCTGCTTGAGTTTTTTATTCTCCGCCTCAAGGGCTCTCAAGCGCTTGGCGTCAGAAAGCTCCATCCCGCCATACTTGCTGCGCCAGTTGTAAAAAGTCGCATCGCTGACCCCGTGTTGTCGGCAGAGATCTACGATTTTCATCCCCGCCTGGGCCTGTTTCAGAATGCCAATAATCTGTTCTTCGCTGAATCGTTTCGATTTCATGTCTCCTCTCTGAGATTTCTAGGCCGAAATCACTAACTCCGCAATGGTTCAGTTTTTAGGGGGAAGGTCACTGTTCCAGTCAAAAGCGCAAAAGAAGTAAAAGCGTTGGGGTTCTCTTGATGCTGTGTCGGGTTGTTTTGTGGGAATCACCATTTTTTCTCCGCTGTGGAAATTCTCGGTGATTTCCTAGTGTTCCCGGTCTGTTCTCTGCCTTAAATGCCTGCTCGATCATCGTTATGTGTTTGTCAAAATGTTGACGTGTTGTTTCTCTGGAAGCAGCTGTATGTCATTCGATAAAAATAGTGCTACAGCCTGAGTAGTGCCCTCTTTGTGGTGGATGGTCAGATGGGAAATATTTTCTTTTTTTGGCGGCACATTTTTTGCATAGCGTTGAAGGTGAAGTTTGCTGGAATTTTTAGTTCAGCTTTTTTGTTGGTAGGCCGATATACTATGCAAAGGGAAAAAACAGTCACCATTTTGTAGTGAAGGCATTTCCCAAAATACAGATGAGGCAAGTTATGAGATATAGAATCAAAGAGATTGGCTTGGAGTTAGGGGTTCCTGTTTCCACCATCAGATATTGGCAGAAAGAATTTGCGGATTTTGTGAATCCGGAAAAAACGGACGGTGGCCAACGACGCTACTCACAGCAAGATATTGAAAGGTTTCTACAGATTAGAGAATATGTGTATCAGCAAAAGCGAAGCATTGATTCTGTCAGGGAGATCTTGAAAGGGATGGACTCGGGCCGATCAACTATTGATTGGACACAACAGACCCTTCTCGTTACCGGTGGAACCGGCTCATTTGGTAAGCACTTTTGCCGGATGATGTTGGATAAATATAAAGTGAAAGGTATCCGGGTGTATAGCCGTGACGAGCTCAAGCAGCATGAAATGCGGCAAAAATTCGGCGAAGAAAAAATAACCTATCTTATCGGTGATGTTCGGGATGCTGATCGATTGCGGCGCGCGATGGAGGGGGTAGATATGGTCGTGCATGCTGCTGCGCTCAAACAGGTGCCCGCCTGTGAGTACAACCCCTTTGAGGCGGTGAAGACTAATGTTCATGGCGCACAAAATGTGATTGATGCAGCAATTGATACTGGCGTTAAAAAGGTTATTGCCCTGAGTACCGACAAGGCGGTGAATCCTGTGAATCTTTACGGGGCGACCAAGTTATGTTCCGATAAGCTTTTTATCCAAGGAAATGCCTATGCCGGTGGGCGTGGAACAAAATTTGCCTGTGTTCGCTATGGCAACGTGATCGGTAGCAGGGGCAGTGTTATCCCGCTCTTTCTTGAACAAAGGAAGAGCGGGAAATTGACAGTGACCGATGATCGCATGACGCGTTTCTGGATTACCTTGGATCAGGCTGTTGATCTTGTTGTTACAGGGTTCAAGCACATGCAGGGCGGAGAGATTTTTATCCCGAGAATTCCCAGTATGCGAATTATGGATTTGGCGAAAGCTATAGGGCCTGACTGCGAAATAGAAATTCTTGGCATTCGGCCTGGTGAAAAGCTCCATGAGGCGTTAACCGGAGAGGATGAAGCGCGAAATACCATATCTTATAAGGGAATGTATGTCGTGTTGCCCAATCACACTTGGTGGAAGCGGGAAAATTATGTCGATGGTGTTAATTTGCCGGAAAACTTTATGTATACAAGCGATAATAACGAGGAATTGTTGTCTGTGGCAGATTTGCAGAAAATCATCTTCGGGACCAGCCAAAAGGATGAAGATGTAGCCGCTCTTCGTTTGGTTTCTGCGGCAGGATGACACTGTTTTTAGGAGAGATGCGCATATGAGCACTGCACTGGAAGATATAACTCTCCCGCTGGTTTTGGGGACGGTGCAACTGGGCATGGAGTATGGCGTGGCCAACAGGACCGGGAAACCGGCAATATCCCAAGCCATTGCCATTGTCGAGGCCGCGTGGGAAGAAGGCGTTCGTTGTTTTGACACAGCACAGGCTTACGGCGAAAGTGAAAAGATTCTTGGCCTCGCGTTTAGGGAGTTGCAGATTGAAAAGGCTGCCAAGGTCGTATCAAAGCTTCCTCCCGCGTCCTCATCTCAACAGGCGGCAATGATTTTCAAGTCGGTGCAGTTTTCCCTTGAAAATTTGGGGGTGCCAATGCTTGAGGGTTTGCTAGTGCATAATCCAACCGGGGCAAGATCCTGGCATGACGGGTTGGGCGCCAGTTTGGAAGAAATCAAGCGGGCCGGTTTGGCGAAACGTATTGGTGCTTCGGTGTATTGCGTGGAAGAGGGTCTGCTGTGTCTGGATATTCCAGATATTTCCTTGCTACAGTTGCCCTTTAATGTGTTCGATCAGGATGCATACCAGAAAGGTTTTTTTCAAAAAGCTCAGAAACGTGAATGTCTTCTCCATGTACGGAGCATCTTTTTGCAGGGGCTGTTGCTGATGGAGCCCGCTGATTTCCCTAGTTTTTTGAAGAAGGCTATCCCCTTGGTAGCGCAGTTTGCCGAACTATGTCGCAAAATTGATCTGCCTAAAAAAATAGTGGCTTTGGCATATGCTTATTGGCGCGCCAAACCTTTTCCTCTCGTAGTTGGGGCCGAGACCCCTGAGCAGATTTTGGAGAATTGCAGGGATATGAAGGCTGTACTGGCGTTCAGCGAAGAAGATTTGGAGCGGCTTGTCATGCAGGTTGATAAGACTTTGTGGGTACAGGATAAATCCATTGTCAACCCATCTCATTGGGGAGCACAACAGTGATTGCGGCAATTATCCAGGCGAGGATGGGGTCCAGTCGCTTGCCCGGCAAGGTGTTGGCGGATATCGGTGGCCACCCCATGTTGTGGCATGTAGTCCGCAGGATTCTCCGTTGTCGGACTATTGACCAGATTGTTGTCGCCACCACGACAAACGAACAGGATAAACCGATAGAATCTTTTTGTGAAAAGGAAGGAATCCTTTGCGTGCGAGGCCCAGAACAGGATGTGCTGGAAAGATATTACCAGGCGGTGATCCTCGTGAAGGCGGACGTTGTCGTGCGTATAACCGCAGATTGCCCATTCATTGATCCGGAGGTTGTTGATAGGGTTGTGGATGCATTTAGCTCAACTTCTGGATGTGACTATGCTTCAAACACTTTGCACTATACCTACCCTGACGGGCTTGATGTGGAAGTGTTTTCATCTGTCGCTCTTGCCACGGCACAAAAACAGGCGCAAAGCCCGTTGGAAAGAGAGCATGTGACTCCGTACTTGAGAACGGCGACGAAAGCGGGGAAACCTCTTTTTGCCATTATCAATGTCGAAAATAAAGAAGCAGCTGTTCCGGTAAAGTTGCGTCTGACTGTTGACGAGCAGGCAGATCTCGATTTTGCCCGGCTTGTTTATGAACGATTGGGAACGAAAAATCCTTTCTTTGGTTTGCGGGAAGTGCTGTTTCTGCTGCAACAGGAGCCAGAATTGATGGAGGTTAATCATAATATTATGAAAAATGAAGGGTTATATAAGAGTCTCCTGTCCGAAAAACCTGTCGAGGCCAGAAAACTGTCGCTTCACAATTCTTTGGCATTGAAAGCCAAGGCGGAAAAACTCATTCCATCTTGCAGTCAAACATTCAGTAAAGGGCCGAGTCAATTTGTCCAGGGAGTGGCTCCTGTTTATCTGGAGCGGGGAGAAAAAGCCCATGTCTGGGATGTTGACGGGAACGAGTATGTCGACACCGTTTTGGCCTTGGCCCCAATAATATTGGGCTATTGTGATCCTTGCGTTGATGGGGCGGTACAGGAACAATTGAAAAATGGGGTTAGTTTTTCGTTGCCGCATCGTCTGGAGATTGAGGTGGCCGAGAAATTGGTTGCGATGATCCCCTGTGCGGAGATGGTTCGGTTTGGAAAAAATGGTTCTGATGCGACCTCCGGTGCCATCCGGGCGGTGCGGGCCTACACCGGCAGGGAGATGGTTGCCTGCTGTGGCTATCATGGCTGGCAAGATTGGTATATCGGAACCACCACAAGAAATGGTGGCGTACCGGTGTCCACCCGGGCAATGACCAAAACTTTTGTTTACAATGATATCGACTCGTTAAAGAGTCTCTTTTTCCAATACCCAGGTCAGATTGCCGCTGTGATTATGGAGCCGATTTCCGTGGAGAAGCCGCGAGATAATTTTTTGGCAGAGGTGAAGGAAGTTGCACATGCCCACGGGGCATTGTTGATTTTTGACGAGGTCGTTACAGGTTTTCGTCTTGCCAAAGGCGGTGCGCAGGAATACTTCGGGGTTATCCCGGATCTTGCCTGTTTTGGTAAGGCTATGGCCAATGGTTTCCCCCTTTCTGCCATTGTAGGCTCCAAAGAGATTATGCGGATTTTTGATGAGATCTTTTTCTCGTTCACGTTTGGCGGGGAAGCCCTCTCCCTTGCGGCTGCTCGTGCGACTATTGAAACTTTTTTGGAAAAGGATGTCATTGGCGTGCTTTGGGAACAGGGCGAGAGGTTGCAGGAGGGTTTTAATGTGTTGGCTAAGGGACTGGGATTGGCTCAGTACATGAGCTGTAAAGGTTTGCCGCCACGGACAATAATTGATATCACCGCGCCGGATGAAATCGACCCTTTATTGTTGAAAGCAATTCTTCAGCAGGAGATGGTCCGCCGTGGTGTACTTTGGGCAGGATATCATAATGTTTGTTTCAGTATGACGGAGGCTGATGTCATGTGCATCCTCAGGGCATACCGTGCGGCATTGCCAGTTGTAAAGCAGGCTATAGAAAGTGGAAACCCTGAGAAATATTTATTAGGAGCGAGGTTGCAACCTGTATTTCGAAAGGTTTGAACATCCAAAGC
>JBAZCG010000049.1:0-24326 GCA_041671085.1 Desulfurivibrionaceae bacterium | reverse complement strand
GCCCACGGTCACCTGTTTTACGATCATCGCTGGGGCCCTCAACAGTCACAGGTGGTCGGGTTGCAAGGTCCGCCACCGCAACCGCAGCTCGAGACGGCCTTGGCCATGGGGATGGAAGTGGCTGCGGTATGGACGGGCAGTTCTTTCTCGACCTTGGCCAGAAACGCCTCAAACGCCTGAGCGGCCGGACTCGTGGCCCCGGACGAAAGATAGGGCTTGCCATCATCTCCGGCGATAACCACCCTGGGATCAAGAGGAATCCTACCCAGAAAAGGCACAGAAAATTCACGAGCCAGCTGCTCGCCGCCGCCGGTCTTGAAGATATCCACCGGCTTATCGCAGTGCGGGCAGATAAAGCCGCTCATGTTCTCCACGATCCCGACGATCTTCATGGAAACGTGCTTGCAGAAGTTGATGGACTTGCGCACGTCTGCCAGGGCGATATTCTGGGGGGTGGTCACGACCAGGGCCTTGGCGTCCTTGATGGTATGGGCCACGGTCATGGGCTCGTCCCCGGTGCCGGGGGGCGCGTCGATGACCAGATAGTCAAGATCGCCCCAATTCACATCCGCGATGAACTGGCGAATCGCCTGATTTTTCAGAGGGCCACGCCAGATGATGGGATCATCCCGATTCTCCATCATGCTTTCCAGCGAAATAACCTTGAGCAAGTCATTGTACTGCAGGGGCGGCATCTTGCCGTCCTTGGTAAGCTCACCGTCCATCCGACCAGACATGCTGAGCATACGGACGATATCCGGACCGTGAAGATCAACGTCCATGAGGCCGACCTTGTAGCCCTTGCCAGCCAGCCCGAGGGCCAGATTCACCGAAACGGTGGACTTGCCCACCCCGCCCTTGCCGCTCATTACCAGAATCTTGTTTTTGATCCGGTCCAAAGAGGCGGCGATGGCCGTATTCTGCTGGGCCACCGCCGCATCGGCAGAGCCGCAACCACTCGCTTTTTTACTACCACAGGTTCCACTGCTGCACTTCGACATAACACACCTCCAAAGAATATAAAAAATCAAAAAATGAACGAATTCAGGGGGAAGCTTTATCTTATACTGCAAGACAGGGTGTTTTGAAAGGCAAAAGCCCAGCTGCCCCTCCATATGAAGGCCAGGGCCGTTCTCCGCCTCCGCCAAAAAAAATGGCTGCCCAGAGGCAACCATTTTTGAGGATCAACTGGGAGCAAAAGGTCACAGGGCGACAAATTCCGTCCGCTCCAGGGCCATTTCCATATAAAACCGATGGGTCTCCAGACTAAACACCAGCCGCCGGTTGTCCTGAAAATCAAGATCCGGGGTAAGGGTGATGGCGGTATTCAAAGACAAAGCCTTGGGCTGGCCGATGTAAGAGGTGAGATCAAACCTGCTTTCCACCATCTGCATGGCCTTCCCCATGAACTGGTTGGTCATCTCCCCCATGGTGTCAACCACCTCGGCAGAGGTCGCATTCTTGGCCAGATCGCTCTCCTGCATCCCCATGGTAAACATGTAGCTCCGGTAAAGTTCCATGGCTGCATCTGCGGAAAAATTCACCACCACCAACCCGTTATAATCTCCGGTGAACTGAACAAAACAGCCTATTTCAGGCCGCAGGCTCACCTTGGGAATAACCTGAATGGTCTTTGAATACTTGATGTTTTTCTTGGTGCTCTTATCCAGGGTTTTCTTGACAGCCTGACAAAAAATATCGGCTATTATGTCAATGGTTGCCTGCTTTTCTGCACTCATCGCTCCCCCAATGGTCAAGGACCAAAAATCATTATCATAAATGTGGTCAGGACGGTATCCAAACCAAAGCCACAACTCACTGTTATATAACAAGAAAACAATAAATATATCTCACAAAGTCCCCAAAAATTGACGGCTGGGGCAAAGTGTCAATCCGATCAGAAAACCTGTATACCCTCATCTTTCCCATGTGTCAATCGACAGCCAGAAATGCTGACTAGTACCCCGTAACCTCAGCTACCTGTAGCAAGGCAGACAAGATAGGCCGATCCGGGTGGCGAGGGATGTGATGCCATTACTGTACACCGGGTTGTTGGCCAGCAATTCCGCCCCGACCACGAAGGTGAAGCGATCCATCTGATAGGTGGCCCCGCTGAACCAGCTGTTGATGGTGGTGATCTGGTCGCCGGTGATTCCAACCTTCAAGACCAAGTTGTTACTTCCCTTGGTGAGATCATGCAGATCGGCCAGGGTGATAGCCTGACCAAACATCTGGGATCCATACCCGTGGTATCAGAGTTGTTGATGGTGTCCGTCCCATCGCCGAGGTTGAACAGGTAAATGTCGTCACCAGCCCCGCCAGTCATGGTGTCATTGCCCATCCCGCCGGTCAAGGATTGCCATCGCCTCCGTCCAGGGTGTCGTTACCGCATCGCCATCCGCCGAGCCGTTCAGAGTATCCTGTCCTTCCGTGGCAGGGGTCACGATGATCCTGCTCTCGATCCCAGCCACATCCCGCACCGTGCCGTCCTCAAACTCCACCCGCTCAATGCCGCAAGTCATTTCCTCATGGAACACAATGGATAAACCGTGACAAGGTGGTCCGGTGATGTAGGTTAAAAACAATGGACTTCCATACGCCGTTTTTATAAACAGGAAATGGAGGTGTCAAAATGTAGCGGGACATCCTAAAAAAAAGCCACCGTATCAAACGGTTTCGTAGGCAACTCGGAATCCGCTATAAACAGAGACAAAAACAGGGCCACGACCACTTCGAAACAGTCCCTTCCGGTAGCAGAGAATCTGCTGAAAATAATTTAAGACAACGGTTCCGAATCAGATCTGGCTAACGGATATCACCTATATCCCTCAAAGGGGAAGGCTGATTGTATCTGGCAAGGCACAAGGATATTTTCAACGGCGAGATCGTCGGGAATGCTCTGGGTGAAAGAATGACAAAGAGGTTTGCCATATAGTCTCCGTTCCGGACTGTTACAAAAAATTGTCCTGTAACCGGGCTTATTCACCCTTCGGACCGGGGCAATCAGTACTGTTCCCACAAATACCGGAAGCTGCTGACCCAGTTCAAGATGAAGGCCTTGATGAGCCGAAAGGATAACTGCTACGAGAACGCTCCGAGGGAAAGTGGAGAGCGCTGAAGAATGAGCTTGTTCACCATCGCCGCTATGCCACCCGGAAAGAGGCGATCCAAGAGATCACTGAGCACATTGAAATATTTTACAACCCGCAGAAAAGGCAGGGGTATCTTCCCCCAGCAGCAGCCTATGAAAAACAATATTACGAAAAACAACTGGTGGCGTGAACGATTTGGTCTCCACTAATTTCCGAACGAACTCGAGGGAGGAATAAAAAATATGGCCATGTATATGCCATCTATCTGGATGGGACAGTTTCATGATGCAAAAAAGTGGCAATCAAAAGAACGAGAACTTGCAACAGTATACAGGCTGGCTGACTGCATAGATGACAGGATGATAATATCCCGTCATCCATTTGTTACAGAGGCATGGTGTGCTGTCTGCGAGGAAATAAAGACCATGACGCTCCACTGGTTTCAAACCGGCACCAATGGCGCAGGTTCTGTCCATCCTGCCTGGACCGAAACCATGGTGTGTCCCGATTGTGCGCTTGCAAGTCGTAATCGCGCCCTATTTGCCTTTCTCTCTGAAAAAATGTCATTGCCGAGATCAACCAGGGTTTACATATCAGAAAGAGTAACTGCTGCATACAAGGCAATGAAGACAAAATTTTCTGATGTTACGGGAAGCGAATATTTGGGCAGTGATATCCCGCCCGGTGAAAAACGATTATTTGTAAAAGGCAATTTCATGGTTCGCAATGAAGACCTTACACGGTTGTCATTTGCATCAGAAAGCTTTGACTTGGTTGTTACCCAGGACGTCTTTGAACATATCCCTAATTACCAAAATGCATTTGTGGAATGTAGAAGGATATTGGCACCGGCAGGCAGTCTAGTATTTACGATTCCATTTTTTTACAGCGCAACAACCACCGAGGTACGTGCCGTAATCGAAAATGGCAATGTCAGACATCTTCTTGATCCTGAATATCACGGCAACCCGGTTGGTGATGGTGCGGCACTGTGCTTTCAGCATTTTGGCTGGGATATTCTTGAATCTCTCAAACAGGCAGGTTTTTCAGATGCAACGGCAAATCTCTACTGGGGACCCTGGCAGGGACATTTGGGGCTGTTCTTTTTCATTTTCCATGCCCGCTTCTGATCCGTCAAATTGCCACATAATTTAAGGCACCGTCGTGCCTCAATATGGCCCAGCTCAGGAATGACGCCCTTTGAAATTATGACCAGACTTGGGGCATGCTAACCTGCAAACTACCATGAAATACTTACAGCTTCTGGGCTGTTCCAGATTATAAAAAAAGGGGAATCATCCCTGAGTCGTTCCCAAAAAATACAAAGGGGATTACGCTATTCGCGCAATCCCCTTATTTTATTGGTGCCCAGGACGAGAATCGAACTCGTACGGAGTTGCCTCCGAGGGATTTTAAGTCCCTTGCGTCTACCAGTTCCGCCACCCAGGCATGGTGCTCAAATCAAACGGCGGTGTACCATATCACCCTGCAAAAATCAACAGCCTTCCGCCAAGCACCTCGGCTACCTGCCATTGCTTTTTTTGCCAGGCGTTTAGCCATGTTCCTCAAAATACTGCACCCGATAGGTGGACACTTCAAGATCTCCTGCGCGCCAGGCATCGGCGGACAACCCCGCCTTGCGACAAAGGTGACCCAAAAAATCCTCCGGACGGGGCAACTGCTCCCAGACCTGCGGCAGAAAGGTAGCGCCCTGCACCCCCTTTCGGAGAATAACCCCATCAATCCCAACCTGTAAAGTACGGAGCAGCTCATCTGCACTGACATAGACCAAAGGGGTCGGCTCGGTGAGGATGCTGATCTCCACCTGGATTGCGACGAGTTCATTTTTACCCACCGGGCTGAACCGGGAATCGTCAAAAGCAGCATGGAGAGCATTGCGCTTCACCCCCTCCACAATAGTGTCAATGGCGGCCAGGCTTCCGATACAGCCGCGCAACTCACCATGTTCTTTCAGGGTGACAAAGGTTCCCCGCTTGTGCTGTAGCTCCTGATCCAGCAAGCGGGCTGCGATATCCGCCCCCGGCTCGTGAGCCTCCATACCGAGTTGCCGGGCGATAGTCTCGCGCGCCAACCAGAGCAACGCTTTGCCCTGCTCTTCTGTCAGGCCAGCAGTCTGTGCGCCCTCATTTCTTGCCATGATCAGCTCCTTTGTTCTTTCTTTTTCCCCGCGCCCCTTTCATAGTACTGTATCTTTGAAAACTAAGAAAAGCATAGTGCTTTTATGCGAAAAAATAATCGGATAACTCCCGGGGGAACGGCACAACATGAAAACAATCACCATGCTTCTGACGGCATTTTGTATCTTTTTTGCCGCCATCGGCATCTGCCTTGGAGCAGACGCCCAACAAGGGAAACTACTCTTTGAAATCCCTACCCTCGGAGGCGGCACCTCCGGCAAGAGTTGCCTCACCTGTCATGAGCATGGCCGGGATTTCAGCCTGAAAACCATAAGCAAGAAGCAATATCTTGTCATGGGCAACCCCGTTGGCACCCTCGCCGGAGTCATAAATTTCTGCATCGAAGTAGCCTTGCGCGGCGAGGCAATTGCTGAAAACGGCCAGGAAATGCACGATCTACTCGCCTACCTGTCGGTCTTTATCCAAAACAACAGCGATAAGTCCCAATAAAAAACCCCGGCCAAGGCCAGGGTTTTTTACAACACATTCAAAACGATATAATCAGCAACCGCAGGATCCGCCGCTGCCACCGCTGCCGCAGGAACTGCCGCAGCTTCCGCCCCCACCGCCACCGAGAGGCTTGGCCGAGGAGATGCCGAAACCGGAACGGGGTCCGGCCTCGATGAAGTCTACCTTGATGACTCCACACTGATTGCTGAGGTTATTGTCCAGCAAGAATTTAATTCCGCCATGTTCAAACGATGCATCATTTTCCTTTGGCTCATCCAGAGCCAATCCCAAAGAGGGGCCTGCTCAGCCACCCTGCATCAACGCAACACGTACGGCGGATTCGATATTATTATCGGCCAGGTACGCTTTCAGTTTGACAACTGCCTGCTCTGTTACTTCAAGCATCCTATGATCTCCTCATCAAAAGGTTCATAAAAAATATCCGGCACTGGAGGCCGGCAAGAAAAAAGTAATTTCAGCTTTTTCTTATTGAGCAAATTAAGAAATATCACCGCAGAAGTCAAGGTTGGTTTTTTGTTTTGATCTCCGCCTGATTCACGATATAACGGAAAGAAGAGTTTACCTAAATGAACAGAGGTCTTTACTCAGTCACTGTGTGAGGTCGAACAGATGAAAAAAATCGTCATATCCACCGGCGGCGGCGACGCCCCTGGCCTGAACGCTGTCATCTACGCAGTAACCAAATCCGCCCATTACCGGGGCTGGGAGGTCTACGGCAGCCACGGCGGCTACAAGGGGTTGCTCGACCCGGACGAACTTATCCGCCTCACCCCGGAGATCGTTGAGGACATCACCCCCACCGGCGGCACGATCCTCGGCTCGACCAACAAGGGCAACCCCTTTGCCATGCCGGTGGAAAACATGGCCGGCGAGGTACTGCTCCGCGATGTTTCCGACCGGGTCATGCAAAACTTTACCCGCATGGGTTTTTTCTGCCATATAGCGGTGGGCGGCGACGGCAGCCTGGAGATCGCCCACCGTTTCGCCACGGAAAAGGGGATGCCGGTGATCGGGGTTCCCAAGACCATTGACAACGATCTGCTGGCCACCCAAAGAACCTTCGGCTGCGACACCGCCGTGGCCACGGCGACCGAGGCCCTTGACAAGCTGCATTCCACGGCCAAATCCCACGACCGGGTCATGGTGGTCGAGGTCATGGGGAGGGATTCCGGCTGGATAGCCATCAACTCCGGAATCTCCGGCTGCGCCGACGTCATCCTCATCCCAGAAATCCCCTTTGACATGGATAAGGTCTGCGACAAGATCAACGACAACGAATTGCATCACAAACATTACGCCATTGTCGTGGTGGCCGAGGGAGCCAGAGCAAAAAATGCCGAGGTCATCCACAAGACCACGGATGCCCATGAAATCGGGCGCCAAGAGGTTATCCTGGGCGGGGTGGGCGAATGGGTGGCGCAACAGATTCGGGAAAAAACCGGCAAGGACACCCGTTCCCTGGTGCTGGGGCACCTACAGCGCGGCGGCTCCCCCACCACCTTCGACCGGATGCTGGCCCTGCGCTTTGGCGGCGCGGCAGTGCGGTTGGCCGAGCAGGAGGTCTTCGACCACATGGTGGCCCTGTCCGCCACGGATATTGTTGCCGTACCCCTGGCCGATGCGATCAAGGCCCGCAAGAAGGTGCCCCTGGACAGCGATAAGGTCCTGACCGCGCGGGAAATCGGCACCTGCCTGGGGGATTAAGCAGCAGCAAGCTTATAGCTGTAAGCTGACAGCTATCCCCTTTCCAGCCGCTCCATGTAGGCATCCCACTCAATGGGCAGCATGGTTTTCTTCAGATTATTGCATTCCTTGCAGCAGGCGGCAAGATTCCCCTTGGAGCTTGTCCCTCCCCTGGCCAGGGGGACGATGTGGTCCATGGTAAGCTCCTTGGCCGGGGTCTTGTTACCGCAATAGTAGCAGACCCCCAGAGAGAGCTTGGTCTGCCACCATCGGCTTTTCCGAATCTCTCTCGCCTTGGCCCGTTCGCGGCGGATATCCTCCTCGTCCACCCCCTCGCCGTACAGATCCCCGTCCGCAATCATGGCGCCACCTCTCCCAGGAGAATCTTCCGCGCCGCTCCCACCAGATAAAGAGAACCGGCCACACAAATCAAATCCCCGCTGTGCGCCATATCGGCGGCCAGGGCAAGGGCCTCGGCAACCGTTGCCGCGCTCTGCGCCTTGGTGCGTTCTTTCTCGGGCAGGATGGCGGCCAACTGCTCCGGCGTTGCCGAGCGCTCGCTTTCCGGGCGGGTGAAGATGATTTTTTCCGCCAGGGGCGCGATGGTGGTGAGGGTTGCGGCCACATCCTTATCCCCCATGCAGGCCCAGACCAGAATGAGCCGATCGTAGCGAAACTCGCTGGCCAGGGCATCCCGCAGACTCTCGACCCCGGCGGGATTGTGGGCTCCGTCCAGCAGATAGCGGCGCAGCGAGGCAGGCTGTCCGATTGCGCCCTCGACAGGACACTCCACCGGCTTGCCATCCGCAAGGCAGAAATATTCGAGACGGCCCGGCCAGGCCACGGAGAGCAGCCCCTGTCGGATTGCCTCACCGGAGACCGGCAAGGTGGTGGAGATGGTTTCCAGCGCGGCCAGGGCCAGGGCGGCGTTGCCGATCTGATACCCGCCCTTGAGCCGGCACTGCAACCCAGCCAAAGAATGGCTGTCATCGATGCCACTATAGTCCCAGCTTCCCTCCGGGCCACGGACCGCGTCAAACTCGCGACCCAGCAGAAACAGGGGAGCCTGACACTCACGGCACACCTCCTCCACCACAGCCAGGCTATCATCAGCACCCACCCCGGCAACCACGGGAATGCCGGGCTTGATCACCCCGGCCTTTTCAAAGGCCACCGCAGCCAGGGTGCTGCCCAGATACTGCTCATGGTCCATGCTGACATTGGTGATCACTGCAACCTGCGGGGTGATCACGTTGGTGGCATCAAGCCTGCCGCCCATGCCGACCTCCAAGATGGCCACATCCACCTGCTCCTCGGCAAACCAGAGCAGGGCCAGGGCCGTGGCAAACTCAAAATAGGTGATCTGCCGCTCGCCCAGCGCCGCGCGGATCACGCTGGCCTGGCGGGCAAACGCCTCTTCCGAGATAAACCGCTCATCGATCCGAAACCGCTCCCGCACGCAGCTCAGGTGCGGCGAGGTATAGAGCCCCACCTTGTAGCCGGCCTTGGTCAGGATGGTCCGCAGGGTCGTGGAAACAGAACCCTTGCCGTTGGTGCCTGCCACATGCACAAACCGCAGGCCCCGGTGCGGATTGCCCACCGAATCGAGGAACTGGCTCATGCTCTCCAGGCCCAGCTTGATCTTGAAAAACTGTAGGTTATCGAGAAAGGACCAGGCCTCCTGGTAATTCATTATTGCACCAACTCTAGCTTGGCATAATCAAGATGCAGGGTCTTTTTGCCGTGCCGGGCAAAGAGGACCTCCAGCGATTTGGGGCTGACGACCTTTTCCACCACGCCCTCCCCGAAAAACGGGTGCCGCACCCGGTTGCCCAGCTTGATACTCGGGGCGGACGATGAACCAGACGGGCTTGCCGGATATGCAGACTTGAGCGGCGGGATGCTGTAATCGGGCCGCTCCTCCTGCCCCCCGCCATAGGCGGAGGATTGGTGCTGCCAGGCGGGAGCAACGGGCGACTGGGTCAGGGCATGGGGCAATTCCTGCAAAAACGGGGAAGGCCCGCCCGCAGCCGAGGAGGAGTCGTAGGACATGACCTCCTGGGGGTAGACCAGAAACAACTGCTTGCGGGCTCGGGTGGCGGCCACATAGAGCAGACGGCGCTCCTCTTCCCGGTGCGCGGGCAGCACGGCCTGGGCCGAGGGAAAACGGCCCTCGGCCAGGTTGATGATAAAGACCGTGTCCCACTCCAACCCCTTGGCCGAATGGATGGTGGAGAGCACCAACCGCTTGCCGCCGTCATCCTCCAAAGCCCCGGCCTGGGGCGGATCAAGGGAGGCATCGTCGAGAAAGGATTGCAATTCGACATACCCGCCCATCACCCGGCCCAACTCGTCCAGATCCCTGCGGCGGCGGGGATAATCGTCGTGATACAACCGCTCGAAGATCGGCTCGTAATAATCCATAATCCGCTCGAACATCTGCCCCATGCTCATGCCCGGCTGCCGAAGCGCTTCAAGCATCTCCAGCAGATCCGCCAAACCCTCTTTCCAGGTTTTACCGGCCGGGTATTCCTTCAGCGCCGCCAGGGGGTCGTCCGCGCTCTTGACCCGGCTCAGGATATTCTGGGCCGTCTTGGGCCCCACCTTGTCGAGCTGCAACAGAAGCCGGTTCCAGGAGAGATGATCATGCGGATTGGCCACCACCCGCAGGTAGGAGATGACGTCCTTGTTGTGGGCCAGCTCATTGAGCTTGAGGCCGCCGCGCTTGTCGAACTCGATCTGCCGGTGGGTCAGCTCCAACTCCAGCTTGTAGGAATGAAAACCGGAGCGGAACAGCACCGCCATCTCATCCAACGGCTCGCCTTCTTTGTGCAGGGCCACGATCTTTTCCGCCACATAACGGGCCTGAGTGGCCTCATCCCTGGCCCCGTAAACCACGGGCTTTTCCCCGCCCGTGATATTGGTGAACAGGGTCTTGGTATATTTTTCCTGGGCCTTTTCGATGATGGCGTTGGTCAGATCAAGAATCTTCTGGGTGGAGCGGTAGTTCTCTTCCAGCCGAATCAACCGGGTGTCGGGGAAGAGCGAAGGGAACTCCATGATGTTGCGGAAATCCGCGCCCCGAAAGCTGTAGATGGACTGGGAATCATCGCCCACCACCATCACGTTGTTGTGCTTGGCCGCCATCAGCCGAACGATGGCCGCCTGGATTGGGTTGGTGTCCTGGTACTCATCCACCATGATGTGGCTGAAACGGTTGGCCAGCTCGGTATGCACCTCGGGAAACTCCTCCAGAATCCGCCGCCAGTTCACCAGCAGGTCGTCGTAATCCATGAGGCTGTGCTCCAGCTTGAACCGCCGATAATGCTGGGCAATGGTCTGTAGATCGTCGGCAAAATCATGAAAATGGCCGTACTCGGCCTCGACCAGCTCTTCGATGCCCAAACCCTTGTTCACCGACTTGCTCAGGATGGAGATCACCACCCGCTTGGAGGGAAAGCGCTTGTTCTCGCCGCCCAGGTTCAGGGAGGATTTGAGCAGGTTGACGATGCCCTCGGCATCGGACTGGTCGATGATGGTGAAGTTGGCCTGATAGCCGAGATGGCGGCAGTAGCGGCGCAGCAGCAGATTGGCCGTGGCATGGAAGGTCCCGCCCATGACCCGACGGCAGGAATCGTCCAGCAGCGAGCTGGCCCGATGCAGCATCTCCTGGGCGGCCTTGCGGGTAAAGGTCAGCAGCAGAATCTGCTCCGGGGGCACGCCCTGTTCGACCAAATGGGCCAGACGATAGACCAGGGTGCGGGTTTTGCCGCTGCCTGCCCCGGCAATGACCAGTACCGGTCCGCTCACGGTGGTAACCGCCTCGTATTGCGCCTCGTTCAAGGCCTTGCGGCTGATCTGGCTGGCGGAGCGTGCGGACTGGGACTTTGACTTTGGTTCCATGGGAAATAAGGTGGGTTGCATGGCGGCAACTCTAACACAACAGCAGGTGGGCAATCGACAAAAAAGTTTTAATTTTCATGCCTGGCTGGTAGAGTACGTTGTTACAAAAACCAGACACCAGCAAGACAACTTTTTACATAAATCCAAGGAAATAGAAATGAACAACGCACAGGATATCTTCACCCAGGAAACCCTACAGACCCTCTTTCCGCCCGAACGGGCCAACGCCTTCTTCGACGCCCTGTTCGGCGACGCCGAGGACGGAGCCTACGACATCCGCCTCGTTTTCAAGGGCCAGGCGGCAAACATCCTCACCCTGGCCCTCGAACTCCACGAGCGCCCCGGCAAATGCCTGGCCTGCAACCTAACCTACGGCCTGCCCGAGGTCTTCAGCCGCCACCCCATCATCAATATCAAAGGATTGACGGCGGAGATCACCGCACTCCTGGGCGACAAGGCCACCTGCACCGACTGGAAACTCGGCACCACCCAGACCGTTTCTAAAAAGCTGCATGTTATTCCGTTGATGATCAGCCTGGCATGAAGGATTACGTCTCTTTAAACCAGTTTGCGGCATAGGAGAATCCATGCGCAAGACCAGTAAAGCGACCATCGAAGTACAGGGAACCGCTGTCACTGTTCTCAGCCACGCCAGCGATGACTATATTTCCCTGACAGACATCGCCAAGCACAAAGAGCCGGATCGATCGGATCACGTCATCCAGAACTGGATGAGAAACCGAAACACCATCGAGTTTTTAGGCATATGGGAACGGTTGCATAATGCCAATTTTAAACCCCTCGAATTCGAGGGGTTTAAAAACAAAGCCGGGCTCAACAGCTTTGTCTTGACGCCAAGACAATGGATAGATGCCACCAATGCCATCGGACTGATCTCCAAGTCGGGGCGTTACGGCGGGACATACGCCCACAAGGATATCACCTTTGAATTCGCTTCCTGGATATCGGTCGAGTTCAAGCTCTATCTCATCAAGGAATTCCAACGCCTCAAGGAAGATGAAAACCGCCGCCTGTCACTGGCCTGGGATCTGAACCGCACCCTTTCCAAGCTCAACTACCGCATCCACACCGACGCCATCAGAGCGCACCTGATTCCGGCTGCGGTTACACCCTCGCAGGCCGCCATCACTTACGCCACCGAGGCGGACCTGCTCAATGTCGCACTCTTCGGCCAGACAGCCAAACAATGGCGGGACGCCAACTCCGCCCTGGAAGGCAACATGCGCGAATATGCCACCATCGAGCAACTACTGGTACTGGCCAATATCGAGGGTATGAACGCCGAACTCATTCACATGGGACTATCACAGGGGGAACGCCTCAAGCGCCTCAACGAAATTGCCATCCGTCAGATGCAAGTGCTCACCTCTGCGTCGGCGATCAAACACCTCAAAGGATAGCCCAGGCTCGACACCAGCTAGGCTGCTTAGAGGTCATTTCGCTGGTGATTAACTTGGGATGAGAAAACATGTCTGCTACCAAGAGAATGCCAGAGACCACGGCCTCTGCTAAGGATGAACAGGGTTAACCATAACAGGCAGAACTCAAAAAGATGATCGGCGCTGTGATTATATAAACGCATGTCTAACTTTTCATCTTCAATGATGCATCCAATTTTTGCGCCAATTGGTCTGGGGATCGAAGCTCACATTCCCATACGGTCAGGACATGCCAGCCCAATTGTTCAAGTTTCACGCTAACATCCCGATCTCGCCTCACATTTGATGCAAACTTGTTGACCCAGAATGTCTGACGACTTTTGGGGGCATATGCATATCGGCACCCTTCATGTCTATGCCAGAAACATCCATGCACAAAGATCACCGTTCGATATCTAGACAAGATGATATCTGGCTTTCCAGGAAGGGCTGCGCCATGGAGTCGGAATCTGTATCCCATCTTGTGAAGCATTGAACGTACAACACGTTCAGGACCGGTGTCACGCGACCGAATGCTTGACATGACGCGTGAGCGCTTTTCAGGGCTAAAAATATCAGTCATCGAAAATTCTGACAGTTGCAAAAATCGAGGAAACAGCCTTTTTCATGGACAATGCCCCGGCACATTGTGGGGGATAGAGGAAAAGCTTTTTTTGCTAAGATGTCCCTGCAATAGGAGACTCGGGCGGTGTCGCCACAAGACGTCGCAACACGAGATCTCTATCGATATCTGGAGTGCCCAATCTCCCAAAATAGCGAGCGAACCGTGCCAATATCGCTTCCGCAAAGGGACTATCAAGGGATGCTACCACTTCCAGCAAAGCCAAACCAGTAAAAGTTATGGTCGCCAATCGCTGGAAATCCACGACCGAATCCGGCAGGAAAAAGGTGCCAGGCAAAAATTTGAATCGCTCAGACTGTGCTTTTTGCCGGCTGTCTCCTATGAGAGCTTTCAAAGGGCCTTCCTTACTTGCTGTCGGATCATCCTTCCAGGCTGTGAACTCCTGAAGGCCAGTCAACGGTAAGCAACGGGCCAGAAGCACATTGTCCAAGGGGTGACGACGCTCAAAATCACACGATGGCGTCAGTACAAGCCAAACTCCATTTTCGCCGCCAACATCTCCACGCACTATATCGCCAGCGAAATGGCTTCCACTTACTGGGGGGTGAACATACATTTCCATGGGATGAATGGAAGCAGAATCGGCTGACGGGGCGGTATCGGCAGCCACCTTGTACGCAAGTGTTTTTGCCTCGTTCTGTAAGGATACAGCCAACCTCCGCGCCATGAGATACGCAAGGTCGGCCTGCTTATGTTGAGGGTGTGAGTCGTAGTCCTGCCAGTGCTGACCAACAAAATCCCACATGTAAGTCCGTTGAATTTCTTCGATTCGCCGAGATATCGCGGGAAGTTGGGTCGCGAGTATATTGCCCACCTCTTCCCCAAGCTTGGACAACCCCTCAGTTTTTTCAACAATGCGAACAAAACTGGTCTCGAGAGAACGTACTTTATGCGCATGAGCGGTATAAAAAATCACAGGCGAAAATCGAGTTTTCTTAAGTTCTTCGAAAATCATCATCCCCGCAGAAGCATCGTCATCGTCTGTTATAGCTTGGTTATTGTCGTCCTTGAGGTCTAAAATAAGAAGGTCAAATCTCTCATTACCAAGGAGTTTCATTGCCTCCCCAAATGTACCACACTTACATCCGACGGCGGTGTCTGGCGCTGCAACAAAACCAGGAATAGCCTCAATTACCTGTTGGGCAATGACTTCCTGGTCTTCAACAACTAAAAACCGCCATTCTCGCTGTATGCCAGCACTCATACGCGCTTCCTCAAGGTTATCAGAAAATTTGCTCCGGGCAGAGGCCCATGATCGAGCAACTCTAATACCCCGCCGTAATAGTCACTTACAATTTCTCCCACGATGGAAAGGCCAAGACCAATACCTTCTTCTGCCTTAGTAGAAAAATATGGATCAAAAATCAAGTCGCGATTCCCCTGAGGAATCCCTGGCCCACTATCTGAAAAAATAATATCCAGATGATCAGAACCTTTCCGTTCGACCTTGACAACAATTTCTCGCCTCGATTCATCCACCTGCTCCAGCCAGTACAGGCTGTTTTGCAACAAGTTAATAATCACTTCCTGTATCTCAGCCGGATCAACACGAACCAATGTTTGCGTTCTGGGCAGAATTGTTTTTAACTTTAGACGGTCAAGATCATCACGAAAAACCGCAAACGCATCTCGAATGATTTCTTCAAGATACAACTGAGCAGGACGCCCTCTGCGCCGCCCCCCAAATGGCTCCATTCGCCTAAAAGCAGTTGCAAGTACATCGCCTTGCTTGCTAATCAGAGAAAACCGTCCAGTTAGCTGACGGACCATATCCGGAACAGTTTTTTCAAGTCGCTTGATATCTTCCAAGCCCAAGTAGGCCTCATTATTAATTGAAGCAATAGGCTGTCGGCCTTCATGCAAGACGTGATCAATAAGCTGCCCCAACGTTGCA
The DNA here is from genome assembly GCA_041671085.1 of Desulfurivibrionaceae bacterium. Lineage (GTDB taxonomy): Bacteria > Desulfobacterota > Desulfobulbia > Desulfobulbales > Desulfurivibrionaceae > Thiovibrio. The sequence continues at coordinate 9,003 of JBAZCG010000049.1, read as the reverse complement.
AGTCGCTGATAGCGAGCCAAGACTGTTTGGATTTCTTTTAATTGTCCGCCAAAAGCCTCTTCCGTCTTCTCTAGAAGTTCTTTGGCTTGCTTGTCTTGCGGACTGCACTGTGCAATATGTTCCGCAAGGGGTTTGAAATCAAAACCAGAAAATAACCCGCCTACTGGCCTACCACTTTTTTGCCGTGAACGTGGACGTGCCGCATACCGTAATTGTTCCAGTTTACCAAGTACTTCTGTGAGAAGATGACGCAAATCGTCAAGTGCTTGGCTTTCATCAAGACCTTCGCGGTTTGATTGATCCCGTAATTCAGGATTATCGTCCGCCGTGATATGAACAACGCCATGAATTTGGTTGTTAGAAAGCCTAAGAGTTGGGTTCTGTACACGCCGAAGGTCAAGTCGCAACCAGTCGTCTTGGGGCTCACCGTAGGGCAATACCCGGAAGCCATCCCGATAAATGTTGACTCCTGCCACTGCATCCAAGTCGCGGCGGAGATTTCTGATGGTTGAATTTGTCTTTTGCACAACATTGCCTAGTTCATCACGATCCCACACTCTAAGTTCAAATTCAAGTGGACCGCTCTCAATGTGCTTTATTCCTGCTGGAATTGGATCATTTTTTTCTTCAATGTTTCGAAACTCTAATTGCCCTCGTTTGTTTTTTACACGAATGAAACGTCCCTTCATCAAATGTTCCAGTCCTTCCGCCAGTACTCGATAATTTATTACATAAGTTCCATCTCCACTAACTGATCCTTTGACGAGATAATGGGGGTACTTAAGGATTGACGGGGGGTTTATATGGGTGCCGAATTCTGAAAATTCAGGAGGGAGATCAAGAAAAATTTCGAATTCGTCACCAGAAGAAGAACTGGTTCTTCGTTTTTGTGGGGAAATTAACCGCGCCAATCCACGTGTCAGTTCGGCAAAATGTTTTGCCTCCCAAGTTTGCCTGAGACTGGACATTCGCAAAATAGTCCCATGCACAAGCTCATGGGCCTGAGGGGCTATTTTGTCATGCTTCCACAGTACCCGAACACTCCCTGAAGGACAGATCTCTTCAGGTTTCCGTTCTTCCCAGAGTATTTCGATGTCATCAAGGAACCGCTCATCGTCATCAAACTGACGCCAATCAAAAAACGCAAAGACTTCTTCTTTCGATCCATCACGACGTGAAATTACATCCAATTCTTCTGCCAATCTAGCAGATGCAAATCGGCCAATTCCCTTCTCGCCTAGATACCGACGTTGTAATTTCTCACTACGTTGTTTTTCCCTTTTTGAAATAGTGGCTGGCTCCATCCAGACACTCTGAACCGTCGAAAGCGTCATCCCGTGACCATTGTCGATCACTTCAATGCAGCCTTTTTCTAGTTCCAAGGGGGGAATAAATCGAACCATCACCTTAGTGGCATCGGCATCGTAGGCATTTTTCACCAACTCGATCACGGCCACAACTTCATTGCTGATAAGTTCCTGCCCAAGCGTTCGCAGCAAACGTGCTCGCGGACGAAGTGTATTCCGCGGCAAACTGGAGGGCTGATCAGCCATGGCTCACATCCTCTTCTGCGGATTGCTGGAACAACCCATTTATCACTGCACACATCACCGGTGGACACACGGCATTCCCTATCATCCTGATACGTTCCCGTCTGTTGCCATGATCAAACCGCATTCCATCCATCCCCATCGCCAACTGTAGTTCTGGTGCCTGCAACATTCGCATCAAATGGCCTTGCGGCGATGGCTTAACTAACGCAAAACGGTCGACAGTAGTGATTGTCCGCAACGGTCTTGACAACTCCTGCCAGCCACCAGCCTGATCAGAGCCATAATAGACCAGAAGAAATGGTTTGTCGGGGCCAACAGCGTTGATTCCACGTTTCGCACGTTCCAAAGTAGCCGTAGCACGACGATCAGTTATCAGCGGAGACCAGCCATAATTACCGTTCAGATCGACTATAGATTGAGCGTTTCTCTTGTTGAGGGTAAGTGCTGATGTCTGAGCAGGGACTTGCTCACGATCACAAAGAAGAAACAGTCTACGACGACTTTGCGGCACCCCGAAGTCAGCCGAGTCCAGAACCTGTTCATGCAAATGGTATCCATGGGATTCCAATTCCATTTTGAACTCCTGGTAGCGAGACCACCGTCGCATATTGACGACATTTTCAATGACAATCCAACGAGGCTTCAGCACCTTCGCAAAACGACAGACTTGAAACGCCGTATTCTTGCTCTCTTCACAACGGGGCTTGCTACCTTTTGCGGGGCTATGATTCGTACATTCTGGTGAGGCAAGAATCAAATTGATAGGGCCGAGATCTTTTGCGATCTGATTTATGTCTATATCTTCGAGGCGACCATGGTAGAAGCGAGTGTTCGGAAAATTCACATGATGATTCTTGCCAGCCAACTCCCAAAGGTCAAATGCTGCGACAAGTTCGACACCAGCTTGAGTTGCACCCCAACTGCTTCCGCCCGCACCGCAGAACAGATCGATCGCCCGGATTGTCTGGTCAAAGCGCGGCTTGTTCAAAATGAGTCTCCTTGCAAGATCTCTTTATTACAATATTTTTAGCGGTAGAAAAACATAACCATATCAAAATATATTATCTACAGTAGGTGATCTATCATCCGCAAGTTATAATATCTTATTTAAATTGTTAAAGAATCGAAAAAAACGGAAGCACCAATCATAGTAGGTTTATTGTTGCAGTGAGTGACCCTGCACATTATCATCACTACCAGGAAAAGTGGGGTCATGAGAAACTAGGGACGCTCCCCCAATTCCCCATTGGCACGCAGCCGAGCACCGGAAAAGCTGCCGAAAAGGGAGGTTGCACTGTTTGAGCGCAGCGAGTTTGCAACATCCCGGCAGCTTTGAGGAGCACAGGGAATCCCGCCTTCGGCGGGACAAGTGCCCTGGGTGCCCTTTCTTTGGTTCATTTCTTTGGGCAAGCAAAGAAATGAACAATCCCATTCCCTCTAAACCAACGAACTCACCGTGCCCCTAATCAACTCCCCAACCGAACTAACAACCAGCGCCACCGATGCCCTGCTGGCCATCGAATGCACCGTGATCATCGCACTCCTGCGGCGCACCGCGCCTGCCGATCGCTGGCGAACAAACCTCTGGTGCTGGGTATTTGGCCTGCTCGCAATTGCGTCCTTTCTCGGCGCCCTGGCACATGGCATGAAGATGCCGAAGTCCATTCGCACGGCACTATGGACGCCTCTCTACCTGAGCCTGGGGATTCTGGTGGTGCTGTTCATCGTGGGGGCTGTGGCTGATTGGCGGGGGCGAGTCGCGGCTATGCGTCTTGTCCCTTGGGGCATCGGGGCGAGCGCTGCCTTTCTCGGGCTAACCGCGCTTCTGGGCGGACCGTTTATCGTTTTCATCATTTATGCGGCGACGATTCTGCTGAGCGCCCTGGCCATCTACACCTTTCTCGCCGCCACCCATCGTTTGAAAGGCGCCGCAGTTGTCGCCCTGGCAATCCTCCTCAATCTGGCGGCAGCAGCAGTGCAGGCGAGCAATGTCTCACTCCACCTGCTTGTCCCCTTTGATCACAACGGGGTCTTTCACCTTGTCCAGATAGTGAGCACAGCGATACTCGGGTGGGGATTGCACCTCGGCATGGAATCCACGCAGAGATAAGTCTTCCGCGAACGCGGCCTACCGCAACCTCTCAAAAAACCGCCCCACCTCACCGGGCCGATGCGCATCCGACCCCGCCACCAGCGGAACCCCTAGAGCAATAGCCTCATCAAGAATCCCCGCCGCCGGATACTGCTCCCCCCGATGGGAAAACCCGGAGGTATTCACCTCCAAAGCCATGCCCTTGCCAAGCATCCCCTGAAAAATCTCCCTGATCTGCCGCCGATGCGCCCCGGTAAAATGCACCTCTGGATGGTGACGAAGCACGGCATCCAGATGGCAAAGCACCGTACCGGGCAGGACCTCGACCGCTTCCAGCAGGGTGGCGAAGTAATCGGAGATCACCCGCTCCACCCCCTGCTTGCCCAGAGGCTCCAGATTAGCTTTGCGGCGGCTCACCACATTGTAGTGATGCCCATCGATCTCGTAATAATGGAAGGAAATACCGACGCGGTCCCAGGTGTACTGCTGGAGAAAATCAAGAATCGCAGGGACCTGCCTGGGGTTGTAGCCGACCTCCACCCCGAGGCCGATGCAAATCCTGTCCCCGTAAACCTGGCGCAGCCTTTGCCCTTCGCGGTGGTAGGCGGCAAAATCCTCTTCGGAAAGCCAGGTGTCCTCGCGGTAGCGAATGCCGCACTCCAGATGCTCGAGAAAAATCAGCTCCGCAAGCCCCTTGTCGATAGCGGCCACGACATACTCCTCCATCTCGCCAGTGGCATGATGGCAGAGCCGGGTGTGAACATGACCGTCGCTCTTGGGGTTGATCAGCATCGGTTTGCCGGAGCAGGGGGATTACTCGGAAACTAGGCGTTGCCGCGCGGAAAGAAATGCAGCACCCCGTCGATATCCGAGGTGTCGCAAACCCGACCCGGTCCGAGCTCGACAAACTGCTCAATGCCTTCCATGTTGATGGAAAATTGTTGGCCATCCGGCATGTGGTACACAACCGTGCGAACCTTGGTTATATCAATGGGCGATCCAGCCACTCTCATATTCATTCCTCACCAAATCCTATAAAAAAACAGAACACCGCTGTCCTGTAATTTAGTCATTGATTAAATTCTGGCAAGCTGCCACACAAAATAATCAGTAATTTTTCCGCGCCAAAACCTCGCGGGGCTTGGAGCCATCCGCCGGGCCGACCACCCCTTCCTTTTCCATGAGTTCGATCATCCGGGCCGCCCGGTTGTAGCCCACGCGCAATCGTCGCTGCACCATGGAAATGGAGGCCTGGCCCGACTCACAAACCAAGGCCACGGCCTCGTCATATTTTTCGTCCGACTCCCCACCCTCGTCGCCCTCACCGGCCTCGGCTTCCTCGGCCAGCTTCAGCACGCTTTCATCGTAGCGCACAGCGCCCTGCTCCTTGAGAAAAGAGACGATCCGCTCGGTTTCCTTTTCCGAGATGTAGGCGCCGTGAATCCGCTGGAGCTTGCTGGTGCCAGGGGGCATGAAGAGCATGTCGCCTGCGCCCAGCAGATGCTCGGCCCCGCTCCCGTCCAGGATGGTGCGGGAATCGATCTTGGAGGAAACCTTGAACGACATCCGGGTGGGGAAGTTGGCCTTGATCAACCCGGTGAGCACATCCACCGAGGGGCGCTGGGTGGCGAGAATCAGGTGCATGCCAGCAGCTCTGGCCATCTGGGCGAGCCTGGCCACGGAATCCTCGACCTCGCGGGAGGAAACCATCATCAGGTCGGCCAACTCGTCGATGATGATAACGATCAGGGGCAGCTTGTCCACGGCCTCGGCGTTGTAGCTGGCCAGGCTCTTGACCTTGGCCTCTTCCATCAGCTGGTAGCGGCGCTCCATCTCCCGCACCGCCCAGAGCAGGGCGCGGCTGGCCAGCTTGGGGTCCACCACCACCGGGTGCAGCAGGTGGGGGATATCCTCGTAGCAGGAAAGCTCGATGCGCTTGGGGTCTACCAGCAGGAGGCGGACCTCCTCGGGCGTGGCCCTAAAAAGAATCGAGCAGATGATGGTGTTGACCGCCACGCTTTTGCCGGAGCCGGTTGCCCCGGCGATGAGCAGATGGGGCATGCGGGCGAGATCGGCGATCACCGGATTGCCCACCACATCCATGCCCAAGCCGATGGTGAGCCGGGAGGCGGCCTTTTGGAATTTTTCATTGGCAAAGATATCGCGGACATAGACGATATTGCGGGTCGGGTTGGGGATCTCGATTCCCAGCGCGGCCTTGCCCGGGATGGAGCCGACGATGCGCACGCTCTCGGCCTTGAGCCCCAGGGCCAGATCGTCGGCCAGGGCAATGATCTTGTTGATCTTGACCCCAGGGGCCGGGGAAAATTCATAGGTGGTGATCACCGGGCCGGGGGAGATGCCGACCACCTTGCCCACCACCCCGAAATCTTTAAGTTTTTCCTCCAGTTCGGCGCTGACCGCATAGTAATACTCGCGGTCCACGACCACCTCGGTGTTTTCCGGCTTATCCAGCAAGGACAAGGGCGGCAGCCGATATTCTCCGCTGGCTGCGGGCAGGAGGCGGAAGGAATCGTCCTCTCCCCCGGCCTCAAGCTTCACCGGCGCATGCACCTTGGGCACGATGGAGTCATCTTGATCCGCACTTGCCTCGGCTACAAGGGGAGCTGCGGCTGCCAACGCTTTCTTACCCTGTCCGGCCGGGGAGGCCTTATCCCCGGCTACCTGCCTGTCTGCCCGACGGCTGGCCAAGGACTCGCGCAACCGACTCCCCAGGGAATAGGGGGAAAAGCTGCTGATCAACATCAGAGAGATAACCAGTACCACGAAAAACAGCAGCAGAGAGCCGGGGCCGCCGAAGAACTGCTGGCCATGCTGGGCCAGCAATGTGCCCAGGAAACCGGCCACCGGATAGGTGTGCTCAAAAACGGTGAAAGAGGCCAGGGAGGTGAAACCGCTCAGCCCCGAGCTGGCCAGGAGAATCCCGGTGCAGCCGAACACGGTCAGGGGCAGGGTTTCCAGGGTAAAATCCGGAGAGAACAGACGGATGGCGAAAAAAAGCAGCAGCAAAGGGAGCCAGAGCGCGGTGATCCCCAAAAGATCCAGGAGCAACCCGGCGATAAACTGGCCCACCGCCCCGCCCCAGTTGGCGGGGGCTGTCTGGCCCAATGGCTCCACCGAGGTATAGCTGACCAGGCACAGGAGCAGAAAAAAGGCGACAAACACCCCGAATACGGAAAGTATCTCTCGCCCGAGGGTTGGTTTTTCTTTTTCCTGCCTGTTATTCCCTGGCGCCATTATTCTCGCAGATCGGTTCCGGTGATGGGAGCACAGCCGTGCCTGAATCGCACGCTACTTTGCCTTGCCGATATTTTTCAGGATAGCATCAAGGATGCCATTAATAAAGCCCGGAGAATCCTCGGCGCAGTATCGCTTGGCCAGCTCAATGGCCTCGTCGATGGCCACCCGAGGCGGCACATCCTCCTTGAACATCATTTCATAGGAGGCCAGCCGGATAATGTTGCGATCCAGCACCGACATCCGGCTGACCCGCCAGTTCACCGCACTTTCCTCGATCTTGGCGTCGAGTTCATCCCGCTTGTCGGTGATGCCGTACACCAGCTCCCGGCCATAGGGGATGGCTTTTTTGTTGATCTCAAAATTCTCACAGAGCAGCGGAAAATTCTCCACTGCGGAGGTTGCGGTCATCTCCCCTTGGAACAGGGCGTTGAGGGCAAGCTCCCTTGCCTTGCGTCGGTTTCCCATGAATGATCAGGCAAGCTGCGGCAGGAGGTTGACCATCTCGATGGCAGTGGCCGCACACTCGGAACCCTTGTTGCCAGCCTTGGACCCGGCCCGTTCGATGGCCTGCTCGATGGAGTCGGTGGTCAGCACGCCGAAGATGATGGGCACCCCGGACTCCATGCTGGCCTGGGCAATGCCCTTGGTCGCCTCGTTGGCCACGAAATCAAAATGGGGGGTGGAACCGCGGATCACGGCGCCGAGGCAGATCACCGCGTCGTAGCGGCCGGACTTGACCATCTTCTGGGCAACCAGCGGAATCTCAAAGGCGCCGGGAACCCTGGCCACCTCGATCTCCTTATCCTTGACCCCGGAACGCAGCAGGGTGTCCAGGGCGCCTTCCAGCAGACGCTCGGCAATGAACGAGTTGAACCGGGCAATGACAATCCCGAATTTCTTCCCTTCGGCCTGTAGTTTCCCTTCAAAAAATTTCGGCATCGTTTTTCCTCCAAAAAGTGAACAAAGACTTAGTTTTTTGTATCCTTGCTGCCGGTGAACAGATCCAGCATATGGCCAAGCTTGTCCTTCTTGGCCTTCAGGTAATCGATATTTTCCGGTTCCGCCACCATCTCGATGGCCTGCCGTCCCGTGACCTTGAGGCCATAGCCTTCAAGGCCGATGATCTTCTTGGGGTTGTTGGTGATGAGCCGCATCTTGCGGACGCCGAGATCCCGGAGGATCTGGGCGCCGATCCCGTAATCGCGCAGATCGGCCTTGAAGCCCAGATGCACATTGGCCTCCACCGTGTCCATCCCGCCCTCCTGAAGGGCGTAGGCCTTGATCTTGTTGATCAGGCCGATACCCCTCCCCTCCTGCTGCATGTAGAGGATGATGCCCGCGCCCTCATGCTCGACCATGCGCATGGCGCTGTGCAGTTGCCCGCCGCAGTCGCAGCGCTTGGAACCGAAGACATCGCCGGTAAGACAAGAGGAATGCACCCGGACCATGATCTCCTTGGTGGGGTCGATCTCCCCCTTGACCAGGGCAACATGCTCGAGTTCGTCCACATCGTTGGTGTAGACAATGGCCCGGAAATCGCCGTAGCGGGTGGGAATCTTGGCCTCGGCGGCCCGGTGAACCAGCTTGTCCTCGCGGGTCCGGTAGGCGACGAGATCAGCGATGGTGGCGATCTTGAGGTCGTGCTCCTTGGCAAAGATCTCCAGGTCGGGCATCCGGGCCATGGTGCCGTCTTCCTTCATGATCTCGCAGATCACCCCGGAAGGATGCAGACCGGCCAAGCGGGAGAGATCAACCGAGCCTTCGGTCTGGCCGGTGCGGACCAAAACCCCGCCCCGCCGAGCGCGCAGAGGAAAGATATGCCCTGGGCTGACGATGTCACTGGGCTTGGCGTTGGGATCGGCGGCCACCAGGATGGTCCTGGCCCGATCCGCCGCGGAGATGCCGGTGGTGACCCCGGTGGTGGCCTCGATGCTGACCGTGAAGGCCGTTTCAAAGGGGGACTTGTTGTTCTGCACCATCATGGGGATCTGCAACTGCTCGAGATGATCCGGGGTCAGGGTCAGACAGATGAGGCCCCGGCCATGGGTGGCCATGAAATTGATCGCCTCTGGGGTAACCTTTTCCGCGGCCATGTAC
>JBAZCG010000048.1:0-24519 GCA_041671085.1 Desulfurivibrionaceae bacterium | reverse complement strand
GCGCCCATGGTGGGAGGGATCGGCACCTCGGCCATTCTTGAACTGCTCATCTATCCTGCGATCTATCTGCTCTGGAAACAGCGGGATTTCAAAAAGGCGGTGGATGTCGTCCGGTAAGGTCAGGCGGTTTCGCGGTGGGTGTTCGGCCTTTGCGGAAGATGTTCGGCGATTTTGGCGTTGAGGTCGGCGATCTTGATCGGCTTGGAGAGATAGTCGTCCAGCCCCAGTTCCAGGCATTTTTCCCGGTATCCGCTGATGGCGTGGGCGGTGAGGGCGATGATGGGCGTGTGCCTGCCGGATGCTTTTTCCAGGTCGCGGATTGCCTGGGTCGCTTCAAATCCATCCATCACCGGCATCTGGATATCCATCAGCACCAGATCAAAGGGCTGCTGGGCAAAGACGTCAACCGCCTCCTGGCCATTGTTGGCAATGGTCACCCGATGGCCGGAGCGTTCCAGCATCTTTCCCGCCACCTTCTGATTGACCAGATTGTCTTCCACCAGAAGAATCGCAAGCTGCGGTCCGGGTTGCCCTTGGGGTGGTTCGGCGGGTAGCCCGTGCATGTCGCTTTCGTCCAGGCCGGGTTGTTCAGCCGCTTTTTTCAGCAGGGCGGTGAAGTGGAAAACAGAGCCTTGGCCCTCGGCGCTTTCCACCCAGATTTGGCCGTTCATCAGGGCAACCAGCTTGGCGCAGATGGCAAGTCCCAGGCCGGTGCCTTCATAGGGGCGGCTGTGGGATTCATCGGCCTGGGAAAAGGCCTCGAAGATCGAAGCCTGGTGTGCCGGGGAAACGCCGATGCCGGTGTCCGTGATTGAAAAATGCGCGATGATTTCATCCAACTCGGCGTATTCCTTTTCAACCCGCACCGAGATGCTTCCCGCCTTAGTGAACTTGAGGGCGTTGCCGATGAGGTTGATGAGGATCTGGCTCAACCTGCCCACGTCCCCCATGAAGGTCTCCGAAATTTCGTCGGCAACGCTCCAATCGAGGGCAATGCCTTTTTCCTTGGCCTTGAAGGAGAACTCACGGATGGTCGTGGCAATGGTGTCCCGCAGGTCAAAGCGCGCAACCGTCAGCTCAAGCTTGTCGGCCTCTATTTTTGAGAAATCCAGGATGTCGTTGACCACATTCAGGAGCCGGTAGGAAGACTTTTCGATAAGCTCCAGGTATTCTCGCTGTTCCGGGGGCGGCGAAGCCAGCAGGGCAAGCTGGGTCATGCCGATCACCCCGTTCATCGGGGTGCGGATTTCGTGGCTCATGTTGGCCAAGAAATTGGATTTGGCCCGGTTGGCGGCTTCGGCCTTGTCCTTGGCGAGCAGCAGTTCCCTGGTGCGGTCCTGCACCCGTTTTTCCAGCAGGGTGTGGGCCTCAAGCAGGGCCTTGTTCTTCTCGTTGATCTGTAGGGCCATTTCGTTCATGGTTCTTGAGAGCAGACCAAGCTCATCCCTGCGGTTTAGGGAAAAGCGAAAGCCGAAATCGCCCTGGCCGATCCGTTGGGCGTAATGGGCCAGCTCCAGAACCGGATTGCTCATGTTCCTTGCAAGAAAATAGGCGAGGGTGATCCCGATGGCGATAAAACAGGTGGAGAGAAAGAAGAGCATGGTCAGGGCTTCATCGTGCTTTTTCTGCCCCAGTTCATGAAAGGCGGAGATCCGCTCTTCCATCTCCCTGTTGACGGTCTTCAGGGAAAAGCCGACCCGGACCCCGCCGAGGTGGGTATCGCCAACAAAAATGGGCATGGACACATCCATGGCCTCGTCTTTGATCTGCACCAGGGTTTTTTCGGCGGCCACTGCCTGTTCCGAGACCGGGTCTGTCAGGCGTTTGCCTGGGGTGGGGGCATCTGCCCGGCCATCGTCAAGGATCTCGCCTTGGGGAGTGAAGACATAGAAGTACTGCACATCCTTTTGTTCCAGGGCAGAGACGCCCAGGTGGTGGATTGCCGTCAGATCAGCAAGAGAAAGCGGTCCGGCAAGATTATCGGCCAGCAGATTGACCATGACAGTGCCACGATGCCGGAACTGGTCGAACATGACTTCTCGGATGGTGTCGATGCTCTGGTGGGTGATTGAGCGGGTGGCGGAGCGCAGGGTTATGAAAAATACCCCTCCCAGGGCCAGGACAGCGCCAAGCACCAGGGCAAGCACTGTGACGATGTAGCGGTGTTGCAGGCTGTATTTCATGGGAGGCACACTTTTTTCTACCATATCTGATTGATACCAATTCCCGGGGCGGATGTAAATCATGGACTGGCTGTGGAGCCGGTTCTTTTTTGATGGAAAACTCAGCGGTTCTGCTTTACGGTACCTCGGAGACGCTTTCCCCCAACCTTCACCTTTTCGGCACATACGTTCATGGCAGATTCCCTCATTTCGCAAACGGCTCTCGATGCAAACGCGCTTTTGGAAAGCAGGCAGGAAGGCATGGCCTTGCTTGATACCGAGGCACGGTTTGTTTTTGTCAATTCCGCCTATGTCCGCCTGCTCAAAGAGGTTTTTAATCTCACGGTCGGCCCCGGCTCACGCCACCAGTACGTTTTGCCCAGCAGCCAGCGGGCCTGGGCCAGCGACCTCTACCAGCGAGCGCTTTCCGGCAAGAAGTTCACCGTGGATTTCAACCGGACCTGCCCGGAGGGCGGGGTCTGCACCTTCGAGCGTTCATTTGCCCCAGTGCACCATAATGGCCGGTTGGCCGGGTTTTCCGAGGTGATCCGGGATGTGACTGTGGAGCGAAGAAGGGAGGCCGAACTGCGCCGGGCCTATGACGCTTTGGAGAAACAGCTTGCCACTCGGACCCGCAGCTATCAGGAATACAACGCGATTCTGGCCCAGGAGATCATCGAGCGGCAGCAGGCCGAGGAGGATCTCTTGGAAAGCGGGGAGAGGTTGAGCCAGATCTTGCAGGCCAGTTCGATCCCCATCTTTGTTATCGACGAAAACCATACCCTCACCCACTGGAATAAGGCCTGTGCCGTGATGACCGGGCTTTCGGCCAGCGAGATGGTGGGGACCCAGAATCAGTGGAAGGCTTTTTATCTGTACCAGCGGCCCATTCTCGCAGATCTGGTGCTCAACGGTGCTGAAGAGGCGGATATCGCCAAGTTTTACACCGGCAAGTACCGGCCCTCCTCCCTGGTAAAGGGGGCCTATGAGGCGGAGGATTTTTTCGACTTCGGCCACGAGAGCAAGTGGCTTTTCTTCACCGCCGCCCCGATCAAGAACCTGGCCGGGGACATCATCGGCGCCATCGAAACCTTGCAGGACATCACCGACCGCAAGCGCATGGAGGCTGAGGTCCGGCGGATGAACGACGCCCTGGAGGCGCGGGTCGAGGAGCGGACGGAGCAGCTGAGCCGCACCTACGAGCAGCTGCTCCATGCCGAGAAATTCAGCGCGGTGGGCAAGCTGGCCGCCTCCATCGCCCACGAATTCGGCAATCCGATCATCGGCATCCGCAATTTTTTGCAGGGGCTGCGCAAGTATGTGAAGCTGGAGAAGGGCGACGCCGAGATGCTCGATGTTGCCATCGGCGAATGCGTGCGGGTCAAGGATCTGATCAGCACCTTGCAGGATTTCAACCGGCCCACCACCGGCAAGGTTGCCGCGGTTGACCTGCACCGGATCATCGAGGAGCTGCTCCTGCTTGGCAAAAAGAAGCTCAGCGACAGGCAGATCACGGTGGAGCGGCATTTTGCTCAAGAACTGCCCAGGATTCAGGCGGTGGCGGACCAGATCAAGCAGGTGCTCCTCAACGTGATCGGCAACGCCGAAGAGGCCATCCCCGAAACCGGCGGTACCATCACCATTACTACCGAGGTGAGCGGAGAGAAGGTCCGGATTTTCATCCAGGATACGGGCAAGGGCATCCTACAGAAGGATCTGGGCTCGATCTTTGAGCCGTTTTTCTCAACCAAGCCGGCGGTGGAAGGCACCGGCCTGGGATTGTCTGTGAGCTATGGTATTGTCAAGCGGCACGGTGGCGATATCACGGCCAAGAGCGCGCGCGGTAAAGGGGCGCTGTTCACCATCACCCTGCCCATTGACGGGGTTCCCGGAGAGGCGGATTCTCTGCCCATATTCAAGTAGTTTCTCGCCCCCCGTTTTATCTCTGATCTTCCTGGTGGCTGCTTTTTCCGGCCTTGCTCCCGCAAGCGCCGTCACAGCCGCAGCCGTTGTCCGAGCCATCACCACTTTTCTTAAACCAGCTCCGGATTGCTGTAACCATCGGTCTGACTGATAGGGCGAGAATCACCAGGGCTGCGGCTAGCTGGAAGGGGTAGGGTATAAGTTCCCCGGCCTGACCGACCATGGCCTTGGCCGAGATGCCCATAATCGCGTAGACGCCATCAAGAGCCAGGCCGAAGATCACGGCGGTAACTCCAATGCAGGTCAGGTAGACCACGGTGGCGCGACGGCCCAGCAGGCCGACCAGCACCGAGATGGCGGCCATGTTGGTGGCCGGGCCAGCCAGCATAAAGACCAGGGCCGCGCCGGGGCTGACGCCCTTGAGGATCATGGCGGCGGCAATGGGGGTGGAGGCGGTGGCGCAGATGTACAGCGGAATGCCGAAGGCCACCATCAAGAGCATGGCCACAAAGCCCCCGCCAAGATAGCTGGTGATCAGGTCTTCCGGCACCAGGGCGGAGATCATCCCGGCCAGCAGCAACCCGATGAAAAACCAGCCTGCCAGATCCCCCCAGAGTTCGCCAAAGGCATAGCCCATTCCGGCCCGGATCTTTTCCAGCAAGGTGTGGTGCCTGGCGTGTTCGGCAGGCGGGCAGTCTGTCCCGCTGCAACAGCCATCCACCGCGCAGGCAAGATCGGCAGCCATGGCCAATTGGGGCCTGGGCGGGTTGTAGGTGTTTTCGATGCACCCGGCAATGAGGGCGGAGACAAAGGCGGCCAGGGGCCGGGCCACGGTCATGATCGGGTCCAACAGGGCATAGCTGACGCTGATGGAGTCGATGCCCGACTCCGGGGTGGAGATGAGAAAGGCGGTGGTGGCGCCGTTGTTGGCGCCCTGCCGTTTCAAGGCCGCCGCCGCAGGCAGCACCCCGCAGGAACACAGGGGCAGGGGAACCCCGAACAGGGCGGCCTTGAATACGGAGCTGTAGCGGCCTTGGCCCAGATGGCGGGCCACATAGGCGGGCGAGAGAAAGACCTTGAGCAGGCCGCCGATGAGGATGCCGAAGAGGATGTAGACGGCGGCGTCCAGAAGAAGCTGCCAGGATTCGTTGAGAATGCTGATGAGAAGGTGCATGATTTACTCCCTAATATGATCCAGCGCCACGAGGACAAGCTGGCTGATATGTGCATCGGTGAGCCGATAATAGAGCACCGGCCCCTCGCGCCGATTGGCCACCAGGGCTATCTGCCGGAGCATCCGCAGCTGATGGCTCACCGCTGATTCGCTTACCCCGAGAAAGGCGGCCAGATCGCAGACGCACATCTCCTCCTGGTGCAAGGCCTGGAGAATCTTGAGCCGGGTCGGGTCGGCAAAGGCCTTGAAGAATTGGGCGAGTTTGTCGATCTCAGCGGAGGGCAGGGCGGCTTTTCTGGCTTTTTCCACCTGCTGTTCGTGGACAATCCGGCATTGGCAGCGGTCTGTCGGCATGGGGGCTCCTTTTAATGTATGAGTAATTGATCATATACTAAAATGACTGTGCCCGGATGTCAAGGCCGGATTTACCGTCTCCGTACGCGCCGACTAGGTACGACTCGGCGCGTCTGGCAAGTCGTATCGGGAAATTGAATGTAATGGCATGTGATTGTTCGGAATATTCGATTTGACTTTATACCTGGGCTTCGCTAGGTTCGGGAGTTCACACATTCCATCCCTTTTTAAGGAGAGCTGTTTTGAAGCGTAGATTGCAACACATTTGAGCAAGACTCCGGCGTAAGCCGGCCGGCCCGGTTCGGGCTGGACGATATTGCGGCTCCTCCTGCCTTTCGCACGGTCCAAGGCGTCAACACGGGTAATTTCCCCCTTGTTCGCTGACGTTGTCCGTGGCTGGTTGCAGAGAGCCGCGGCATTTCCGGAATGATTTTCCGGCAACGTACAGTGAAGGAGGAACTATGCACGCTCCCGTACCCAATCCGTCTGCCCGACAGACGGTCGGTTCGGTCATGGTGGTGGGCGGCGGGGTGGCCGGTGTTCAGGCCGCCCTTGATCTCACCGAACTCGGCCTCAAGGTCTATCTTGTCGAGAAAAGCGGCGCCATCGGCGGCGTCATGGCCCGGCTGGACAAAACCTTTCCCACCAACGACTGCTCACTCTGCATCCTGGCCCCCAAGCTGGTGGAGGCGGGCCGCGACCCCAACATCGCAATCCTGACTAAGTCGGAATTGATCGCCCTTTCCGGCGAGTCGGGCAGCTTCACGGCCAAAATCCGAAAACAACCCCGCTACATCGACGAGGAGATCTGCACCGGCTGCGGCCAGTGCACCCTCTATTGCCTCAAGCAGATCGGCGATGAGTACAACGAGAATTTGGCGGTCACCAACGCGGCCCATATCGATTATGCCCAGGCCGTGCCCACCAGCTACCATATCGACGCCAAGGCCTGCCTTAAACTGAATTACGATACCTGCGGCCTCTGCGCCGTGGCCTGCCAGGCCGGAGCCATCCGCTTCGACCAGCAGGAAGAGATCGTGGAGATTCCGGTGGGTGCGGTGATTCTGGCGCCGGGATTCGGCCGGGTGAGCGAGGAGGTGCTTGGCCGCTACGGCTGGGGCCGGTTTGCGGATGTGCTTTCCGCCTTTGAGCACGAGCGGCTGATGTGCGCCTCCGGCCCAACCGGCGGCGAGATCGTCCGGCCCTCGGACGAAAAACACCCCCGGAAGATCGCCTTTCTACAGTGCATCGGCTCCCGCGATGAAAACTGCGGCAACAATTACTGTTCCTCGGTCTGCTGCATGTACGCGATCAAGCAGGCGTCTCTCGCCCGCGAGCATGATCCCAATGCCGAGATCACCCTCTTCTACATGGATGTCCGCACCCACGGCAAGGGCTTTGACGCCGCCAGGGAGCGGGCCATTGCCGAAAACAATCTCCGGGTGATCTACGCCCGACCGCCCAAGGTGGAGGATGTGTTCGACGGCGGCTTGCTGCTCAACTGGGCCACCGAGGACGGCAAACATCATTCCGAGAAGTTCGATCTGGTCGTCCTTTCCCAGGGTCTGGAAGCGCCCGACGACGCGGAGCAGCTTGCCCAGGCGGCCGGCATCGAGCTGAACCGCTACCTCTTTGCCCAAACCGGCAACGATGCGCCCCTGGCCACCAGTCGGCCCGGCGTCTATGTGATCGGCGCCTTCCAGGGGCCCAAGGACATCCCCGATTCGGTGACCCAGGCCGGCGGGGCCGCGGCCCTTTGCTCCGGGCAACTGGCCTTGGCGCGCGGCACGGAGATGACCAGGGCCGAGTTTCCAGCGGAGCGCGACATCTCCGGAGAGGAATCCCGGATCGGCGTTTTTGTCTGCCATTGCGGGATCAACATCGCCGGGGTCGTGGATGTCCGGGCGGTGCGCGATTACGCCAAGGAGCTGCCGGGGGTGGTCTATGCCACCGACAACCTCTATTCCTGCTCCCAGGATACCCAGCAGCATCTGGTGGAGATCATCAAAAAGCACAACCTGAACCGCATCGTGGTTTCCGCCTGCACTCCCCGGACCCACGAACCGCTCTTCCAGGCCACCCTGCGGGAAGCGGGCCTCAACCGCGCCCTGTTCGAGATGGCCAATATCCGGGATCAATGCTCCTGGGTCCACATGCACGAACCGCAAAAGGCCACGGACAAGGCCAAGGATTTGGTCCGCATGGCCGTGGCCAAGGCGGCCCATCTCGTGGCCTTGCCGGAGCAGCGGTTGCCCGTCACCCCGGCTGCGCTGGTCATCGGCGGCGGCTTGGCCGGATTGACTGCGGCCCTGGCCATTGCCGAGCAGGGATTTGCAACCACCCTGGTCGAGCAGGGGGAGGCTCTGGGCGGTCGGGCGCTGTTGCTCACTGCGGATCGCTTTGGCGATGACCCCCGGAAATCCATGCAAACCTTGATCAACAGGGTGACCCACCATCCTCGGATAACCGTGCGCACCAAGGCCACGGTGGCCGACATCTCCGGCTATGTGGGCAACTTCACCACCACCATTGCCGGGGAGACGGGCAGCGAGGTGGTGCATCACGGCGTGGCCGTGATCGCCACCGGCGGCAGAGCCTATGAGCCGCAACAGTACCTGTACCCCGATTCTGACCGGGTCATGACCCAGCTGGAATTGGAGAAACGGCTGGCTGCGAGCCGACCGCTTGGTGCCAAGATGAAACAGGTGGTCATGATCCATTGCGTGGGCTCGCGGGGCGAGGATCTGGCCTACTGTAGCCGGGTCTGCTGCGGTCAAGCCCTGAAGAACGCTCTGCGCCTCAAGGCCCTTGCTCCCGAATTGGCCATCACCATCCTGTACCGGGACATGCGGGCTTACGGTTTTTTGGAAGACGATTATCGCAAGGCCCGGGAACTGGGGGTGATCTTCACCCGATACCAGACGGATAATCCGCCCCGGGTGCGGGCGGGGCACGGCAAGGCAAGTCCGGTCAAGATCACGGTTTTTGACCCGATTCTCGGGGAAGAGGTGGAGCGGGAAGCGGATCTGCTGGTCCTGTCGGTGGGCATCGTGCCGGAAGACCCGTCGCTTTTGGCAAGGATGCTCAAGGTGCCGGTCACCGCCGAGAAGTTTTATCTAGAGGCCCACGTCAAGCTGCGGCCGGTTGATCTGGCGGTGGACGGGGTCTATGTCTGCGGCCTGGCCCATGGACCCAAGACCATGGACGAGACCATTGCCCAGGCCCAGGCGGCAGCGGGTCGGGCCTGTCAGCCCCTGGCCAAGGGTTCCATTTCTCCGGAACCAATTGTTTCCCATGTCGATCCGGATCTCTGCATCGGCTGCGGAGCATGCGAATCTTTCTGTCCATACAAGGCCATCAAGATCGACAAGGAGGCGAAGCCCCGCAAGGCGCAAACCCTGACCGCCTCCTGCAAGGGTTGCGGGGTGTGTGCGGCCCGCTGCCCTACCATGGCCATCGATATGGGCCGTTTCACCGTGGAGGGAATCCGGGCGCAAATCTACGCTTTTGGCGAAGGATCGAACAATGACTGAACACTATCAACCGAAAATTTTGGGCTTTTTGTGCAACTGGTGCTGCTACACCGCCGCTGACTCAGCCGGGGTGGGCCGCTACCAGTATCCCCACAACCTGCGGGTCATCCGGATCATGTGCACCGGCAGGCTCGACCCGTCTTTCCCCTTAGAAGGGCTGGCCGCCGGGGCGGATGCGGTTTTTGTCGGCGGCTGCCATCCCGGCGAATGCCACTACCAGGACGGCAACTACCACGCTCTGGTCTCCGCTGCCTTAGTGCACGAGGCCCTTGCCCGATTGGGAGTGAGTAAGGATCGCTTTCTCATCGACTGGGCCTCGGCGGCCGAGGGGCCGAACTTCGTGAAGATCATCACCCGTTTTACCGAGCAGGCAGCGAAACTTGGGCCTTTGGGCAGCAGCGAGGGGCTTGACCCCATCGTCCTGCGGGCAAAGCTCAACCTGGCAGCCGAAGCGGCAAGAGACCGCAAGATCAGGACCGGTCTGCTCAACGCATCCAAAAAGATGATGAAGGGCGGGGACTTTTCCCGCACAACCATAGCCGGGCTGGTGCATGACGAATGCGACAAGGCTCTGAATGAGCTGTTTATCTAAAAACTCTATTCTCAGTTCAACCCACACTAAGGAGAAAATCATGCTTGAAGTAACGGAATCAGCGATCACCAATCTCAAGGAACACCTGACAAAAAACAATCTCGACTCGGCCATCCGGGTGGTCATGCAGAACAGCTGCGCCGGGGCAAGCCTGGGTCTTGGTCTGGATGAAAAAAAAGACTCCGACCAGGTGTTTGAGGAAGGCGGCATCACCTTTCTCGTGGATGGCGGGATGTTTGCCACCACCGGGGCCATCAAGGTCGATTTCGTCAAATCCACCTCGGGCTGCGGTTGCAACGGGGGCGGCGGTTTTGCGGTGAGCTCGGAGAAAAAATTGGGCGGTGGCGGCTGCGGCGGGGGCTCTTGTTCCAGCGGTTCCTGCGGTTGTTAGACAAAACCGGCAAACAAGGCTTCCTGCCCCGGACACTCGGGGCAGGAAGCGAGACCTCGATAAGGAGATCACAATGACCACAACACCCTTTGAAATAAAGGCCTACCCGGAAATGTGGGCCGAGCTCGACATGGACGTGCCCCGCTTTGACAAGGCCCGCTTGATGCTGGGGGAGATGTATCAAAAGACCTTTCTCTCACAGGCCAAGCGGCCCAGCTCCATGGCCTATTTCGACAACATGATCGCCGAGATCCACGGCGGCCGCATCAAGGAGCTGCTGGCCGCCAAGGCCGAAGGGCGGCCGGTGATCGGCACCTTCTGCGTCTATATCCCCGAGGAGATCGTGCTTGCGGCAGGCGGTATTTGTGTCGGTCTGTGCGGCGGTTCTCAGGGTTCGGTCCCGGATGCGGAAAAAATTTTGCCGCGCAATATCTGCCCCATGGTCAAATCCGCCTTCGGCTTCAAGGTCGGTCGGATTTGTCCCTATTTCCAGGCCGTGGATTTCGTCTACGGCGAGACCACCTGCGACGCCAAGAAAAAGACCTGGGAGCTTCTCGACACCATGGTCCCCACCTATGTCATGGAAATTCCCCAGCTCAAGCGGCAGCGGGATCTCGATCTCTGGCTTGCCGAGGTCAAGGATTTCAAGGCCAAGGTGGAAGAGGTGGCGGGGCGGGCCATCAGCGAAGAAGACATGATTTTCGCCATCACGGTCATGAATAACAAGCGGAGGGCCTTGCAGCGGCTCAACTCCCTGCGCCATCACAACCCGACTCCGATCAGCGGCAAGGACGGTCTGCTCATCGAACAGATCGCCTTCTATGACGAGCCGGTGCGTTTTGCGGAAAAGGTCAATGCGCTCTGCGACGAGCTGGAGGAACGGATCAAAAACGGCGTAGCGGTGCCGACGAAGAATGCCACCAGGGTGATGGTGGCAGGCACCCCCATGGCTCTGCCCAACTGGAAGATTCACCATCTGGTGGAGGGGGCGGGTGCGGTGATCGTCAACGAGGAGTCGTGCATCGGCACCCGGTACTTCAAGGATCTGATCGACGAGTCCTTTACTAACATGGAAGGGATGCTTGTTTCCCTCACCGATCGGTACAAGGAGATCGACTGCTCCTGCTTTACCCCCAACAACGAGCGGATTACCCAGGTCATCAAGGAGTTCCGTGACTCGAAGGCCCAAGGCATCATCAACTACTCCCTCCAATTCTGTCATACCTACAATATCGAGGAAATCCGCATCCGCCAGGCCTGTGAACGGGAGAAAATCCCCTACCTGTTCATCGAGTCCGACTACTCAGCCGAGGATATCGGCCAGGTCCAGACACGGATCGAGGCCTTTCTTGAACAGATCCGGGGATAGATATGTACATCGGGGTTGATCTGGGGTCCCGGACCGTCAAGATGGCGGTCTGGGACGGGGAGCGACTGGTGGATTATCGGATTGCCGCATCCGATTTTGAGCCGCACCACCAGGCAGAGAAGATGATCAGCCGGTACCGCGCCAAGGCCGTGGTGGCCACCGGCTACGGCCGCCATCTGGCCGCCGAGCATTTCGCCGATGCGGTGATCACCGAGATCAAGGCGCACGCCGTCGGCATCTTCCACCGGTTTCCCGGCTGCACCACCATCGTTGATGTGGGTGGGCAGGATTCCAAGGTGATCAGTCTGGACGCGGCAGGCCGGGTGAGCAACTTTCAGATGAACGACAAATGCGCCGCCGGCACCGGACGTTTTCTGGAGATCATGGCGGCCTCCCTGGCATACACCTTGGCGGAATTCGGGTTGGCAGCCCTTGGCGCCGAGCGGGAGGTGCAGATCAACTCCATGTGCACGGTCTTTGCCGAGTCCGAGGTGATCTCCATGAAGAACCGGGGTATCCCCCGCGACCGGATTGCCAGGGCGGTGCATTCTGCGGTGGCCGACCGTCTGGCCGGGATGCTGGCCCGGCTTGGCCATGGCGAGGCGGTCGCCTTTTCCGGCGGGGTGGCGCGAAACCCTTGCATGGTGGAGCTGCTCGAAAAAAGGCTGCCTGGGGTGCGGGTGCTGGTGCCGGAGCTGCCGGATATCACCGGCGCCCTGGGCGCAGCCCTGCACGGGGCAGGGATGTGATCATGGAAATGGTTTGCCTGGAGATTCATCAGACCCGGAGGTTTGCCAAACGATTGGTGGCCATGGCCAAGGCCGGCAAGAACGAACGTATTGTGGCCGAGCGGGCACAAAGGATTATCGCCGATCTGCAGACCAACCCCCTGCACGAGGAGGCGGAGTGCAAACGCACCCGCCACGGGGAATTGCGCCTGAATGATTGCCGCAAGTATGATCTTTCCTGCGGCTTCCGGCTCATTGCCCTGAAAAGGGAAAGGCGGCTGGTCTTTATCTATATCGGCAGCCATGACGACTGCCAGCGCTGGATAGAAAACAACCGTGACCATCAGGATGAGATCGAATCCGCGCCCGTCCCACAGTTGAGTGTGGGAAATCGCCAGCAATCCGTTGCGTACACCTGGACGGAGCCGGAGAAAGATGAATATGAGGAACGACTGATGGCGAAAATTGACGAATCATTGTTGCGCGAAATCTTTGCAGGACTCTTTAAAAACGATGTTGGTCGGTAATGGTGTGAAGGGCAACGCGTTTACGTTGCAAGTTTGTTGCTGAGGTTTTCGCCCGGATTATGTGGCACCTGATACCGGACATTTCCCGGACCGCCGCCCTTATGCCGAATCCCGCATGGATGGTGGCGGGGGCATGACTATGCCTCCGGGTGGAGGTTAAGGTACTTCTGTAGCTTTCGTTGTAGGGTTCTCCGGTGCAGGTCCAGTTGCTTGGCAGCCAAGGAAATATTGCCGCTGCAGCCGGTGATTACCCGGTTAATATGCTCCCATTCGGCCTGGGCCAGGGATGGGGTAGGGAAATTATACTGATCTGTCTTGATGGTACGGTTAGGGCCTTTGGCAAAGGCGTTCAGAATATCGTCTACGTCGGCAGGCTTGGTCAGGTAATCGCGCGCACCTATTCGCATTGCCTCCGTGGCCGTGGCGATGCTGCCGTAACCTGTGAGCACGACCATCTGGATTTTTTGATTAGCTTCCCTGGCCGCAGCGATGAGCTCCAGCCCCGATTTACCCGGCATCTTCAGGTCGATCACCGCCATGGCAGGCCTCTGTTCGAGGATGAGCCACAAGCCTTCATCAAAGCCGCCAGCGGTGAAAACCGTGAAATCCCGTCGGCGAAAGGCCTTTGCCAGTCGTTCCCGGAACAGCTTGTCGTCATCAACCAGAAGAATCGTCTTGTCCATAAAAAATACAACCTCTTCTTGGCGCCATGAAAGGCAGCCCGCAGATGGCAGACCGCCTTTCATGGCAAGGGGAAGAAACGCTTTTAACTCTTTGGGGCTCGTGGGGCAGAGGGGATGTCAGAGCCGTGACATTCCATACAGTTTTGCTGCGCGTTGATACCGAATTCCGAGACTGGAGCCCAGGTGCTGGTTGGCTCGTACTTGCCGTCTTTCCAGCTGTTGAGTTTTTCCACCAGATGATAGGCGACACTGGCCGCTACCCGTGCGCAACGGTCCTTCCTTTCCGGGCTGCTCAACGGCTTGTTCGCCGCCTTCATCCACTTGCCCACGGAAACGTGGCAGAGCGGGGATTCGCTGACCGTATGGGGTATCTGCTCCGGGTTTATTTTCGGATTTTTGGGCACGAAAATGGGCATTGAGGCATTGGAGTACCAATCCAGCATGTCCGCACCGATTTGGTGCCCGGCGTCATTTCCGGCAATCCTTGGGCCGATGATCATGTTGGCGACGATGTTTGCGCCGGCGTTGGAGCCGCAGACCGTTCCCCATCCCGCCATGCCGCCTTCAAGAAAGACGAAGGAGTCGATGGGGAAGGAGCGGTAGGGCTCTCCCACCGTCTCACGCAGTTGGGTGAAAACGCTGCTTATCACGGCAGCGCCGCAGAAAAGTCTGTACCACTCGTTGTAGGCAAGCTCCGCAGTCTTGGTTGGGTCAAGCTTTTTGTAGGGCCAGGGCCATTTTTCCGTGGGGCCGCCTTTGGCGTAAGCGGCACCCGGCCAACCGCCGAAGTGCGCAAGGGCTGCCCCGGCGGTCAGTACGCCTGCTCCGATTACCACCTGCCGTCTCGACAATCCTTTGCTATCCAGGTTTTCTTCACACGACATCGCCTTTTCCTCCTTCATATTTTAAGGGAAGTCTTTTTCCGTTTCCTCGGCGTATGTCGTAGAAATGGCGATGTTGAGAGGCATACTTGTAATCTTGATTGAGAGTACCAAGGCAGACAGGCCAAGATTGAGACAGGCGGGATTTATTTTTATACGAAAAGCCTTTGCGTAACCGGTGCATATTGTTAAATATCACGACATGAAAAAGAACAAAGCACAAGACACAGTGAAATTGAAATCCGGCCTTGAGTGGCGGGGTAGGCTCTGGCTGGAAGGCCCCGAAGGCACCTTTCTTGGTTACGGGCGGGTGGTGCTGCTGGAGCGCATCCGGGACCACGGCTCCATCGCCAAGGCGGCCAAGTCTATGGAGATGTCCTACAAGCATGCCTGGGATCTGCTCGATTCCATGACCCGACAGGCAGGTTGCTCTCTGGTGGTCACCGTCCGGGGCGGCAAGGGCGGCGGTGGCGCTATCCTGACCCCGGCCGGCGAAAAGGCCATTGCCGTTTTCTGGCACTATCACGCACGCTTTCAAAATGTTTTGCAGGAAATGACTGCGAAGCTGGAGGATGTGTTGTGTGATGAAGGGAGTGTTGATCCGGGATTGTAACTACAGGACAAGCCACATGTCTTTCTGATTACCAAGCAATTTCAGCCAGGGTTTTGGGCCTCATAGCAACCAAAAGCCTATTTGATTTCGGGGAATCTGTATTGGAGCCGGAATAATGAAAGATGCGCTGTCGTAATAGCGACAACCCAATGGTTCACGCCGTCGGGGCTGCGTATTGGAATTGGTCGTTTTTTTGTGCAGAACCGTATAGAATGGCGCTCCATTAATACAGCAAGGAGCGTTACATGCACGACATCATCAACTGGCTCGTGGAGAGTATCGGAGCCATGGGCTATCCGGGGATTTTCATCCTCATGGCCATGGAGAGTTCGGTATTCCCGGTTCCCAGCGAGGTTGTCATGCCCCCGGCCGGGTATCTTGTCCAGGCGGGGAAGATGGATATGCTGACCGTGATTCTCTGCGGCACCTTTGGCAGCCTCTTTGGCGCCTACCTCAACTACTTCGCCTCCCATTATCTGGGCAGGCCGCTTCTGTTGAAATACGGCAAGTATGTCTGGATCACTGAGGAGAAGTTTGCCAAGGTCGAGACTTTTTTCCTCAGGCACGGGGAGATCTCGACCTTCGTTGGCAGGCTCCTGCCGGTGGTCCGCCACCTCATCTCGCTTCCGGCAGGCCTTGCCGGGATGAATCATCTGAAATTTTCCCTCTACACCCTGCTCGGCGCGGGGATCTGGGTCACGGTCCTTACCTGGATCGGCTATTTCATCGGCAGCAACCAGGATCTGATCATGAAATATTCGCACCAGGCCCTCGCCGGGGTGCTTGGCCTTTCTGTTGTGATCGTCGTCATCTACATCAAGTTGCAGCCTAAGCAGGAAGACGAGCGGGGTTGAAAAAAGGTGGGCAGCCGACAAGGATGCCCACGTTCTCCGGCCGATCTACTTTCCCGTTCGCGGTGAGCCCTTCGACATTTGCGTAGGTTGGGTAGAGGAACGAAACCCAACGGTTTTGGTCGACAAGCAGATCATGCTGGGTTGTTGTCAACATTCGTAAATGTTGGGTTTCGTTCCTCTACCCAACCTACCAGACTAACGTCCCTTGACGAACATCTCACCATAGGGCCAGTCCGCAATTCCCCCCTCCAAAATCTGCAGCCGGTTTTCAACCACCCCCTTGCTCTGCAAATAGTCGTAGCTGTTCTTCGCCCCGCTCTTGCCACGGGGGCAGAGCACGATTACCGGGGCCTTGCTGGCGTTGATGGCAGGCAGCGCCTTGTTCAGTCGACCCTTTTCCTCGTCGCTTTTAGCGGGGAAGGCGTTGGTTTCGATGGAGCCGGGCAGGTGCTGCTTCATAAAGTCGGCGGCGGGCTGGATATCCACCATGATTACTTCCTGTTTTGCATCCAGCATTTTCTTAAGGTTTGCCGGGGTGATGTAGTTGGTCGCCAGGGCGGGAGCGGCAGCCAGCAGGGTAAAGGCCAGGGACAGGGCGATTCGTTTAAGCATGGTATTCCTCCGTTTGGGTGAAAGTTGAGATGTGTTTGTACCAGCAGGGAGGAGAGCTTGGCCAATAGGTAATAACGAAACAACTATTTGTTATTTATCGGAAAAAGGAATGATGCGAGTAGGGGGGCGGTTCACGGCGCAGGTTGTTATATCCGTATTTTTTTAGTGTTGTGATTGGTATGGAGGTTTGCTAGGGTGGTGCATTGACGGGATGTCGATTTATTATATTGTTAGCCGCACAAAGGGAAGTGTGTCCATAATGCGCAATTGGCTTAAAACAAGCTTGTTTGTTTCAGCTTTTTCACCAGCTCTGATGACTATGGCCTACGTCAGATACGACATTTATGGATGGCGCACGGATGTATTTCAGCTGGGGATTATTGGCTTGCTTGGCTCACTAATCCCGATTGCTGTTATGAAATTGGTTGAATCACAAGGCGAGTCGTTTCATGTTCAGGTCAAAAAAGTCGAGGCTAACGACTTCATGCTTCTAGCATTCGTGGGAAGTTATTTGCTCCCGCTTGTTTTAAAAGGTGCTGATATATCGGTTAATGCGATAGCAGTAATTTTGGCTATTGCAGGAGTGCTACTTTGGTTAATAAGCGCTTTGCCAGCACATCCGTTGTTGAGAGTGCTAAGATTTCGTTTTTACAAGCTAGAAACATCGGCTGGTATGGTTTATACACTAATATCAAAGCGTGAAATTA
Source organism: Desulfurivibrionaceae bacterium (assembly GCA_041671085.1). GTDB lineage: Bacteria > Desulfobacterota > Desulfobulbia > Desulfobulbales > Desulfurivibrionaceae > Thiovibrio. The sequence goes on along the minus strand of JBAZCG010000048.1, from coordinate 7,416 downwards.
GAGATCCCAAAGAAATTAAATCAGTCAAGAAAATATCGGAAAATATGCTCATGGAGGATGTTGTAGATGATGTTTAATCTGTTTGCGTTAACTGACGATCCAGCAAACCGGCGACTTCGATTTTCTTTATCACAAGAAGTGCAAACGGATTTAACCGCCTTTTTGCAGGAGCAGGAAAAAGGTTTCAAAGAAAACGGCCAAGAAGAGATTGTGTTTGACGGGAAATATAAACCAGACCCAGGTGAGGTTCTTGTTATAAGCGAATTCGATGACATAGATGGTCTAGCGGAAGCGGTACTTAAGCCACTGTCAATTCCAGAAGTTACTCCAACACCACAGGCATTCGATAGAATCAAAGTTCTATTCTCTGGATATGCAGATCAAAACGGGGTCGCAACAATCTTAATTCAGTACTTCGACAAGAGAAGGGTTATCTCAACCAATGGGTTGTCCATTTTTCACGCGTCGAACGTGTATAAAAAAATCGAAGGAATTGGCCTCACGATCGATTCTAAATTGACAGCGATCCTTCATGGCAATTCGCTAAAGTTTCATAGTTTTCATTTGTTGCGACAGATGTTCGATGTTTCGGAATATTACAAAGAGGCAACGGACGGTGACATTCAGCAATTTGCTAGCATGGCTTGTGTCAAGGTTAACAGCTCTGGCCGATTAGTCGAAATATCAGACAGTTGGGTGCGTAGAAAGTTTTGGCTAATATCCCAGAGCCAAATTCTAGAAAAGGTTCCAATGGTGGATATTAAGGCTGTGGCAGCGGAATTTCACATTGAACTAGAAACCATAATGGATAACGGCGCGGAGAAGCTCGTAATACCGGATGAAAAGAAGAAGCTTAAGACGATCCTTAGATTCCTGGATGAGGATTACTACAAATCACCGCTTCTGGCGAATTGCTACTTGGCAAATTCAAAACGGCCTGCATGAGGTGGGCAACCTCTCCTAGGTGATCGCAGTTTAAACAAAGGGGATCGAAATGGAGCACTACAAAAACTTGGGTGGTCAATCTGGTGTCGCGTCATATGAGGTTGGGAGCGATTCAATAAAGGTTCGGTTCAAAGACGGCCATGTTTATCTGTACAACAACGCTAGTGCTGGCAGTCGAAACATTGAACACATGAAATCACTGGCTATTGCCGGTCGAGGATTAAACAGCTTCATCAATACGACCGTGAGGAAAAACTACGCATCAAAGTCGTGACAATTATCGAACGGCCACCCACTGTGCCCAAAACCCATGCATCAAAGATATGGTTGAAACTGCAAGGGAAACAGGCTTGTCTGCGGGAGCAGCTTGATCGCCTCTCCATCAATTTTCTCCTTGCCGCAGATCCTCAAGCCGAAAAGCTAACGGGCGAGCACTCTTGTCCAGAAGTTCCCGGCAATACAAACAGGCCCGGCAGTTCTTGTCGCAACTGCTCAGCCTGGTCAAAAAATCCGCAGGTAATTCCTCATTGGCCACATGCAGCCGCTTGGTCAGCCATTCCATGGTATCCATCAGGTTCAGCAAATTCCCCGCATATAGCCGGGCCGCATAGGCCCGCACCACTCGTTGCAGAAAGGCGGGTCCCAATGTTCTGCCGCAGAGCTTGATCACCTCCACCATCCCCTCATACTGCTCCATATCCTCGGGCCGGATAAAAGGCGATTTGAACAGCTCCGCCGGATGCGCGGTGAGTTCCCGGATGCAGCCGAGTTCCTGGTTGAAGGCGTGGGTTTCGTTGGCGGTCAGGCCTGTGTTGGCAAAGGCGATCTGGGCGTCATGGGCCAGCTTGAATGAGCAGCGGTCCAGGCAGCCCTCGTTGGCCAGCAGGGTCAGCTTGATCTCGGGGTAATGGCGGCGGCACTGCTGGGAGATTGCCGCCAGCTCCGGCAGGTTGCGGTTCAGGGAGCGGTCCAGATTGATTTTCGCCGGGGGCTTGAAACCGGTGTTGGCAATGGCGGCAAGGCAGGCTTGCACCTTGGCAAAGGAGTCGAGCATGCAGTTGACTCCGGGCACCGCCTCAAGCTGGGCGCAGGTCTCGGGGCTGGTGTCGCTAAGCGCTTGCAATAGATAGAAATCGACAATGGTGATGCCGTGGAGGGTGTCTGCCGTAAGCAGGGTATCCAACGCCCGGATGATCTTCTGCAAAGCCGCCTTGTCGGAATAGAGGCGGGGATGGTGGAAGCGGCTGTTGAGCAGTCCGTATTTTTTAGGGGTGGGCAGTTTGGCCAGGGCAGGGGCCAGCTCGGCAAACTCCGGGCTGCCTGCGATACGATGGCGGCCATCGGGAACAGTGTCCAGAAAAAGGCTGAAATGGACGGAGTGGAGCGCGGGTTGGAACTCGGCAAGAAATTCCGTATACTGCGGGTCGGGCAGGAATGGGACATCGAGCAGAAGCATGGCGATTCCCCGGTAGGCGCAAGGTTCTGGCAATGAGAAACATCTATTTTCACTCTACACCATTGTGCCGGCCGGGGCCAGTGGCGGGTGATCCCCCTGTTTTCAAGCCGGGCCGACAATAGCCTGGATTTTATACCCCCATTCCGGGTAAACTGTACCGAGGCCGGTCGTCCAGGCCTTTATCCTTGCGAGGCGGAGGGGCAATGCAATCGGAAAAATGGGAAGAGGCGTATCTGGTGCAGAGTCAGGATGCCGCAATGGGGCGGATGTTCCGCGGGATCATCCACAATCTCGGCGGGATCATTCAGGTTTTTTCCCTGCACACGGATCTTTCCGGGATGATGCTGGACAAGGCGATGGCGGTGCTGGAGCAGATGCGCCAGTCCAACTCAACGCCGGAGTTGGACACCCTGCACGATCTTCTCACCCGGAGGGCCGATTCTCTTTCCCAGATGCAGGACAAGGTGCGGCAGAGCCAGCAGATCTTGCATAGGACCCTGATCCTGCCGGAGTTCCGGCAGCTTTCCGAAGGGGGACCCTATACGGTCAATTCCGTTATCGAGACCGAGGTGGAGTTCATGTCCGCCGATTCGACCTTCAAGCACAAGGTACGCAAGGTTGTGACCCTGGCCGAACCGCTGCCGTCCCTGACCCGTTTCCAGCTGGAGCTGCACCAGATCATGCATATTCTGTTGGCCAATGGACTGGAAGCCGTGCAGGGTATGGAAGGAGCGGAGATTGTGGTTGAGTCCGTCCGGGATGGCGAAGGCATCGGGGTGCGGGTGCAGGACAACGGCCCTGGGCTGACCACCGAGGCTACGGCGCATCTCTACGAACAGTTTTATTCCACAAAAGTTGAGGCAGGGCATCTCGGCCTTGGCTTGTATCTGGCGAAAAAGCTCATCACCCGTTGCGGCGGGAAAATCTCCTGCGAGAGCAGCCCCGGCCGCACCAGCTTCCAGCTCTTTATTCCGCCGGAGGCCCTGCAGGTATGAGGCAGCCCCGCGGAAAAGAGGACCAGCCCGTTACCGGGGCCACCTGCAAGCCAGGCACCCTGTTTGTGGTGGCCACCCCCATCGGCAATCTGGAGGATATCACCCTCCGGGCCTTGCGCATCCTGCGGGAGGTGGATTTGATCGCCGCCGAGGATACCCGGCACACCAGAAAGCTTCTCAGCCATTTCGATATCCATACCCCGCTGATCAGTTACTATAAGGAAAAGGAGGCGAGCCGCGCCCAGGAGATTGTGGCCCGGCTGCTTTCCGGGGCGCAGGTGGCCCTGGTTTCCGATGCCGGAACGCCGGGCATCTCCGATCCGGGCGGGATTCTGGTGCACAGCGCCCAGACGCACGGTATTAGCGTGGTGCCGGTCCCCGGGGTTTCCGCCCTGGCCACCCTGCTCAGCGTGGCCGGCTTGACCGAGCCCTCCCATCTTTTTCTCGGTTTTCTTCCGGCCAAGGCGACCGAGCGGCGGAAATTGCTGCGGGGTCTCAAGAATGATAGCCATCCTATGGTTTTTTATGAGTCGCCCCGGCGGATCATTGCCAGCCTTGGTGATTGCCTGGCGGAACTGGGGGATCGGCGGGCGGTGATCGGCAGGGAACTGACCAAGATGCATGAGGAGCTCAGCTCCGGCGAGCTGGCTGAACTCCTGGCCGGGCTCAAGGCACGGGAGGCCATTAAGGGGGAATTTGTGGTGCTCATCGCAGGGCTGCGCGCCTCTGCGCCGGTGCGACCGGATAATCTTGAGGATTTGCTGCGTTGGCATCGTGCGCAGTCCGGGCTCAGCCTGAAAGACGCGGTGGCGAGCATTGCCAAGGATCTGGACCTGTCGCGCTCCGAGGTGTATCAGAAAGCCCTGGCGGTGTGGAAGGAATCGGAGTGAAGGGCAAAAAAGACCCCGGATCATTCAGGGGGTAGGAGTAGAACAGATGTGGCAAAAGTTGATCTATCTCGCCGTTGCCGGGGCCTGCGGCACCCTGGCCCGTTACGGTTTGGCCGGGCTGGTGCAGCGGGTGGCCGGGGCAAGCTTTCCCTGGGGCACTGTTTCGGTGAATGGCTTGGGCTGTCTGCTTTTCGGGTTGATCTGGACCCTGACCAGCGAGCGTTTTGGCGGCACCGGCGAGTTGCGGATTATCCTGCTCACCGGTTTCATGGGCGCCTTTACCACATTTTCCACCTTTGTCGCCGAGAGCGGAAATCTTTTTGCCGACGGCCAGCACTGGTACGGGCTTGGCAATATCCTGCTGCAAAACGGGGTGGGGCTGGTGCTTTTTTTCCTGGGGATGGCCCTAGGCAGATTGATTTAAGGTAACTTCCAGCAGCACCACATCTGCTTTGTCATCGGCCTGCTCATGTGTAATAGCACACTTCGCAGACCTCTTTCGCTCATCTATGGTACTGTTGAATAGTTACTGAAAAAGGAGGTATGGCTATGGAACTCCCCTCGGAAGCGGAACTGCTCCGCATCTACATCGGTGAAACCACCAAGCTCGGCCAGCGGCCGCTGTACGAAATCATTGTCGAAGAGGCGAGGAAGCGCGGTCTGGCCGGGGCCACGGTAACTCGGGGAATCATGGGTTTTGGCAAGAACAGTCGCATCCACACCGCCAAAATCCTGCGGCTGTCCGAAGACCTGCCGCTGGTCATCGAGATCGTTGACCGGCCTGATCGGATCGCCGCCTTTCTTCCGGACCTGAACGCCATGGTCGGTAAGGGGATGGTCACCCTGGAAAAGATCCGGGTGATCTCCTACCGAAATCAGGAAAAATAGGGGCAGCCTGAACGAGAGTCCGCTGTGGCAAAACTCACTCGGCTGTCAATCGCTCCGAATGCCTGATTGAGACAATCAGGGCCATGAAGAGGAGCGCCGATAGGGCCGCCGTTGCTGCGCCGAAAAAGAAAGGAGCCGCCGGGGAGACGTGGTCCCAGAGCCAGCCGGCGATGAGGCTGGCTGGGAACATGGCAAGCCCGACGGCGGCGGCGTAAACCCCAAAGGCGGTGGCCTTAAAATCCGGCGGAATGATGGTGGCCAGAAACGCCTTCTGAATCCCTTCGGTCAACCCCATGAACAGTCCGTACAGACCAAACAGCGCCCAGATGGCCGCCGCGCTTTTGGCAACCGCAAAGCCGTAGTAGAGCCCGGCGAACAGCATGAATCCCAGCAGGATAATCCTTTTTTTGCCGAATCTGTCTGCCGCCATCCCTGCCGGAATGGAGGACAGGGAGTAGACGAGGTTGAATACCAGATACACCGCCGGAATCATCACCGTCGGAATGCCGATCTGCTCCGCCCGCAGGATCAGGAAGGCGTCGCTGGAATTGCCCAGGGCGAACAGGGCCGCGATCACGATGAAGGATTTCACCTTCCAGTCAAAATGATTGAAGCGCAGCCTGGGCCGCTCCGTTTTGGGCGCCGGATGCTTTTTCTTCTCCTGGATAAAGAGGATAATCAGGATGACCGCAATCACCCCCGGCACCATGGAGAACCAGAAAACCTTCCGGTAGTCGTTGCTGAAAATCCCGAGGAGAAAAAGAGCGATGGCCGGGCCGACCACCGCACCCATGGTGTCCATGGCACGGTGGAAGCTGAAGGCTCGGCCCAGGTGGGTTGAGGGGGTGGATTCGGCAATGATCGCATCCCGAGGGGCGGTGCGGACACCCTTGCCCAGCCGGTCGGTGAAACGAGAACCCAAGACCTGTTGCCAAACGTTGGCAGTGGCCATGAGTGGTCGGCTCAGGGTGGAGATGGCATAGCCGGCGAGCATCAGACTTTTGCGCTGCCCGATCCGGTCGGAAAACCAGCCGGAAAATACCTTGAGCAGGCTGGCCGTTGATTCGGCAAGCCCCTCGATCAGGCCGATCATGGACTTGTTGACCCCCAGCGTGTTGGCCAGGAAGAGGGGGATGAGCGGGTAGATCATCTCTGAACTCACGTCCATGAAGAAGCTGACCAGGCCGGTGAAGAAGACGTTTTTGCCGAAGCCGAAAAAGGTTTTTTCTTGTTTCAACGGGTTATTCCTCAATGTGGCGAAATAAAAAAACTCCCACCCTGGTTTAAGAGTAGGAGTCATCAGCTTCGCGGGCAAAGCGTTCAAAGGCGAACTCCATCGCCGTCATTTATGGTAAGCGTAGACCAGGTATTACCTCTTGTCAATCGTTGAGAATGTTCTCTTTTTTGCGGCCGGAAATTGGTATGTTGGAAATGAGAGGTTCAGCCGCAACGGAGGGAATGTATGGCTCGCAAGATGGATTATGACGCGCTCATGGATTTTGTACACAAGCGGTGCAAGGCCACGGGCGGCTATGGCGCCACGCCGCGATTGCCCGCCACTATCCAAGACACCTTCCAGGCCGTGGCTATCACCCTTGTCCTGGGCCAAGAGTCACCCACCCCTCAAGCAGAGCCTGCGCTGGCCGAATATCTTGCCCGGATGTTGGCTGTGCCCTGGCTGGGAATCGACACCACCTTTCGCCTGCTGATTACTTGCCGTATCTGCGGGCTTGCCATGGATGGTGAGCGGGTGCGTTCCCATCTCGTTGCCTGCCTGACTCGAGACGCTTCCCTGGCCGCCACCTATTATGTGAGCCGGATAGCCAGGGAGATTCTTGGGGAGGAGCCGGACTTTCTTGCCCCCAAACGGTTGTTGGCGCTGCCTGTTCCTTGCGCGGTGGAGGATGCTGCCAGGTATCTGTTCGTGAAAAACATGGGGGGCCAGCCGGTCGTGGGGGCGGAGATGCTGGCCGGTTGGCTCCAGCGCGCGCAGAACGGTGATGGCGGGTTCGGCTTTTTCCCGGGAACCACCTCGTTCATCGAGAACTGCCATGCCGCTCTTGCGGCCTTGAGCCTTCTGGGGGCAAAGCCCCTTGATCCGGGCAATGCCAGGGCCTTTATCCTCAGCTGCCAGACCGGAAGAGGCGGTTTTGGCCGGAGCCAGAGAGCCGCCCCGTTCCTTGACGCCTCCTGGCATGGGGTTGCCAGCCTTCGCCTGCTTGAGGAGATGGAAGAGCGGCCT
>JBAZCG010000047.1:0-25224 GCA_041671085.1 Desulfurivibrionaceae bacterium | reverse complement strand
GTCGAGGGCGCAGTGGCGCTTGAGATCCGTTGGCCCCATCTGGCTGTTGAAATACACCGAGGCTCTTTTTGCAAAGCGCGCCTGCTGAATGCCATGCGCCTTGCTCACCCTGGCCTTGATTGTTGCCGAGGTTTCGCCTGCCTGCATGGCTGTGAGTTCATGCACCTTTACGGCAGGCACGTCAAGATGGATATCGATCCGATCCAACAGGGGGCCGGAGAGTTTGCTGCGGTAACGCTGAATTTGCGGAGGGGTGCAGAGGCACTCCTTGTCCGACCCCAGGAAGCTGCACGGGCAGGGGTTCATCGCCGAAACCAGCATGAAGTCTGCGGGAAAGCGGAGCGATTGCGAGGCCCTGGCAATGGTGACCTGACCATCTTCCAAGGGTTGCCGCAGCACCTCCAATACATTGCGTTTGAATTCCGGGAGCTCATCCAAGAAGAGAACGCCATTGTGAGCCAGCGAGACCTCCCCGGGCTTGGGAATCTGCCCGCTGTCAATTCCATAAGTTGCCGAGACTGTCATAATGGATGATTTATCCCTTGGAAATCCAGCAGTGATCGCAATTCAACTTACCTGACTATTTCTATCATTCTTTGCGCGGATGCACAAAGAAATATGGGATTATGATAAAAGATATTGAGACAGACTTGATTTTTACGCGAGATAGTGAGACAAATTTACTATTGAGGAAAAGGATATGCCTGTCCGAAAGATACCCAAAAACTTCAGGTCCGTTACCGGGTTTTTCCCGAGCGTGAAGAATGGCCGGAGCATTGCCTTTGAATCCCGGCTGGAAAGAGATTTCTTCCTCCTGCTCGAATTCGACCCTGCCGTTGCCACATATGAAGAGCAGCCCCTCGTCCTGGAAGGGAAACTGGCCGGGAAAAAGCTGAAATACACTCCGGACTGTTTGATCACCTATCGCCATCGTAGTTCTCTCCAAACCATCGTTGAAGTCAAATACCGAAAGGACCTGGAGGAAAACAAGGACGACTTGCTCCCCAGGTTCGACCTGGCCAAGTCGTATGCGGAAGAAAACGGCTTGGCGTTCAAAGTCATGACCGATGAAGATATCCGCGGCAACTTCCTCGACAACTGCAAATTCATCTACGGCTTCAACCGCCAGCCCACGGACTTCGGCCTCCACGCGGAGAAGATTGTTCAGGCGGCTCAGGGCGCCGGCGGGATCAGCCTGGTCGATCTGCTGCAGCACTGCGCGAAGGACAGAGCCGAACAGCCAGTCCTTGTGCCTATAGTCTGGTATCTTTGTTTCAAGGGACGCCTCGCGTTGTCGGATGTCGAGCGGCCCATAGACAACTCTACAATTCTAAAGGTGGTGGATGGGCGTCCATGATTTGAAAAAAGGCGGTCGGCTTATGGTCGGCGGTGAGCCCTGCGAAATTGTGGGGCCGTATGATTTGCAAAGCGTGACGATCAGAAATCTCAGAACGGGAGAGGTCAAGATTGTCGCTGTGGCGGATATGGGAGAGATGCTGAAAAACGCCGACGGGACATCGTTGCCTCCGCCCGATGAAATCTCGGAGGAGAATCTGGCAGTGGCCAGGAAGCGTTTCGAGATAATCGCCCCGGTCCTCGGGGAAGGGCGCACCAGAAAACAGGTGGAGCAAAGAGCCTTGCAATGCGGGGTGGGTGCTTCGACCATCTATCGCTGGATCAAACGCTACCAGGCGACCCAGCAATTGAGCGCCCTGTCGCCGGCCTTCGACATGCGAGGCGGCAAGGGGAAGTCACGGCTCGATCCTGCGGCGGAAGCCATCGTGCAGAAGGTTATCGAGGACTGTTACCTGACGAAACAGCGCAGAGACGGCACTGAGATATGTCGCGAAGTGGCCATGCGCTGTAAGTCGGCAGGCATTCGGGTGCCTCACGGGAATACTGTCAGGAACAGAATCACGGCGTTGCCCAATAAAGAGGTCGTCAAGCGGCGTGAGGGCAGCAAGAAAAGCTCAAGGATTTTCAGTAGCGTGGAGGGGAGGTTCCCAGACGGGAAATACCCCCTTGATGCCATCCAGATCGACCACACCATTCTCGATGTCATGCTGGTCGACGAAGTGAACAGGAAGTCGATAGGGCGTCCATATATTACTCTTGCCATGGATGTGTGTTCCCGATTCGTTTACGGATTCTATCTCTCCCTGGATCGACCGGGTTTCTTTGCCGTCGGCCAGGCCTTGGCGATGGGCATACTTCCGAAAGGCCCACTTCTGAAAAGGTTGGATGTCGATGGAGCTTGGGAGATATTCGGGCTTCCGAAGGCGATCTTCGCCGACAATGCCGGCGAATTCCGGGGGGAGGATATCAAGGCCTTCTGTGAGGAGTACGGGATCGAGATTGCCTGGAGGCCTGTGGCTCGGCCTCAATTCGGCGGCCACATAGAACGGCTGATCGGGAACCTCAACAATGCGATCCACAATCTGCCCGGCACAACCTTTTCCAATGTTACGGCCCGGGGAGATTACAACTCCGACAAGGAGGCAGTGTTCACGTTCGCTGAGCTGGAGAAATGGATCGTGCATTATTTGGTCGATATCTATCACAACAAGGTTCATTCCACATTGGGGATGTCCCCCCGCAAGAAATATGAAGAAATGATCCTGGGAACCGATTCCGTGCCCGGGATCGGACTTCCTTCGGTCGTTGACGACGAGGAGCGCCTCCGGATCTCGTTGCTCCCGTCGTTTCGCAGGAGGATCAACAGAGAGGGCGTGGTCATCGACGGCATACATTATTTCCATGACGTGCTCAGGAGGTACATAAGCCAGCCGGGCTCAAAGGCGAACAAAGACAAATTCACCTTCCGGCAGGACCCGCGGGATATCAGCAGAGTTTATTTTTACGATCCCGGGCTGCGTCAGTATTTCACGATTCCTTACCGAAACCTTGGCTATCCGCCCATGTCGATTTGGGAGCTGCGTGAAGTGCGCCGCAATCTCCGTGGTAAAGGGTTGGGGCAACCAAACGAGCAACAGATATTCCAAGCCCATGAGAACTTGAAAAAACTTGAATTGGAGGCCGCAGCCAAGACCAAACTGGCCAGGCGCGGCGGCGAGGCTAAAAAGCAGCGAAAGGCAAGCCTGACTAAAGAAAGAGACCAGACAGAAACACTCAAAAAGGAGGGGAAGGTCTCGCATGGGGCCGTGGCGGAGTCTATGGATGCCAAATTGGATGAGTTGTTTGCCAATGTCCAACCGTTTCAGGGAATAGAGGTCTTGCGGGATCAAAAGAGGAAATATGAAGACTACTGATAAAACTCATCTCGACAACCTTCTTCCTGAGGCTCGGGGAATCGTTGAAGGAAGCGATAGGGATAGGATTGAGTATATCGAAAGCGACAAGTGGATTCCCTATCCGCGGGCCAATCAGATCCTTGAGAAGATGGATGCTCTCCTGAGGGCGCCCAATAGGTCGAGAATGCCCAATTTGCTTGTCGTTGGGGACAGCAACAACGGGAAAACGAGCGTCGTTAAAACGTTCTGCCGCAACCATCCTCCTACCGACGGCCTTCTGGGAGACGCATATCCGGTCATCTACGTCCAGGCTCCGCCTGTTCCAGATGAGCGAAGGTTTTATGATGAAATATTCTCCGTCCTGATGGTGCCGTTCCGTCACCGGGATGCGCCGTCCCAGAAACTGGACGATATCAAATACTACTTTGAGAAGATCGGAACTCGGATGCTCATAGTCGATGAGATCCACAACGTGCTCAGCGGCTCCATGATCAAGCAGCGCGCCTTCATGAACGCACTGAAGAACCTTGGGAACAAGATGATGATCCCGATCGTGCTTGTCGGGACTAAGGACGCTCTCGTGGCCACCAGCACCGACATGCAGATCAGCAGTAGATTCAAACCGATCCGTTTGCCCCTGTGGAAGCTGGATATGGAGTATGCCCAAATGTTGGCCAGCATTGAGCAGACGTTGCCGCTCAAAAGGCCGTCCAATCTTACATCCAGGGAACTCGGCTCCGAAATACATCGGCTTTCCGAGGGGCAGATAGGGGAAATCGTCAGTGTTGTATCTGAAGCCGCGGTCATGGCCATCAAGAACGGCACGGAAAGAATAACCATGAAGGAGATCAAGTCCTGCGAGTTCATCCTTCCTTCCCAGCGGAGGACGCTGGCCGAATTGGAAGTTGTCTAGGATCGTCTACAAAATCCGGCGGAGGAAATACGCCGAGGCCGTGTTTCCGATCAAAATCCGGCCCCAAGACGATGAATTGCTCAGTTCCTGGCTCATTCGGGTTGCTCTTGCGCATCGGACGATGCCTACCACCTTCACCAATCTTTATCTCCCGGAAACCAGAAACAAACTGTGGGCCTCAGACCTGGATCTCCATGCGGACAGGCCTCTTCTGGAGGTCTTGTCTCATAAGAGCGCCCTGTCGGTGGAAGAACTCCATGGTTTGACCCTGCGGAGCTATGAAAGCGTGCTGTTTGAACGTCTGTATCCGAAAAGCGGGGGGACACCCTTTATTCTGCCTTTGCAGATGCGAGGACGATATCCAAAAAGCCGTGGCCTGCGGTTCTGCCCTTACTGCTTGCGGGAAGGTGAGCAGCCTTATTTCAGGAAGAAGTGGCGGCTGTCTTTTTCAACCGTCTGTTTGTCGCATGAATGTTTCCTGCTCGAAAAATGTGGTCGTTGCGGTGCGCCGGTAAGTCTTTACAAGGGATGTAAGCAGGGACGTTCTTCGAGATGTAGCCGATGTGGGTACGATTTGAGGCGGTGCAATTCCTTCAAAAGGTTACCAGATCGAGGAGCGGGAATGGAGGCTATCCTGTGGCTTTATGGGATTGTTGACTCTGGTTACGTCATGCTGGGAGGGGTTCCTGTGTACTCATTTCTTTTTTTCAAGGTGCTGCACCATTTTTGGAAGGTGGTTTGCGTGTGGGGGCGGGATGTCGGGGTGTTTGGTGCCGGAGGGAATCCTTTTGCCGGAGATACGGTGAAATGTTGGGACAAGGCGCCGATAGAAGCACAGTATTTTGCTTATGCCGGGTTGGGGGGATTGTTTCGGGGGTATCCAGAGATTTTTATAGCTTTCTGCGAGGCGAATAGGCTCGGTAAAACCGAGTTAACGAGAGACATGAAGGAGGTGCCGTTCTGGTATGCTGCGGAGGTTGTCTGAATTTACCTGTCGGGGGTCTTGTCATGAGGTTCCCAAAAGCATGCTAGCTGTGGTGGGGTGGGGCAGATCAGGTGTTTTTACGCATAAGCCCATTCCAGCAGCGGCTGCAAATTGGCTATCAGCTTATCCAGCTCGTCTATGGAAGGATGGTAATGCCCATGTGCAACATTATTAATAAAAATTACGTTTAACTGTGTGCCAGTAATAAGACTTTGAACACACTTTTTCGTTCGGTGTTCCGGCTTGTCAAAAAAAGTAGATGAATTTGAATGAATATAGTTGATCAGAGCACCAATGCTTTTATCTGAGACCTTTGAATACTCTGTAGGGAAATCTCGTTCAATCTTGCACAAGACCCCAGTTTCCAGAACTATTCTGAGGCAAAGCGCGGATGAAATAGAGCGATCTATTGCATACTGCTCAGTTGTTTCGGTAATAACGTCCTGAAGTGCAAGATTTTTTGTGTTTAAGGACTGTAGAATTGAAGAGAAACTCGTTACGTTAGCTGTATTTTTGGTATCATCCGCATGACTTGATTCACTATTCTTGTTTTTTCCGCCCTCGTCTGTTTTTTTAGATGATCTGCTCCCTTTCTTTTTTTCTGTACATGTTTTATCTGTTTTTGTGCCATCGCTTTTCAAGTCGCTTTCGGCGGCAATAATTTTAGGTGTTCCTTTCACTCGATAGTCGCTGCTTTGTCTTAAAAGCTCTGCGACAGATGTATTGCTTTTTATGAGAGATATAAATTCATCTTCGTCAAATTCAAATTTGTCTTTCGTGTAGCTGACCGGCAAATCATCCAGATGAAGTTCCCCGTAAATACGTTGTTTGCCATACTTGTTTGCTGTGCCAAATAATTTTTCTGGTATGTATGGAAGTCTGGTGATGCCGGTAATCACTCGGTTATGCCTGAATAATACAAGTCCAGGATTTGACGTGTAACTACCTGTTTCTAAAAGCTGAATATGTCCATGTACATTGCATCCTTTAAACTTGAAAGACAATTTTTCTAGCCAAATACGTTTGCTGCCAATGGCATACAGTTCTCCTTTTATTACCTTGTGAACAGGTACAGTTAGAACCGATCTGTCAGGAGGTGAAAAACTCAGGTCGATCGGTGTATCGTCATACTCAGCGGACAGCGATAATGTTTTTTCTTTAGAAGAGAATACTTGGTAGAACTCACGTAGATCATTGCAAATTTCGTTAAATTTTATTTTGTTAATTGGCTTGCGAAGATTACGTAAAAAAACGGTAGTGCCAAATATTTTATCGTCGTTTATTTTCTCTTCAACGTTGACGGTGTCTGAACCAGATTTAAGTAAATTCTCTAAACTAAACTTGAAACGATATTTGTTAGTGTCATTTATTGGCCGTGTTACAAGTTGCCATTCATCTGCAAACCAAACAGATGCAGTTTTCATTCCAATACCGAATTCGCTCAACCCTTTGCTGATTGGTTTTTTTGCCGGTTTAAATGCATTTGCGATCTGGTTTTTTGGAATTCCAGGCCCAGTGTCTGCTACCTCTATTGAGTTGCGCTTATTTAGGTCTTTTTTGTAATCCATGGAATAAAATTTGACGACCACTTTCAATGGTTTTTTCTTGCCAGTTGTTTGTTGCCATGCGTGGATAGCATTATCAATAAATTCAGCAAGTGCATAAGACGTTTCGTACCCCTGATTTTTAAGCAGGTTATACATTGCCATATCTGGCGACACGTTTACCGGAAACATATGCTCTCCCCTAACAAATTAAATTGTTTGCAATTTCCCCAACAATAAATGCGTTTACTGCGTTCCCTAATGCTTTAAATGCACGTCCATTATTTTCTGGAAAGCATCGGAGAGAGTCAAGCGATTGCAGTGATGCTGCTTCACGAACTCCCATGTAACGCTTTTTGGCTCCGATAATTGGTGTTTGGGTAGGCGTCATCGCCACCAATGAAGGGGCGAACTCTGGTTTGATTATACGGATTCCTGAAGCCCTGAACTGAATTGTGTGCTGCCAAATATCAGTATTACCAGCTATCCCACGCCATTCAAGTTTCTGCCAGCTATTGTTAGCTTCAACAACATCCAATTTCCACTCGTCTAAAAACTCCTGGTGCTGAGAATATAGTGCTCTGCTGTAGATAAGTGATGATCGCAGCCAATCAGGTATTCCGCCGTTTCGATCTTGCATATAATGTGGCATGCGCGACATTATATCTGCCCATGTTTTGCAATTAGTTAAAGGTTTCCCGAATGCGCCTTTTAGCATGCGCATTTCATGAAGCGATGTTTTTTTGAAATTGGTTATCGGATAGCTGGCACCAAACTCGGAAGCAACGATGGAGTAGCTATTCATCTTTTTAACTTCGTTAACTAGCTGTTGCCATTTATTGAGAATCCGCATTTTTGCAGGTTCTATATGTCTTACATTCTCATTATCATGGGTAATTAATTCCGACAATTTTTTTGCAACCCTGCCTGTTGTCGTTGGCCACCTGAAATGCGCTAATCCAACGCGACTTGCTACCACGAATACTCGATCTCTTTTTTGCGGTATGCCAAATTGATGGGGTGAAAATATTTTGTAGTCAATTTCATACCCGAGTTCGCTAAGTGATTTTTCAATATACTCCCAAAACTCCCCGTTTTGTATGGTTAATATGTTAGGTACGTTTTCCAGTAATATGTATTTGGGCAAATGAAAGGCTGCAATTCGCAATATGTCATTGATTAGTTTCCCCGATGAGGGGCAAGCTGCTCCTTTCTTTTTTCCCGCCACCGAGAATGGTTGGCACGGAAACCCCGCACATAGAACATCATGTTTGGGGATATTTTTTTCATCAACTAGGCGGATATCTCCCTCAGGTAGAAGTCCAAAATTTTTGTAGTAAAGATCCCGTAGCTCTTTATCCAACTCCGAGGAAAAGACGCATTGCATGCCACGTTTTGATAGTCCGGCATGAAATCCGCCCAGGCCCGCGAAAATGTCAGCGAAACGTATGGTTGTTGGGCGGTTTTGCTGTCCACTATTACCTCCGTGTGATGTGCTATGGAAATCTGATGGTTGACTAAGGTGGTCCACTGGAATCCCCTGTTTTATGGTCAGCAGCAACTAGCTACCAGCTTGCCGAAAGCTGACCTGATCACGCACTTACCGCTTGTTCAATCCAAGCGAATTTTTTTTGCATCTATGGCCTTGAAACACTGCAAAGCGAAAACAAAGCTGAATGACCCGCGGTTAAGTTTGGTATTGACGCTGTTGTAGTTTTCATCAGCCCCAATCGCTTTGAGCTTCACAACCAACATTTCGTAGCTGATGCCTCGCCGTTTCAATTCCGCTTTGAGCAGATTTTTGGCGTGTTTTTTCCATTCGTTATCTATCATATTCGATACCATTATTTTTTTTATATAGTATATATATTGTTTTTTATAGATAAATGTCAAATAAAACATAAATATGCTTTAACAAGCGTTGCTTGTTCGATGTAATTATTTCAAATATGAAATGGTGAGGTTGGGATGTCCTAGCGTGTCTTGCTCCGCCTAGTCCCGTATGCTGTCCGTCTGCATGGTAACGGAAATAACTGATGCTGGGGGGCAAGTGTTTAAGGAATTGCGATGAGATGCTAGCGATGGTTGCCCAAGACGTAAGATCCTCAGCGTGTGTGAGGGGCGGAAAAGAGCAAGGCTTGGTGGTCGGGATTTATTGAAGGATCGTGTTTTTCTTCCCGCGTTTGAAGATCAGGGGATATTCGCAGGAAGGAGGTTCATTTTTATTATGCTTCGGAGCATAATAAAAATACTATTGGAAGCGTTACGCTTCGAGGCATAATGCTTCAGCATGTGTGGTTTTTTGTGCTGCTGAAATGGTCTTGGTCTTAAACGCCAGGCCCGAGTTAGCCTCCACTGTCTTTCGACAGATATCAGCTTCGGCTCATGGTCAAAATCGAAACATTATCTGTTTATGTATAAAAATTATCTGTGGAGGTATGACCTATCCATAGATAATGAGCTAACCGGTTATTTTTTCATGCGTCTCCATTTCCACGGCGGCATAGGCGCTGGGTCTACCCACAGACCGATTCTTGTAGCCCTAACTTGCGATTCTTCCTCTATCCATTTTGAACACTCCCCACGCCGACAATACTGCCGGTACACCCACGCAAAACCGTTTTTAACCAACTCTTCATTCAGGCTTCGTCCGGCCACGGTTACGAGTCCAACTGTCCGGCCATAACGATCCTGGTCAACCGGCTCCACATCCACCATTTTCCCGGCAACCAATGAAGCAGTGAAGACTTTGGCTTTCTGGCCGAAAGCCTGTTTCTTCTCCGGGGTATCCACCCCGTACAGCCGGATTTTTGTTTCCCGGCCATCTTGAAGAACCTTGATGGTGTCGCCATCGGTGACGGCAACGACATGGCCGGTCCAGGCATGAGCTGAAGCTGATGCGAGAACCAAGAAGGTCAAAAGTAATACAAAGAAGCTATTTTTCATCTTTTCGTCTTTTTTGGGCGTGTGCATCGATGCTGCGTTCGCTTTATTTGTATTGAGATGGTTATAACCTGACAGTCAGCCTCTTATGAAGAGGTGGTCATGCCTCCCTTGGTTGGGGTAAAGATGGAGTTGCGAAGCTTCATCAACCTCAAGACAGGAGAGCATCATGACCACCAAACACAAAGTAGCACGAAGGAAGCTCAGTTTGCTAGAACTCGCTTCAGAATTAAACAACGTCAGCAAGGCCTGCCAGGTTATGGGCTATTCTCGGCAGCAGTTTTACGAGATTCGCCGCAACTTCCAGACCTATGGAGCCCAATGCCTATTGGGTCGTCTCCCCGGCCCTAAGGGGCCGCATCCAGACCGGGTCAGCGAGGAGGTCGAAAAAGCGATCCTGGAGCACAGCCTGCATCATCCAACCCACGGACCGGTGCGGGTAGCTCAACAACTCGTCCTGCAAAATGTTCAGGTCAGCGCTGGTGGAGTCCGGGGCGTGTGGAGTCGCCACAATCTTCTGAGCCGCCATGACCGGCTGCTGCACCTCGAAAAAACGGTTCGTGAACAGAAACTAGATATCCGTGATACTCAAGTTCGGCTGTTGGAACAGTTCAGCCCGGAGTTCCGTGAGCAGCACATCGAAACCAGGCGCACCGGTGACCTCGTGGCGGTGGATACCTTTTTCGTTGGCGTTCTCAGGGGGGTGGCCGGGTATATCTCCAGTCGGTCATTGATTGCCATTCCCGGTACGCCTGGGGCCGCCTCTACACCTCCAAGCTGCCGGTAACGGCGGCACATGTGCTCAACGAGGATGTATTGCCGTTTTTCGAGCAACACGAAGCGCGGATCACCACTATCCTCTCCGACAACGGGCGGGAGTTTTGCGGTCGCCAGGATCGCCATCCTTATGAGCTGTTCTTGCAGCTTGAGGGGATCGAACACCGCACCACCAGAGTGCGTCGGCCGCAAAGCAACGGCTTTGTCGAACGGCTGCACCGTACCTTGTTCGGTGAGCATTTCCGCCTGCAAGGTCGCAAGAAGTGGTATGAAACCGTAGAGCAGATGCGGGTAGACCTTGATGTTTACCTGAAGGCCTACAATACGGAACGTACCCACCAGGGGCGCAACATGAACGGTCGGATTCCATGCCGGGCTTTTACTGACGAGTTGCCAAAGAACGACGCAGAGACAAAAACAAAAAAAGCGGCGTAATACATCACCCCGCCAAGGGTGGCAATGTCAGGTAAATACTATCTCTGTACATGCTATGAAATAAAGAAAAAATCTAATGCTCATGTTGATAACTTGGGCCAAAAAATATTTTCCCACCAGTCTTTCTTGCCATTCCAATAATTCAATGTTTTAATTGCACCATTTATCACCGCGTGTATTGGGTCAGGTGCTATTCTAACTTCAATGTTGGTCTTACGTCCTATATATATATCTATTCCTTCAATGCAAGCTCCTCCACCTGTCAAACAAATTCCTGATTCAAGAATTTCGCAATATATTTTTTCAGGTAGCTTTTTTAAGCTGTATTCAATCATTTTTGTAATTTTATCCATCACTGGCTTAATAGAGGATATAATATCTTTTTTATTTATCAAAATTTTGGTCTTGCGCCTCTTGATTACATCAATTCCAGCAACACCAATCAATTCACAATCGGATCCTTCATCCTTTAAAATTGACAAAACTTCATTCGTTAAACGCTCAGCCTCATGGTCATATATCTGCAATTTGTATTTTGACATAATTGCCGAACGAATAGATTTTTGGAGGTCACTGCATGCTATTCGTACCGATGAAGAGTAAATAATGCGACCATCGCGAAATACAGCCATGTCAGTAACTCCATCACCCATATCGATAAGTAATTGTGCATTTGTATGAGTTGTGTCTATACCCGCGCCGATTGCAGCAGCCCAAACTTCTGGAATTATTGACACATGAGAGGCCCCAGCATTAACAAGCGCTTTACGAAGAAGATCACGCTCATTTTCCGTAGTATCTGTTGGGGCGCTGGCTAATGTTATTGGAGCCATAAGAAACCTTCTGTTTTTTTGAACTAATGGTTTTAATAACATTATGGCATTTTTGAGGTCAACAATGACTCCACAACGAAGTGGTTTCGTGGCGAGTCGATTATTAGTGTGCTCCAAATATTCGTCTGAAGTATTATGGGGTTTTCCGCTAGTAAGGCTTATCGAAGAAGGCCTTTCTGTGAATTCACCGTGTTGAGATGCATAAATCCGAGTATTAGCTGTACCAAGGTCTATAGCTATACTTGGTTGTGATATTATTTGTGATAATTTCGATAGCATATATTTCACCATAGTTTTGTCTTATTGTTTGTACACTACTTTGTAGTTGATCCCATTTGAATCGGACACCCTGGTATGTTAAATAGAAGTGGCCCCACTCGTTTGAACAGCATCCTGCGTTTTTTAAGTGGAATCTCTGCTGCTTCTTACGCTGCCAGTTTAACCGTCGGCAGCATCACGGTATAAGCCTCATCAGGTGTCATTTTGCCCAAGCTCGAATGCGGCCTGGATACATTGATTAAGCCCCACAGGGGTATTCAAAAGGTAGCAGACTTTCCACTTGGCGGCTTGTTCAAATTTCCGGGACCACTTCTCTTGTAGGGGACATGTCGCAAAGATCACAATCTTTGGGTGTGTAAGGTTAATTTGCAGTATTGATTATCTGGCCGCGTGAAGTAAAAGAGATTCCTTGCTGTGATTCTGCGCCAATCATGATGGCCTCGATGAGCACCGGATTGACAGGCTTTTTAGCGTTCCATTCAATCACGAAGTTGGCTCCAGAGCCGCCGCTTTTGTCTTTCTGCGGCACCACATATCGAATCGATTCCCAAGGTCCGATGGAGACGGGCTTCTCCAGATATTGCCGGAGGCGTTTTCCCTCGGTGTCGTAATAATCCACGGCGGTTATGACGACCGGGTGTTTGGCGTCGATATTCCTGATGCTCAGGGTAATGGTGAGCAGGAAGGGTTGTTCCCTGTTTCCTACATAGATATGGGAGTAGGCGGGCACATACACGGTCTGGCCCTGCGAAAGAGGCATCGCTTCATCGGCCTGGGCGGTTGGAGACGAGAGAAGCAAGAGCGCAAACAGGGCCAGGATGCTCAGGCAGCTGGGGATTTTCATAGCGTTTTCTCCATGATGGTGTCCGGCGGCAGCTGTTTTTTGAGAGTGGCCGCCAGGTTTTTGAATGCGAGCCGTTCCTGTGTATTCCCCACGACCGCGATCAGATCGCCTTCTGCAAAAGAATAATCCGTTTTGGGGTTGGAGTAAAATTCTTTCTCATGCATCACCCCCACCACCGAGGCCCCCGTTCTGGTGCGGACAGCCGCTCCCTTGATGCTTACGCCGAGCAGAGGGCTTTTCGGGCCGATCTCCACCCAGGAGATTTCCAGCAGGTTCTTAATGGTGTTCAATCGGGTGAGGAGGTGGTAGTTCTGCTGGGAATACATCGGCGCATACAGCTGTCGCCGGATCTCGTCGGTGTATTGCTGAATCACCGGCACGGGAATCTCCAGATGCAGAAGAGCCTGTCTTGCGATTTCTAGCCCTGCCTCCATCTCCGGAAGCACGACCATATAGACCCCGTTTTCGTACAATTGCCGTGTCTGCGCCACTCCCTCGGCCCTGGCGACGATATGCAGGTTTGGATTCAACCGGTGGGCCTGCCGGACAATGGCTTGGCTGACCACCACCGAGGGAGTGGTGATGAGCAGGAGTTTGGCCGAAACCACATGCGAGGCTTCGATTGCCGTGGGCTGGCTCATGTCTCCGAATATCACCGGGAAATGTGCCGCCTTGCATTCGAGCATCCGTTGATGGTTCAACTCGACGAGAACACAGGGCACAGAGAGTTCGGTGAGGATTCGGGCTATATGCTGGCCGACCCTGCCGCCGCCGGCGATGACAACATGGTCCGTGAGCCCGTGACTTGGCAGGTTTTCCGTCTGCAGCGGCTCGGGACGGGAGAATCGCCTTTTTAAGGCATAGAGGGGAGTTGTCAGGGCCGAGGCAAGGGGGGTGGCCACCATGCTGAGCACCGAGACGGCCAGCACCAGGGAATAGAGGTCCTGGTCAATGGCCTGTGCCTCAAGGCCGACTCTGGCAAGGACAAAGGAAAACTCGCCCACCTGAAAGAGCCCGAACCCCACGGCCAGTGGCACGATGTTGCCGTAGCCGAAGAGCCGGGCCAGAACGAAGAAGATTGTCCCCTTGGCAAGACCGATCACCAACAGCAGGAAAAGAATTTGTTCCCAGTGACCAAAGAGGAAGGCCGGGTCAAGGAGCATGCCCACCGAGGTAAAAAACAACAACCCAAAGATGTCCCGCAACGGGATGATATCGCTCAACGCCTGGTGGCCGTAATCGGACTCGCTGAGCACCATGCCGGCGACAAAGGCGCCGAAGGCGAAGGAGAGGCCGAAAAGATGGGTGGCATAGCCGATGCCTAAGCCGATTGCCATGGTGGAGAGGATGAAGAGTTCCCTGGAGTTCCATTGGGCCACCGTGGCCAGCAGCCAGGGGAGGATTTTCGTGCCCAGATAGAGCATCACTGCGAGGAAAAGTACCGATTTGCCAACCGCCACGGCCAACAGGGGCAGGCCAGCTTCGGGATTGCCCAATTGCGGCAGGATGATCATCATCGGGATGACGGCCAGATCCTGAACGATCAGGATGCCGATCATCACACGGCTAGAGAGGGTGCCCATGAGCCCTTTGCCGGTCAGGGTTTTGAGGGTCACCATGGTGCTGGACAGGGAGATCAGGGCGCCGAACCAGAGGGCCTGGGCCGGCGGCCAGCCGAAATATCTGCCCAGGGTAAAGCCGAAGGCGATGCTGAGGACAATCTGGACAGGGGTGCCGATCAGGGCGATGTTACGGACGGGTTTGAGTTCGCTTAAGGAAAATTCAAGGCCAATGGCAAAGAGCAGCAGGGCCACGCCGATCTCGGCCAGTAGCTCGATTTCATGGATGTCGCCGACGGTGACTCCCCCGGTGTATGGTCCCACTACGACACCGGCGAGGATATAGCCCAGTATCAGCGGCTGCTTGAGCCGTTGCGCGATGATTGCCCCAACTAGTGCGGCAATCACGATAATGACGATGTCGGCGGCTATTCCCATATATGCTCCTGTAATTTGATTTTATCATGCTGACAGCAGCGCCAGCATCTTTTATCCCGCCCAATCTAGCCCAATATAAATTGCCCACACCATGATCGCGTAGCCGGTAGTCAATTCATCAATGGTGTACAGTGTTGCCATCGTCAGGATGCCTGATATAGTTGAATCCGTTTCCTGCAATCATTCAGCATCTCCTGTAATTTCAAGAAAAAGACGAAATGATCTTACCCACCACTGACGGACCAAGCATTAAGCGGTTTTTTATAGTTTGAACACCTCTGGACTGATTTAGCCGTTGGCGCTATGTCTCCGGTTACGATTATAGCGCCACTGCGCTGTTCTTCATGAGGAAGCGAAAGGACGTTGAACATCAAGGGCACCTTGCTGTATATGGCCACCAGTGCTGTGGTCTCTGCAGGGGTGGCGGTAGGATTAACCGCTGCCGCCACTGGTTGGAACTGGTTTGTCCCTTGATCTCCATTGTTATCTCCGTTCTTTTCTTGGCGCCGGCTGGGGATTGCTCAACGATTCACTCCAGTTGACCATGGCCTGTATTGGCAGGTTGACCATGGATCAGACTACCCTCCTCTTCCTTGTCCCAGATGCACAGGATGGGAGCGGCAATAAAGACAGAGGAATAAGCGCCGGTGATGAAGCCGATCAGTAAAATGAGGGAAAAGTCGTGGACGACAATACCGCCCAAGAAAAAGAGGGCCAAGACCGTCAGAAAGGTGGTCAATGAGTTGACAATTGTCCGCGACAGAACCTCGTTGATGCTGTCGTTGATGACGTTGATTAGCTTGCTGTCGTGGCCCGGCCGGTGGAGGTTTTCCCTGATCCGGTCAAAGATGATGACAGTGTCGTTCAAGGAGTAGCCGGCCAGGGTTAAAAGGGCGGTGACGACGAGTAGTGTGATTTCGATATTAAAGAGGTAGCATATCCCGAGGACGATCAAGATATCGTGGAAGGTGGCAATCGCCGCCGCCACCCCGAAGCGCGTGGTGAAGCGGACGGCCAGATAAGCCATGACGCCGAGCATGGAGATCAGTATGGCTAGTCCCGCCTTGCTTCGCAAGGCATCGCTGACTGAAGAGCCGATCTCAAAGGTACTCTCCACCGTAAAGCCAGCCTCCGACATCTCGCTGCTCAGCGCTGAAGTGATCTTGTCCGCCATGTTTTCGACTTTTTCAGTGGATCTTTTAAATTTGACGATCAACTGATTCTCGTTTGTCACCTGCTGTAGGTCGAGTTCGCCCAGATCATGCTTTTTCAGGGCTGAACGGGCGGTTTCGAGTTCGAAGGGCTTGCTGGCGCTGTATTGGATCATGGATCCGCCGGAAAAATCGATGCCGAGATTGGCCTGGCCCCGCATGATCTGGATAATCGCGAAGAGACCCAGAAGCGACAACAGGATGGAGATGGTGAAGGCGAACTTGCGCAGTCGCATATAGTCGATATTTGGCTGATTGATGAACTGCAAAAATTTCATCGGCTTCAGCTTCCTGGTACTGGCCATGACGTCATAGACTAGCTTGGAGCCAAAAAGGGTGGTGAATAAGTTGAAGGCGACACCGAAGGAGAGGGTGACAGCAAAGCCCTTGATCGGGCCGGTGCCGAACAGGAAGAGGGCAATGGCGGTAACCAGGGTGGTAACATGGCCGTCGACAATAGCCGCTAAGGCCTTGTCATACCCGGCTGCAATTCCGGAGCGGACCGATTTGCCGAGGGCGAACTCCTCCCGCATCCGCTCAAAGATCAGGATATTAGAGTCAACCGCCATGCCGATAGACAGAATTATCCCGGCGATGCCGGGCATGGTCAGGGTGGCGTTCATGAAGGCCAGTCCTGCAATGATTAGGAGGATGTTTAGGAACATAGTCCCGCACGCAATGACGCCGCCACTGCGGTAGTAGATCAGCATGAAGATAATAACCAGCACCGTGCCCACAAGACCTGAGGCCAGCCCTTTCTCAATGGAGTCGCGCCCCAGAGAAGCACCCACCGTCAGGTTTTGGATGACCTCTACCGGGGCTGGCAGGGCGCCAATACGGAGGACAATGGCTAAGTCTGTGGCCTCTTCGTAAGCGAAGTTGCCGGATATCTGGGCGCTGCCGCCGAGAATCTTCTCGCGGATAACCGGGGCCGACTTGACATTGCCGTCCAGGATGATGGCAAAACGCTTATTGACGTTTTTTTCGGTGACTTGACCGAAGACCTTGCCGCCATGTCCGGTTAGGTTGAGGGTGACGCAGGGTTCGTTGAAGGTGCCTCCGACCTGTACCTGGGCGTCAGCTACCATGTCGCCACTCATCATCACCTGATTATGGATCAGGAGGGGAGTTTCAGTCTTGGTCTGGGTTTGGGGGTCTTTGTTAGTCTCAAAATAGACCTGGGTGTCCGGCGGCAAATACTGGGCGAGGGCCATGTTCAGCTGCTTTAGACTTTGGCCCTGCTGCCATTTGCCGGAAGACACAGCCTGGCTAACGAGGCTGTTGAGGTCTAAGCCTCCATTGTTGTCCACCACCATCTTGAACTCAAGCTGGGCAGTCTGACCGATCAGGTCCAAGGCCCGTTTTGAGTCTTTGACACCTGGCAACTGGACGACAATTTCGTCTTCACCTTGGCGGATGATAACTGGCTCCGCTACCCCGAACTGGTCAATTCTGTTGCGGATGATTTCCAAAGATTGATTGACGGCGTTCTTTTTGATGAAGTCGATGCGTTCCTGTTTTAAGGCCAGGATAAGGCGCGGAAAGGAGCCTTCTTCTTCCTTGAACTCAATTTTCAAGTTGGAGAAGGCATCGCCCTTGGCCAGCTCTTTAATCGTGGCCATGGCGTTCTTGTTCGGCAGAGTGAAGACTACCCTGTCTGCCTGGGGAGTTTTAGTTTTGACCACAGAGATCTGTTTTTCGAGGAGGGCTTCCTTCAGATCCAACGCTGCAAAATCGAGGGAATTTTCGACAGCCTTATTCAAATCCACCTTCAAGACCAAGTGCATGCCGCCTTGCAGGTCAAGGCCAAGTTTCAGTCCTTCCGGGGCGAAATATTTTTTCCACCAATCCGGCACATTGTTGGTCAATGAAGGCACGATACTGACCGCCGAGAAGATGGTGACGAAGCAAAGTAAGAGGATTTTCCAGCGCAAAGACTTATTCATAGGCTTTCCCTTGAGAGAAGGTAGAGGATTCGCGATCCTGGCTATCCGCTTCAGCATGAAGAATCCTTCAAGCAGAGAGGCACGTAACGAATGGAATGACCTTTTCGGTCAATTCAGACGGACCACGGATATCTATGGATTTTTTTTGTGAGGGCCGTTTGCGATTACGAGACTGGTAACCGTTGACGAGCTCAGAGGGAAGGAATCAAATCAGGAGGACGATACTTTGCAGGGAGACGAGTTGAAGTGGTGGAATAACGGCAGGGATGTTGCGGAAATATAATTTCTCAGTTTGGGCGAGGATGGCCGTCGTTCCCAGAGGGAAACTAGCGGTGGCCGATAGTCGGATGAGGTTTCGATGGAGATGATCGGTTGTGTCTCTTTCCAGGGTGACGTGCACACAATGACCTTGGCTTAAGACCCGATCATAGTCCATGGGTACTGCTTCATCATTGCAAGGACGTTCACCGTCAATACCGCAAACGGAATGGTTCTGTCCTGAGTGCACATTATCGTTAGGCATGAAGCAATAGCACGGGGCAGAACTACCCCCTACTCCGAATAAAAAGGTGAGGATGGTCAGAGTAATAATGTAACGTCTGAGTTGTCGAAGGTTATGCAGCATAAGCTCAATGAAGTATTTAATGACTTAAATATTGGGAATGATTTTTTTCATATAAACCAGTTAATATCTGGCATGTCAATAGTGCCCCCAGAAAATTGGGCAAATCAAAAGTAGAGAATTCGGGAAAAATGGATACTCAGCGGAGGAGGTATTTTGCATAAAAAATATCGAAGTTTCTAGATGGACAGACAAGTTTTGTCGGAAGATTGCCCCCTCTGTGTCACCTTTTGAGCGTGGTGGGCATTGTGGACTTGGTGGGCTGGGGAAAACAGCATAAAAAAAACCTATTTGAAAAAATGAGGCAAGTTTATTTATTCTTGTGTCGGTCAAGTTCTGGCTGAGGAAACGAATTCCAAACCGTTCGGTTGAGTCGTGCCGCGCGTCCTACGTTGCTACTGTGTTGCCTTTTTTATTTTCTATCAGAAACGGGCGTTCGCCAGGCCATCAATCAGCTGAGTAACACAATGAGTCTGGAAATCCAACTCGACCTGTCTGCCTCTGAGTTGCTCGACGGGTGATGCTTGACCTGAAATACAACTCCCATCCTGGCTAATCGGGCGGATATCTTTTCCTGGGTAACCGCCTCAACGTACCACTTCACAACATTGTCCGCCTCCGCTGAGGCCTCGTGTTCCGCTGAGCAGAGAACGAAGGTGGAACATCCGTTCGGAAGAGCTCTTTGGTCGATCTCGACAAGGCAGACTTGTTTCCATTGATGCTGAAACGAGATATAACCACATCGGCGCCGGTTGCCCTCCGTGCCACCGTAGCTTTCTTTTTGAGAAAGCCGCTTCCTTCCCTTGTATCTCGGCTTTTGCCAAACGAGTTGCTCGGAGTACGACCAGTCGGTTATTCCTTCCATGTTCTTGAGTTCTGAGGCCATTTGGAAGAATTCGTCGAGGGGCATTTCATAGCCGGCAACTGTCTCTTCTGGATTCCGTTCAATTTTGGCCTTGGAAATCTTTTTGGCCGAGTTTTTTTCTTGTTGGGCACTGAGATCTACTTCCCCCTCTCGCTTTATACCGACAATCAGGTACTCTTTTTTGCCTCTCGGATCTGGCTCTATATAGGCTTTGGTTTTAACAATCGCCTTCTCGTTGGGGTTGGATATCCGGACCCGTTCTTTCAGTATTTTCTGGATCTCCCGGGCGGAGGGGCTGGAGTGGGTCATTCTGTCTGAGTCCTTGGAATCGGACGCGGATATCGTCATCAAATCCCTTCCTGAAGAGTCATATCGTCTCCTAAGAAGACTAATGGTGTCGAACGGGAATCGGCTGTTCTCCTCCAGAATCTCAAACACTACGAAGGTTTTCCCCCCTTCGGGGTTATCGGAAAGGTTTCCCCGTGCGAGAATTGAAAGATCTTGTTCCACGGGGAAATCGACCTTGAGTGGATTGTATTGCCCGTTTTTCTTTCTGATATTGTTCATGATCATGTTCCAACGATCACGGGCAAAGCGGTTCTTTGCGAACCGCACTATATCGGAGGCATCGTGGTCGCTGGCGCCGGGCTTTAAAAGAATCTCCGCATTCTTGGTCTCGGGATCGATTTTGATCCACTCGTACAGACCTTCGAGCTTTTGGCTGAAGACCTGTTCCCGCATGGATGTGGACTTGAAATAATAGGTCCCGCCTATGACGAAACTGGGGATCACGATTTTCAGGCCTTCGTTCTGAAACACCAGGCAATGTTGATGTTGGCAAAATTCTGTGATGTTAAAAAGAAAAGTCGCATTATTTCCGGTGGTAGGGAAGGTGAGCGGGTATTCGGCATCGGTTATGGCATCTTTGGCAAGAACGATACGGTTATTGGCGGTGGAGGAGATGGTGAAACGCAATGTGTCTCCTATGGGGGACATATTCTCCAGTTTTTTCCCTTCCTTGAAGAAAGATCCTACGGTGCAATACGACAAGAGCTCAGGGGGGATGCTATCCGTGATGTAAAAATCACCTTCAATGTTCTTGAACAGAAGGGAAATGCTGCAATGGCCAGGCAGATAATGAAGGTCCGTGGCCCATATCAGTGTATAGGTGCGCCCCTTTTTCTCGGCCATCCTTGGAAGAATGGCGATGTCGCGGAGGTTCTTGATCACAAGGCACCCCAGTAATCAAGAGGTGCCGGCTTCCGAAAGGATGGTTTAGATTGAGATGGGAAAGAGGAGAGGGAAAAGCGAGGTGAAAGGGAAGGCCAGTCCCAATAATTATTGTAGAGTCCCAGTAACTTTTGGAAGTGACACCCGCCTCCGATCAGTCCGGCATCGGAGATAGTATGGTGCGGAGCGCGAAAAGGCCTGGTGGTAATCAGGCTTTTCTCCTTGGGGATGAGCCCCATGGTGGAATAAATCTTCGTGGTTTCCAGGGCCTCGGCAAAGGAAAGATCAGGCAGGATCGAGGGGAGCCTGCGGGCCAGCATGGTTTTTCCCGAGCCTGGGGGGCCGGAGAGCAGGATGTTGTGCCTTCCGGCTGCGGCAACCTCCAGCGCCCGTTTTACATGGGCGTGTCCCTTGACCTCGGAAAAATCGTTTTCCGGCGTGTCTGTCTGGCGGAACAGGTCGGCGTGGAGGATGGTTATGGGGGAGAGTTCCTTTTTCCCGGCAAGGAGTTCCACCGCCTCATGCAGGGTGGCCACGCTCAGCGTGTTGATCCCATCCACCACCGCCCCTTCCGCACCGTTTGCCTGGGGCACCAGGTAGTTGGCATAGCCTGCGTTTCGTGCGGCCAGGGCAATGGGCAGGATGCCGGGAGTGGGCCGCAGGCCGCCATCCAGGGAGAGCTCTCCGGTAACGCAACTCCGGGCGAGGATTTCCGTGTTGATTACGCCGGTGGAGGCCAGAATGCCTAGGGCGATGGGCAGGTCAAAACCGGTGCCCGATTTCTTGAGATCGGCAGGGGCGAGGTTTACGGTGATGCGCCGGTTGGGAAAGTCATAGCCGCAGTTCTTGATGGCCGCCTTGACGCGATCCTTGCTTTCTCGCACCGCGCCTTCGGCAAGGCCAACGATGGTGAAGACCGGTAAGCCCATGGCGATATCAACCTCCACGTCAACGAGATGTCCGTCAACGCCCAACACCGTTCCGCTGATAACTTTGGCAAGCATGGTTGACTCCGGGCAGATTGCTCTGTGTGCTGGGCATGTGCGCCCGGTCTTTCATTGGTTGGGCTGGCAAACGGAAAAACATGCACAATAGAATACACAATTGGTCAGGGTTTTCCAAGGCCATGTTTGTGCAAGGCCTCCGGACGGTTATCCCTCGTAAAAGATGTGGCTTGCCGTGTCGGATTTCTTGGCTTGGTACATGGCCTTGTCCGCCTTCTGGATGAGGGCGTCGATCTGTTTGTCATCGTCAGGGTAGATGCTGATGCCAACGCTGACCGTGACCGTGAACTGCGTATCGTGGAAAAAAATGGGCTTGGCCAGGGTGTCGATGATCTTTTCCGCCACTTGGTTCACTGCGGTTTTTCCGGCAATGTCATGGAGGATTATCACGAATTCATCCCCGCCCATGCGGGCCACCGTGTCGGAGTCGCGCAACAGCCCGAGCAGCCTGGAGGCGATTTCTTTGAGAACGGCATCTCCAGCCATGTGTCCGTGTGCGTCGTTGATCTGTTTGAATTTATCCAGATCCACATAGAGGAGGGCGATTTTCTTGCGGTGGCGTTGGCTCAGAATCATGGCTTGGGCCAGGCGATCCGGAAAGATATGTCTGTTGATCAATCCGGTGAGGGGGTCATGGTGGGCCAGGTGGGCAATGTGGTCCTGGGCCTGTTTCTTTTGCGCGGCCAGGGCGAACAGGGAGGCGAAGTGTTCAAGAGTGTCGAGATCCCGTTTTTCATAATCGTTGGGGCTGTTGGCAACGGAGAGGATGCCGAGGAACTCGTTATTGAACATGGCCGGAACCGCGAGCAGGCGGGTGAGGGAGGCCGGGCCGGGGGGGAGCCCCTTTGTTCTGTAGTCGGTGAGCGGCGAGTTTGACAGGATTCCGGTTTTGTTTCCCAGAACCCAGTTGATAAGGCCTTGCGGGGCATGCACACAGGCGCCGCTTTCGTCTTGCATGGCGCACATGGTGCGGATCTCCGGGGAAAAAGCCATGGCCAGCAGGTTATTCGTTTTCTCGTCCACCAGGTCGACAATCCCGTGTTTGCTGCCGGTTAGGGCCAGAATCTCTTCAAGCAGGGCGGCGGAAATGTCCTTTAAAGAATCGGAAGAGATGATCATCCGGGAAATTCTGGCCACGGCCCCGTTCATGGCCGACTCGAAAGCCAGCTTGTCTTCCGCCTGTTTCCGTGCGGTGGCATCCTCGAAGATGGCCACGACCTCGCCGGAAGGCAGCTTGTACAGGTAGTTTTCCCGCCAGCCGCTCAGGCGGTTGTCTTTGTACAGTGCAACCGGATGATGCTGCGGTTTGCCGGTCTGCCAGACCCTTTGCAGCACGGCAAGAAAGCCAAATTCCCTTGCTCCGG
This sequence comes from Desulfurivibrionaceae bacterium, assembly GCA_041671085.1. Taxonomy (GTDB): domain Bacteria; phylum Desulfobacterota; class Desulfobulbia; order Desulfobulbales; family Desulfurivibrionaceae; genus Thiovibrio. The sequence continues at coordinate 2,181 of JBAZCG010000047.1, read as the reverse complement.
GAAAGACTTCGAGGAGGGATCTGCCGATCACCTGATCCTTGCGGATTTTATTGATGCGCTCCGCAGCCCGGTTAAAGTCCACGAAAACAAAATCGGTGGCCTCGATGTTTTTTGCCTCGTAGACCGCAACCCCGGAACTCATGTTGTTGAACAACTCCCGGAAGCGTGTTTCATTGGCTTGCAAGGCCTGTTCCGCCTCGTACCGTTCGCTGATGTCCTTGGCGATGAGGATTATGCTGGGCTGGTCGTTCTGGCGGAGTTCCAGGAAATGCAGGGCGGCATGTTTGCCGTTTAACAGCAGGGGAGGGTCGTCTTCGATGAGTTGGGGCAAGCGCTCCGGGTGTGCCAGCAGCCTTGTTATCCTTTCCTGGGTTTCCTCGCTGAAAAGCGCGATAAGGTTGGAGGCCAGCAGCTTTTCCTCGGCCAGGTTGCACAGGCTAAGGGCGGCCAGATTGGCAAAGATTATGGTGCCGTCCGTGGTCAGCTCGAAAACCGCCTCGGACATGTTGTTGATGATGGCTTCGAAATGATTTTTTGAGGAAAGCAGTTCCCTGGTAATGGTCCGGTACTGGATGTCTTCAAGATTTGCCACGGGCTCAAGAGTGGCCGGGGATTTGTCCGCCAGATGGTGGATGATTTCAAGAACATGTTTCTGGATGGATTTGATTGAGCCCTTGGCGATGCAGGCGTTGCCGCCGAACTTTTTGTAGTCGACGTCATCCTCCGCGGCAATGGCGGAAAGGATGACGATGAAAAGATCGGCAAACCGGGGGATGCTGCGGATAATCCGGCAGAGCTTGTCGCCGCCGATGTTGGGCATGACCAGATCGACAAAGATGACGTCAGGCGTGTAGACCTCCAGCACACTGAGGGCCGCCAAGCCATCGCTGGCAGTCATTACCTCGTGCCCTTCCTTTTCCAGGAAATTGGCCAGGAGCTTCAGGATCATCGGGTGGTTGTCCACCACGAGAATTTTTAAGGTCATGGGCCCCCTCGGCCTTGGATTTTTCTAGCTCAATTCTCTGTTTTGTATGTGTAACTGGCTAGTCTGTCAACAGATATCGTCCGGTGTTCAGCCGATGATCCAGATCGCCACTTTTTCGGCCATGAGCAGCACCCGGTCAGAAACACCCCGGAAGATGCCCTTGTTGGCCTCCTCTCCGCGGCGGCCTATGACGATGGTGCCGAAATCGTCGATCAGGGCCTGGCGGAGAATCTGGCGGCTGGGGTCGATGCCCATGAAGGTTTCCTGCCAGAATATGCGCTCCGCCGGAAAGCCGCTGTCAACAAGGAGTTGTTTCGGGGCATGAAAAAGGCTGTCGGGCCGGCGCAGATGCTCTTCGCACCACGCCTCGCCCCAGATGGCGTAGAAATCCTTGGGCTCTATTACAGGCTGGCTGCCCAGCAATGCCTTTGAGTAAAAGAGGGTCACTTCGGCGCAGGGGTTGCCTGCAAGGATAAAGCCCAGGTGATCAATAGCTTTCAGGGAATGGCTGGTGCCGTCCACCGGCACCAGAAATTTGTGGGAGTTGACCTGGCCATCGATGATCCACAGCGGAACGTCATGGCATTTTTCCAGAATGGTTGCGGAAACGCTGCCCATGATCATCTCTTCCAGCTTGCCGATGCCGCGGCGGCCGATGAGCAGGGCATCGTATTTCCCCTGCCGTGCTTCATGGATGATGTCGAGGGGCACGCTCCTTTGGGAGAGCCGGACGGTGGTGTGGATCTGCTCTTCGGCAATGCCAAGCCGTTTAAGGGTGTCCGTGGCTTGGATCATGTATTTGTTTTGGGTCGCCAGCAGATTGCGGGTGGCCGGGCTTACGGTGTTGAGCAGCTCCGCTTCGCTCAGCCAGTCTTTGGCGGCTGCGCCGGCGCTGCTAGCCGGAACAAGGGAGAGAATGTGGAAATGAATCTCGGGAAGATGGTGAAAAAGCTGGCCGAGGTAGCGGAGGGAATTGGTGCTGTATGACGAGCCGTCAACGGCAATAAGGATCTTTTTTTGCATGAATGTGTCTCCGTGGGCCATGGTCTTGCTTAAATGGTATCAAACCTGGCAGACGGAGGCAATCGTTGCGGCTAAAAAAACGGCAGGAAGAGTGTTTTTTAATCGAGATCGTTGTGATAGCTGCACGGGGCGCCGAGATAATTTGTCAAGGTGATGCTCTTGCCCAGGCTGGT
>JBAZCG010000046.1:0-25347 GCA_041671085.1 Desulfurivibrionaceae bacterium | reverse complement strand
GGTTGTTCAAGGCTTTCAGCTACGGCATTGCCGGGCTGGTGGTCTTTATCGGCTCGCTTCTGGTTTTTGTCACCATGATGGGTGCGGTGAACGAGCGGACCCGCGAGATCGGTATCTTCCGGGCCATTGGCTTTCGGCGGGGCCATGTCATGCAGATCATTTTGCTGGAGGCCATCGTGGTTGGCTTTCTTGGCGGCTTTCTTGGTTTTGTCAGCGGCAACCTCATCGCCTGGTCGGTGCTGCCCTTGGTCATTCCCAACGGAACCTTTGCCGGGGTGAATTTCTCTCTCGGCGCCCTGGCCATCCTGCTTTCTATTTCCCTTAGCCTGTTGGCCAGCCTCTATCCGGCCAGGAAGGGCAGCAGTCTTGATCCCAGCGAAGCGCTGCGGGCCCTGTAAGGGGGTAAGCGATCACAGGGCACCGCATCTGCTTCGCAGTCTCGCGGGGGGCTCGCTTAGCTGTCATCGACCTGTCCGCATACCTGATGTATAGCGGGCAGGCCTCTTTCGCGCATTTGCGGCACCATGTGATCGCTTATTTCGGGGGTATGCACCCTTCTGGGGCTTAACCCGTGATCAGTTACGTAAAGGAGAACCCATGCAAGCAAAAGAAAACGCAGTGCGCCATCTCATCGAGATCAGGGATATCGGCAAGGATTACCAGACCGGGGCGAACACGGTGAACGCCATTCGGCATATGAATTTTTATGTCGACGACGGCGAATTCATCAGTATCATGGGGCAGTCCGGGTCCGGGAAAAGTACCCTGCTGGCCGTGCTCGGCGGGCTCAACCACCCGAGCCGGGGCCAGGTTTTGGTGGATTCTTTGGATGTCTATGGTCTGAGCAGCGAACAGCGGGCGGATTTCCGCAGCGAATACATCGGTATTATCTTCCAGTCGTTTCAGCTCATCCCCTATCTGACGGTTCTGGAAAACATCAAGCTGCCCATGGCCATCACCGGAATCTCCGCTAAAGAGCAAGACGGTATGGCCCACTCGGTGCTTGAGAAGGTGGGGCTTGGCCCCAAGGCCGAGCGTTTGCCGGACCAGCTTTCCGGCGGCGAGCAGGAGCGGGTCGCCATTGCCAGGGCCATTGTCAACCGCCCGCCCATCCTGCTGGCCGACGAGCCCACCGGTAGTCTGGACAGCGAAACCGCCGAAGGGGTCATGGCCCTGCTCCGCCAGTTGAACAAGGAGGGGTTGACCATCATCATGGTGACCCACAACCCGGAGGCCTGCCGCCATGGCGACCGGACTATCCTGGTCCGGGACGGGCTCTGTCTGGCCCAGTGAAACACGCCGAATAATTTTCTTAAAAGGATAATTAGTTTTGACAGTATCCTTCTGAAGCTTATAGAATGAAATATTGTGTAAGTGTTACTCCTTATCCAGTTGTGCTTCCGACGCGTGGCCTCGGTCTGCGGCGGAAGGTTTTGTGTCGCGTGTCTGTATGGGGTTCCGGATTATCCGGCAAAAGCAGGAAACAATACAGCAAGGAGAAGTGTTATGGGGAACAACATGAAGAAGATCGGGATGATGGGTATGGCCTTGTTGGCCAGCGCCATGTTTGTCGCGGCGGCTCAGGCGGAAATCAAGATTGGTATCCTGGCTCTGCGGGGTGCCCCCAAGGTCATGGAGGAATGGGCCGCCACCGGCGAGTATCTCACCGGCAAGATGGGCGAGCCGGTTATCATTATGCCCCTGGAGTTTGCCGCTATTGAGCCCATGGTGAAAGACGGTAAGATCGATTTCGTGCTCGCAAACTCCGCCTTTTTCGTGGAGATCGAAAAACTGTACGGCGCCAAGCCCGTGGCCATGCAGATCAACTCGGCGAATGGTAAGCCGGTCAAGGAGTTCGGCGGGGTGATCTTTGCGCGCAAAGACAGCCCCATCAATAATCTTGCTGACCTCAAGGGTAAGAAATTCATGGTGGTGAAGGCCTCCTCCTTTGGCGGCGGCCAGATGGCCATGCGGCTTTTGCTCCAGAACGGGATCGATTACCGGAAGGATTTTGCCGAATTCAAGGAAGGCGGCAAGCATGACAACGTGATTCTGGCTGTGAAAAACGGGGCCATGGATGCCGGAACCGTGCGTTCCGATACCCTGGAGGCCATGGAAAAAGAAGGCAAGATCTCCATGTCCGAGTTCAAGATCATCAACCAGGTTAAAGACAGCTTCCCCTTTGTGCACAGCACCGAGCTGTATCCCGAGTGGCCCATGGCCGCAGCAAAGCATGTTGATGCCGATAAGGTCAAGAAACTTGGTGAGGCCCTTATGGCGGTAAAGCCTGATTCCGATGCGGCCAAAAAGGCTGGAATTCTTGGTTGGGCACCGCCAGCCGACTTCAAAAACGTGCGGGAATGTCTGAAGGCGCTTAAGTATGGGGCCTTTGCCAACTAAGAAGGAAACCGGGGGATCAGATGGCTTCGAAAAAAAGAGGGATTGCCGCCAGGTTTATTCTTATCGTTTCAATTCTGGCGCAGGGTTTGATGGCCGTGCTGGCGGTGGTGGCTATTTACACCGCCAGTCACTCCCAGAGCAAGCAGGCGGATGGTTTTGTTAACCGCCTGAAGTCCGAGCAGGCAGAACAGGAAAAGCTGTTGGCCGGGGAGATGCGGCAGAAGGGGGAGTCCATCGCTGCTCTCCTGGCGCAGACAGGAGCGGCTCTGATCGTGGGGTATGATTTTGATTCCATGACCAGGCTTGCCACCAACGCCAAGGATGACGAAGACGTTGTCTCCGTGGTTTTTTATGGCAAGGATAAGAGTGTGCTTGCCCAGGCCAAGGATCAGGAGGAAGCCAAGGAAATCCTGCGCAAGGAAATCCTGTTCGATGGCAAGACCATAGGATCTGTCGAGGTGGGCCTGAGCTTTGCCGGGGTTGAGAAAAACTCTGCTGAAGTGTCCCGCCGCATTGAGGAGATGGTGCAGACCACCCAGGAGGAATTGACCGCAGCCTCCTGGCGGCTGGGGATTGTCATTCTCCTTGCCATCGGCTGTGTGGTGCTGGCGCTTTGTCTTGCCGTGTATTGGAGTTTGTCCCGTTTTGTCATCGCTCCGGTTGGCCTGATCATTGCCGGTTTGGAGGACTGCGCCGCCCAGGTAACCTCGGCTTCCGGCCAACTTTCCGGCGCCGCGCATCAGCTGGCCGAAGGCGCCTCCGAAGAGGCCGCTTCTCTGGAGGAGACCTCCGCTTCCCTGGAAGAGGTTTCGACCATGGCCCGGCGTAATGCGGACAACGCTGCCGAGTGCAATTCACTCATGCGCGAGGTGAACACGGTGATGGGCAAGGCCAATCAATCCATGGCTGCGCAAACCGTGGCCATGGGGGAAATCTCCAAGGCCAGCGAGCAGACCTCGAAGATCATCAAAACCATTGATGAGATTGCTTTTCAGACCAATCTGTTGGCTTTGAATGCTGCGGTCGAGGCAGCCAGGGCTGGCGAGGCCGGGGCCGGGTTTGCCGTGGTTGCCGATGAAGTCCGCAACCTGGCCATGCGGGCGGCGGAAGCGGCCCACAATACGGCGAATCTTATTGAAGGCACCGTGAAAAAGGTGAAAGAAGGCGAGGATCTGCTGGTTCGGACCAACGAGGATTTCTGCGAGGTTGCCGAGGTGGCGGCCAAGGTTGGCAGTCTGGTTGATGAGATCGCCATTGCCTCTGGTGAGCAGACCACGGGGCTTGACCAGGTTAACAAGGCGATAAGCGAGATCGATCGGGTGACCCAGCAAACTGCCTCCAGTTCGGAAGAAGCGGCTAGCGCCTCGGAAGAGTTGAGCGCTCAGGCGGAGTATATGAAAAAGTATGTTGATGATCTGGACCATCTGGTCAGCGGTGGGGGTGGGCCTGGAGCTGGCACAGGAAAAGTCGGGCCTGCGCCAAGAATGGGGCGGCCGGTGAGCAGGAAGTCCTCGCCTGCCCTGATCGCTCATTCCGTCGCAAAGGTGACAGGAAAGTCCGCTGTCCAGGCAAAAAAGTCCAAGGCCATTGCCGCCCCGGCTTCGGGGAAGAAAACGGGTAAGGATGTTATCCCCTTTGATGAGGATGCGTTCGAAGATTTCTAGGTGACTGTAGCAATAAAAAAAACTGAACACCAAAGAAGGCCGGGAGCATTTGCTCCCGGCCTTCTTTGGTGTTAGTGGTTGTATTTCTCTTCGCAGGATAACCTGATTTCTTTTTGGGCATCCGCTAAAACCTTCTTGGCGTCGGCCACGTCCTGGCTGATCTGGCTGGCCAATTCTTCGGGTCCGGAAAATTTTTTCTCTCCGCGCAGGAAGCGAAGCAGATTGATTTTGATTGGTTTTCCGTAGATGTCCTGGTTGAAATCGAAAATATGGGTTTCGGCGGAAAGCTGGCTTCCGGCAAAGGTCGGGTTGTAACCGATGTTGAGCACGCCGCCGTAGCATTTGCCGTCGTAGATCACCTGGGTGACATATACTCCCAGGCGCGGGCAGAGATCCTCCTCGGCAATGGCGAGGTTGGCGGTGGGAAAGCCCAGCAGCGGTCCGCCGCGCTGCTGCCCCATTTTGACCTCGCCCCGAATCTGGTAGTAGCGTCCCAGCAGTTTTTTGACATCGTTCATCTTGCCCAAACCCACCAGTTCCCGGATTCTGGTGCTGCTAGCCAGCATCCCCTCAACATAATAGGGTTCCACCACTGAGACCGAGAATCCTTTGGCCTCGCCTTGCGCCTGGAGAAAGGGGATATCGCCCTGGCGGCTCTTGCCAAAGGCGTAGTCGTACCCCACCACCAGATCCTGAACGCCGATGGCCTTGCGCAAGACCTGATCCACAAAGGTCTCGGCCGGGGTGTTGGCAAATTCTTTGGTAAAAGGCAGGATGATCAGCGCGTCGATATTGGCCAGGGCGATGAGTTCTTTTTTCTGTTCGAGGGTGGAGATGAGCTTGAGGCCGATGTCGGGTCGGACCACCTTGAGCGGATGCGGCTCAAAGGTGACGGCCACACTGGCGCCCTGGTTCCGATAGGCGCGGCTTACCACCTCGGAGAACAGGATTTGATGGCCCAGATGGACGCCGTCAAAATTGCCGATGGTGACTGCGGCCTTGGGGAAAGGGGCTGGTATGTCGCTGATGTTCGTGTATATATCCATGGGAATAGGCGTCCTGGTTGTGTGTGCCCACACAATAGGCGACAACCTTGAAAAGGTCAAGCCGCCGCCCGGGGAGATTTTAATGGGGGCTTGGGTAAGCCGTTGGCATACAACATGGATATTGAAATGGCAAGGACGGTAGCAGCGATAGTGGCAAAGGAACTATAACGGAAATGATTATTTTGGAACGGCTTCTAAATTGTCTTGACAAACACCACCCGAAAAAATTATTATCGCCTCTCACTGATGTGCCGAAGTGGCGGAATTGGTAGACGCGCTAGGTTCAGGGCCTAGTGGGGGTTTCCTCGTGGAAGTTCGAGTCTTCTCTTCGGCACCATAGTAAAATCAAGGGCTTGGTCAAATTGACCAAGCCCTTTTTTTTATCCCCGTTTGCCATTTGGCCAATAGATGCGAAAAACACCTCCATCTGGTCAACCGCACTCTTTATCTCCTCATGATCCCCCGGAGCAGTTCCGGGAGCAACATTTCGGGACGCCAGAAATCTCTAATTTTGCATGTCTCGGTTTGGGGTGAAGCTTAGAAAGAGTGGTGCCCCGACGCTGTTGTTGACGCGAAAATCTCCTTCTGTCATGATATAGCCAGACGCATCAAGAAGCCGGGCGCACGAGAATAATCCGACAGGCGACCCGGGAGGAGACCTAGTACCAGCTGAGCATCTCAGCATTGTCGAAATTGCTTGGTAATCAGAGAGAAAGAGGGAAATAAAAAAATGAAAAGAATCAACCACGGAACACTAACTGGTTTTGCGATTTTGGTGTCCCTGTTACTCCTGCCTATTTCTTATGGCAATGCGGCAAGTGTCCGTGAAGTCAGTATGGACGAAATGCTCCAGCAGTGTCAGTTTGTATTCGAAGGTAAGGTGGTAGCCCTGAATGCCAAAAAAAATAGCCGAAATCGTATCCACACCTATGTGACCTTTAAAATACAAGAGGTTATTAAGGGGGAATACCCAAGTAACACCATTACCCTGAGCTTCCTAGGGGGCACGGTTGGTGACGTGACCATGGCTGTCAGCGACATGAAATTTCCGCAAGTGGGGGAGCATGGGATTTACTTTGTTGAATCGTTGGAACGATCGCAAGTGCATCCCTTGTATGGTTGGAGCCAAGGACATTATATAGTGGAGCGTGACGCCACAGGTACGGACAGAGTTATGAACAGCAGCAAGCAACCTGTCGTGGAGGTGGTGAGCGATACGCCGGTCAACCAGTTGAATCCCAATCAAAAATCTGTCCCGGCCCCCAGTAAAAGGGGGGCACCTGGACTTGCAGTTGCACAAGAGAAGAAAGATGCGAGAGGACTGACAGTGGATGAATTTAAAAAAGTTCTGCATGAGCGAATGGGGGAAATGCAGTGAGTAACAGCTTGAATTTTCCTTTGATACAGGGGCTTAAAAATACAGGACTTTTCGGCATTCTGCTGTTGCTCGTCGTTATTGGTTGCGTATCAACAACGGCGAATGCGTATCAACTGGAAGGTTTTAAGTGGCCACAGCCATCAACCACCTTTTATGTGGATATCCCGGGCGCTGGAGGTAAGTGGAATACCGCCTTTGAGAGTGCCATGTATGCATGGGGTGTTGGGACCGAATTTCAATTCAGCATCATCCGCGGGACATATTCAGACCCTTGTAATGAAAGTGACCATAACAATGGAGTACGGTTTGACTCCACCGATTGTGGGGATGCATGGGGAAGCGGCACCCTTGCCGTTACTCACTCTTGGTTTTCTGGCGCAACACTCCGGGAAACGGATATTGTCTTCAACAGCAATGAGTCTTGGGATGTCTATTCGACATCGTGGCGGTCGTCCGTAGGCGATTTTAGCCGCGTTGCTGTCCATGAATTAGGGCATGCCCTTGGCTTGGATCATGAAGACAGCGGCGTCGCAACTATTATGGGCACATATGCAGGAGACATCATCATTCCACAGCGGGATGATATTAATGGTGTTGCTGCAATCTATGGCGTTGGCGCTGTTGCTTTCCCTGCCAGTATAACCGTGCCATCCAGTGATGCCGATGGCAGTTACACGATAAGTTGGGCTGCCTCTGCCACGACCGGGGTAAGCTACACTGTGCAAGAGGCGACCGACAGCTCTTTTACGACCGGTTTGCGGACGGCTTACAGTGGTGCGGCATTGTATGTCGTTATCAGTGGGAGAACAACCGGCAACACCTACTATTATCGGGTGAAGGCAACCAAGAGCGGTTACACGACGAGTGACTGGACAGTTGGTGCAAACGGGTGCACTGTGAGTTCCGCCGCCGCAAGCAGTGGCACCACATGGTCATCGGGAGCTTACTCCAACAATGCAGATATATCAAAAACGCTGTCTGTTTCCGGCGCAAGCTCAATGACCGTGACCGTTACCGGAGAAATTGAAAATAATTATGATTTCCTCTATGTCTATGGTGCAAATGGTCAATTAATAAGGGAGTTTACTGGCTCGATTAACGAGACATTTGCGGTGAGCGGGTCAAGTATTGGGATTCGGTTTACCAGTGATGCGTCGATTACGAAGTCTGGGGTAACGGTAGTTGTCAGTGCAGGCGACAACACTGGACTCACGGAAGCACAAAAAGCGGATGAAGTTCTGAATTGCGTGGAAAATTTGGTTCCCGCATGGTTTTCCCCGCATCAGCAGAATCAGGAATATTCACAGCAAGGTGGTGAAATAATATATGCGCGGTTTTATGCCAATTCCATACAAGCTGTTTGGGGGGAATATTTTTGGTATTATGGAAATTCTGGGGAGTGGAACTTTATCGCAATTTCAGATTTGAAGCCATACTGCGGGATAACTTGGTAGATTTGGACTGTGCAAAGTCGTCCTGAAGACAAAGGAGTAATAAGGGCGTAATTTTACTATGTTACATGCGTAGTTGCCGAACGGGGTCTAGTTTTCTCTTCGGCACCATTGTGAAAAAAGGGCTTGGTCAATTTGGCCAAGCCCTTTTTGATCCTGCCACAATTTTGTGGAGTAGGGGTTAAGTCACTTTTTTATTGTCCACCATGCCAGTGAAACGTTTTAAAAAATCAGACTAAAAAAGGAAGACGGTTCCCCGGATTTTATCCGTATTGACTCTGCTTCCTGCGTTTGGGTATGGTGTTGCTCAAGCCACCTGGTATTCGCTTGTGCGAGATCGTTGAGTTTTCAATACTCATAGAGACCAATGAAGAATCTATTATGAAGAAGAACGAATATGAAGAACTCGAAAACCAGCTTTCTGCTTCGAAGGATGAATTTCTTTTGCGGAAAAAAGAGATAAAGGCTTTACGCAAGAGCGAAAAACGCTATCGAGATATCTTTGAGAATGCTAATGATCTTATTCATTCTTTAAATACTGAAGGCCGCATTCTCTATGTAAACAGACTCTGGCGAGAGACTCTCGGTTATTCCGAAGAAGAAGCAACAAATATGAAAATATTTGACATTGTGGACGCCAGCTGCCGGACAAAATGCGAATCGATTTTTACATGCCTTATGAAAGGGCAAAAGTGTGAACCAACCGAAACAATATTTACTGCGAAAGACGGTCGAAAATTTGTCATGGAAGGTCGCTGTACCCCTAAGCTTGAAGACGGGATGCCGGTGGAGCTTCTCGGTATTTTCCGTGATATTACCGAACGCAAATTTCTTGAAAAGGAAAAAGAAAAGCTTATCTGTGAGCTCACAGAAGCATTATCCAAGGTAAAGGCCCTGGAAGGGATCCTGCCGATTTGCGCATCATGCAAGATGATCCGCGATGAAAATGGGGGCTGGAATCAAATTGAAGCCTATATCAGGGATCGTTCCGAAGCTCAATTCAGCCATGGAATCTGCCCGGATTGCGCAAAGAAACTCTATCCAGACTTTTATAATAAAATCGATAGGGAATGACTGATGCCTACTATTGATCCGACCAAACCGGCCAATTCCTTGCAACGAACGCCGGACATTGATGCTCTGATCCAGGCCTTTAACGGATTTATTTATATCTGTTCCCAGGATTATCGCATCCAGTACATGAACGCCAAGTTGCTAGAACGTACCGGTTATGACGCTACAGGAGAGTACTGCTACAAAATCCTGCATGGTTGCGAAGATGTGTGCCCCTGGTGCAACAATGACACATTGTTCCGCGAGCAGAAAACCATCCGCTGGCAATTGAAAAGTCCCAAGGATGAGCGCTGGTACGATATCATCAACACCCCCATCCACAATGCCGATGGCACCATCTCCAAACAGTCCCTGATTATGGACATTACAGAGAACTATCTTGCCAAAAAAGAGCTCTCGCTTTTTCAGACCCTTATCAACCAAAGCAATGATGCCATCTTCGTTATCGATGCCGACACCAGTGCTTTTATCTATGTTAACGACAAGGCCTGCTCCAGCCTGGGTTACAGCACTGCTGAGCTTTTGGCTCTTGGGGTCATCGATGTCTCGGATAATTTCGTGGACATGCCCAGCTGGCACACGCATGCGGCTTGTATCCGAAAACAAAACCTTCTTTTTGAAGCGGGACATATTCGCAAGGATGGCAGTCACATCCCCGTTGAGATAACAGCCAGTTTTGTTGCTCGCCAGGAGAATAATTTTATTGTCTCGATTGTGCGCGACATCAGTGAACGTAAGGCTCAGAGCCGTGCTCTCCTCGAGGAAAGGAACAAACTTGATTCGTTACTTGCCACACTATCAGACGGGATCACCGTTCAGGATACCGACTTCAAGGTTCTTTATCAAAATAAGGCACACATGGCTAAGCAGGGAATTCACACGGGTGAATACTGTTACCATGCTTATCAACACCGTGAAACAATATGTGACGGCTGTCTTCTTGCTCAATCATTTGCCGATGGCGAGGTGCATCGACGCGAGACGACTGCCCCTGGTGAAAATGGGGTCATACATCTGGAAGTCACCTCCAGCCCGATGAAAGATGCGGTTGGAAATATTATCGCCGGGATTGAAAGTGTCCGCGATATCTCTGCGCAGAAAAAATTGGAGGACCGGCTCAGGCAATCTCAGAAGATAGAGGCCATGGGTACCTTGGCCGGGGGCATTGCTCACGATTTCAACAACATGCTGGCCCCTATTCTCGGTTATTCCGAGCTGGCCCTGACCAGGCTTTCCCCAGGAGATCCTCTTGCTGCTGATCTGCAGCAAGTTACCAAAGCTGCCGGGCGGGCTAAGGATCTGGTGCAGCAGATTCTCGCCTTCAGCCGTCAGGCTCCTCAGGAAAGAAAGCCCTTTCAGCCGCACCTGGTGGTGAAGGAGGCACTCAAACTTCTCCGGGCCTCCCTGCCAGCCACCATTGAAATCCGCGAGGAGATTCCCTCGGATTGTGGTGCTATTCTGGCCGATCCAACCCAACTCCACCAGATCATTATGAATCTCTGTACCAACGCCTACCATGCCATGCGGGAGACCGGTGGAGTGCTGGGAGTGAGTCTTGCAAAAGCTACCATTGAAGATGACAGCAGGAAGATCAGTGACGAACTTGCCCCGGGAAACTATGTGGTGATCGAGGTCAGTGACACCGGTTGTGGTATGGAAAAGAAAACGCTTGCCCATATTTTTGAGCCCTACTTTACCACCAAGGCCCAGGGGGAAGGTACCGGCCTGGGTCTTTCTGTGGTGCATGGCATTATCAAAAGTTACCAGGGGCATATTACAGTGTACAGCGAGCCTGGCAAAGGTGCTCGCTTTTGTGTCTATCTGCCCAGGATAGCGGAAGTGCCTTCTTTTGCTGAGGCTGTCTGTAGCGACACAATCCCCACCGGCACGGAACGGGTGCTGGTAGTGGACGATGAGGAAATGATTTCCATGATGTTGCAGCTTATTTTGCAGAATCTTGGCTATCAGGTAACCTATACCTGCAACAGCCTGGAGGCCTTGGCCCTTATCGAACAAGACCCAAAGGCTTTTGATCTGCTTATTACGGATATGACCATGCCGCACCTGACCGGCTTCGAGCTGGCCCAAAAGGCACTGGCCATCCGACCCGACCTGCCTATCATCCTATGCACCGGCTTCAGCGAGTTGCTCAACAAAGAGCAGGCCCAAGCCTTGGGTATCCGTGCGTACTTGATGAAACCCGTTTCGGTGCGGGAGTTGGGCCTTGCTGTGCGTGAGGTGCTGGTTGGAAAAAAAGACCGGTAGTAAGAAGTCCACCGCAATCTGTGTTAGTAGAGTAGTTGCAACTTGTTGCGGTTCTTACTAAAACCACGCCGTTGCCGGGGCAGGACCTGCTTCCGGGAAAAAATATTTCGGGAAATACTCGTTGTCCGTCGCAGATTACTACGGATGGGTCATCTCGGTGGACAGAGGGTAATAGCTCTTAATGATTTCCGGAGGTACCGCTGATTGCCAGTGGCCGGTGAGGTTGGCCACCGCCCAAACGATGAGGAAAAAAGATATAACCCCAAGCGGTACGAGCCACGGTGGTAGTTTTCTGCGACGGTAGGTTGAAATCTGTAGACAGTTATTAACCGGGCAGGAAGCCACGCATTCCAGGCAGCCCAGGCATTCCGGGCTGGTCACCACGGTTTGTTCGGTAACTCGGATCGATCCGGGGCAGACCTTCTCGCACTTCTTGCAGTTGATGCAGCGTTGCTCGTCCCGGCTGATCCGCAGCGGACCAAACCAAGAAAGAATCCCCATTAGCGCCCCGTATGGGCAGAGATAGCGGCACCAAAAGTTGCCCAGGAAAAAGGAGGCAACCGTCAGGATGCTCAGTACCCAGAGGGTGGTGACGGTCGGGGCGATGAAAAAGAGCAGCATCCGGGCATCCACCACCAGATTGTAAGGGGCATTTGAGAAGGCCTCTATGGCGGCCAGATTCATCTTGGCGAGGATAAGCCAGGAAAAAAAGGCCAGCAAGAGGTACTTGAAGCTGAGCAAGGTATAATTGAGCCAGTCCGGCGGTCGGTAAAGAATTTTCAGCCATCGGGCAACTCTTTCAATTAGATTGGAGATGAAACCAACCGGACAGATCCAACCACAGAAACCCTTGCGAAAAAAAATGGCGATCAGCAGGGCGGCGATGAAGATACTCAGGGCGGCTGGGTGGATGCGGTCGTAAACTCCGGTCAGCAGGAAGCGCTTGAGGCTGACCAGACCGCTGATGGGCAGGAAACCTTCGATCGCTGGAGGGCGCTCCACGAAGGTTGCGGAGTTGCCGATGGCCCACTGGTAGAACTGGTAAAAGCGGTAGCCGCTGTAGAGACAGGCCAGCAGAAAGGCGGACTGCACCAGCAGTCGCAGTTTGTGAAAGTTAATTTGGAACTGATCGGCCGTTTTTTTTTGTCCGGGACTCATCGTCATCTCCTTGAATGAATTTCCTGGCTGCCAGTCTAATCAAAAACGGGATAAAAAAAATTGACATAAGTCAGTCGTCTGAATATTTAAAAAAGAAAGTGTATTTTCACTAGGAAGAAAGATCCTAACCTGACGCCAGAAGGTGTTCCGGTTAACAGGATTCGTCACAGTGTAAAATTTTTACGACAAGCGAGGAAAAAGAGATGAAGGTTTGCAGAGTGATCGGAATCTTGGCTCTCAGCGTGGTGTTATGTTCCTGTGCCGGCAAGCAGCAAACAACTGAAACGGCCTCCAAGCAACAGGAGTATGCCGGCATTAGCCGCATCGAAGGGGCTTCCATTGAAACGGTACAGAAAGAAACTAAAGTGGCCTCCGGTTATGAGAGTATCGTCTTAAATCCCATTCAAATGAGTCCTCAGTTGGCCACGGACTATCCCGATATGGTGAGGCAATTTCAGGCCAGCACCCTTTCGTATTTAAAGGATAAAAAAACGTATAGGTATGTTGAGGGGGGCGATTCGAATAAATACCAACACACTGGAAGCACCATGATTGCTGATCTTAAGATTATCGATATGCGGATTGTGAGTGAAGGTGCCAGGATGTGGGGAGGTGTTATGGCAGGATCATCTTATATTGAAGTCTATCTCAAGCTGACTGATGCTGTGAGTCGAAAAGTTATTCATGAAAAGGTTATTGCTACAAATTACAATGCGTTTGCCTCAACCTATGCCTCTGGTTCAGAGAAATCTCTGGCTGTTGATATGGGAAAAATAATTGGCGAGTATCTGTGTGTGGTTGCGCCCGGAAAAGGTGAAAGTGGAATTGGTGCGGGAAAAATTGAGGATAAAAAAGGAAAGCAGAACAAAAAAGGGGCGCGGAAGTGATGGCTTATAGGCCCACATATCCTATGGGTTAATCGGTAGACCAAAAGGCTGAATGGTACTGTTCTCCATCATCTTGAAAATGTTTTTGCGGCAAAAAAATCTGGTCATGCTTCGGCATGGCCTTTTTTTGCTGTGTGCAAGGGTTCTGCCCGCCTGGTCGGGTGTTTTGGTCTCTGCGCGGCGTCCGCCTCTCTTTTTGTTGACCGGGGACAGGGGAACCGTGCTATAATACAGGCATTTCCCCTTGGATAACTCAATGGAGTCGCAGAGCATATGGATATAGCTACCCTTATCGGCCTGTTTATGGGCTTCGGTGCCGTGGTTGGCGGCCAGCTTCTTGAAGGGGGCCACATTGATGCCCTTCTGCAGCCCACCGCGGCCCTTATTGTTTTGGGAGGAACGCTTGGCGCAACCTTTGTCTCTTTTCCCATCCAGGATCTTCTGCGGGCCTTCAGCAGTGCCGCCACAGCCTTTCTCCCCCAGGAGGAAGACCCGGAGGACCTGATCGGCAAGCTGGTCGGTTTTGCAAGTACCGCCAGGAAGAACGGCCTGATCACCTTGGAGCAGGATGCACAGCGGGTCAAGGATCGCTTTCTGGGCCAGGGGTTGGAAATGGTGGTGGACGGGATGGACCCCGAGGAGGTCATGGCGGTCTTGCAAATCGAACTCACCAATTTTGAGGAGCGTCATAAGGTCAGCGCTGAGGTGTTTGAGGCCGCCGGCGGTTTTGCCCCGACCATCGGGATCATCGGTGCGGTTCTTGGTTTGATCCATGTAATGAACAATCTCTCCGACACTTCCAAGCTTGGCGCGGGGATTGCCGTGGCTTTCGTGGCCACGATCTATGGCCTGATGACCGCCAATATTGTCTGCATCCCCATCAGCACCAAACTTAAGAAACGGTTAAAGGAGCAGATTCTCCAGCGGGAAATAGTGATCGAGGGCCTTCTTGCCATCCAAAAAGGCGAGAACCCCCGAATGATAGAAAAACGTCTGCGGGGCTTCACTCTGACCAGCGGGGTTCTGATTTACAGTCGAGGTGGAGGTGGTTCATGAGCAGACCAACAAGGAAAAAAGCCCATGAGAAAGAACCGAATCTGGAGCGGTGGCTTGTTTCTTATGCGGATTTCATCACCCTGCTTTTTGCCGTCTTTGTAATGCTCTATGCCATGTCCATCGTGGATCAGAAAAAGATGGAAGAGGTGCAGGCCTCCATCCAATCCTCTTTCTCTGGGCCGCAGACTTTAACTCCGGCTCTCAAGGTTATCGGCAACAAGGATTTTGGCCTGATTCCCGAAGCGGTAGAGCAGCCGGTGCCGTCTCAGTCTCAGGCCCAGGATGAAGCCGCTGCCGCTGCCGAGGCCCAGGAATTCAGCGAGATTAAGAAAGAGGTCCAGGACAATCTTCAGGGATACGGCGCCAAGAATGAGGTGCAGTTGACCATCAACGAACGCGGCCTGGTTATCAGCCTGAAAGAGGCGGGGTTTTTCCCTTCCGGCACCGCTCAGGTTCAGCCGGGAGCGTTGCCACTGTTGGACAAAATCGCCAGCTCCATTTCCCGCTATGACAATACCCTCCGCATCGAAGGCCATACCGATAATGTGGCCATCAACTCCCCGGCTTTTCCCTCAAACTGGGAACTCTCCACGGCCCGCGCCAACAGCATTGTCCACTATCTCATCGAAAAGCACGGCTTCAAGGGCGCCAAGCTGTCCGTGACCGGGTATGGCGAATATCGGCCCATCGCGAACAACGCCACCGAAGAAGGCCGCAAACTCAATCGGCGGGTCGATATTGTCATGCTCTCCAAGAAGGGAGCCCAGGGTGAGGCGCTGAAATTCGGCGGGGAATAGCCGATGGACGCTAAGTGGGGGGAGGTGTCTGTCGGGGTGACCCCGGAGATCGACCTGGCCCATCTCTGGTCCTTGGTCTTGCATGCTGTAGATATCGATCATCGCCTGCACCATGGCGACGCGGGTTGGCAGCTTCTGGTTTCAGAGGAAGATATCTCCCGCGCCACGGAAGAGCTTCGGTTTTTCAGCGAAGAAAACCATAATTGGCCGCCGGAACGGGCGGCGCGATCCGACCGGGAGGCCATTGTCGAGAACTTCCCGCCCGTATTGCCGGTTATTGGCGCTTTGGTTGTTTTTCATGCCATTACCGGCGGCTGGGAGAGTCACAGTCAATGGTTTGTTAGTGGCTCCCTCGACAGGGTTAAGGTGTTGAGCGACGGGCAGTGGTGGCGGCTGATTACCGCTCTGACCCTGCATACGGACAGCGCCCACCTCCTGGGTAATGTTTTCTTCGGCGGTCTGCTGGCCTACTCCCTCTGTCTGCATCTTGGCAGCGGCATTGCCTGGTTTTCGGTGCTGCTCACCGGGGTTCTTGCCAATGCCATCAATGTGTTCTTTCATGATGATCTCTATCATTCCATTGGGTTTTCCACTGCGCTTTTCGGCATGGTCGGCATGCTGAGCGGTATGCGTTTGCGCCGGATCGGCGGTTGGCAGGAGATGGTGCTTGCTCTGGGCAGCGCGGCAAGCCTGCTGGCGCTCATGGGTTCTTCCGGCGAGAGGACCGATCTGGGCGCGCATTTCTGGGGGGTCGGCGTCGGCCTGCTGGTCGGGATGATCCTTGTCGCCCTGGGGTTTGCCGGGAAACGGGTTCTTGCCCCTGTCGGGCAATGGCTGCTCTTTATCGGCAGCCTGGCGATGGTGGTCGGGTGCTGGCTGTACGCCCTATATCCATGGGAAGGCTGGTAAAGTGAAGCGCCAAGTTCAGGCATGGGGTAAGGTGATGCGCCAAAGTCAGGCATGGGGCGGATGTTGCCCATGCTGCATGAAAATCTGGTACGAATTTTTTAGAAAAAGGAGTTGATCCCATGGCCTTTGATGATCAGCAGCCACCTTGGGGCAAGAAAAAAGGCCCGCAAACCCCGGAAGAGCTTATTGCCCTTTTGCTCAACAAGCTCAAGGAGTTTTTTGACGGGGGGAGCGGCGGCGGGGGGCAGGGCGGAACCGGCAGTGGCAGTCGTTCTGGTCCGGCTACCCTCGGTACGGACCTTTTTGGCCGCCTCGGCAGGCTCGGTTTGATCATCGGCAGTCTTTTTCTCGGCTCTCTTCTGTTTTCCGCCTTTTATACCATCGCTCCGGGCGAACAGGGCGTGGTGCTGCGTTTTGGCAAATACGTCAAAACCACCTCGCCGGGCCTGAGTTTCAAGCTGCCCTTCATGGACGAGGTCATCAAGGTTGATGTGGAAAACGTCCGCAAGGAGGAGTTCGGCTTCCGGACCAAGACGCCTGGGCAGCGCACCGAGTTTGAGAAGACCGGTTATGGCGCCGAATCGCTCATGCTCACCAGCGACCGCAATGTCATCGACCTGGAATGGATCATCCAGTACAAGGTGCAGGATCCCGTATCCTTTGCCTTCAAGGTCAAGGATGTCAAGCAGGCGGTCCGCGATAGCTCCGAGGTTGCCCTGCGCCGCATCGTTGGTAACATGACCTTTGATTACGTGCTCAGCAACCGTGAGATTCTGGCGGCCGCCACCCAGCGTGAGGTCCAGGCCTCTCTGGACCGGTACCAGGCCGGGGTGAAGATCGTCACTGTCCAGCTTCAGGATGTGAATCCTCCGGAACAGGTGAAACCTGCCTTCAATGAGGTCAACGAGGCGGATCAGGATATGAAGCGGCTGGTGAACGAGGCGGAGGAGGCCTATAACCGGGAGGTGCCCAAGGCCCGCGGCGATGCGAAAAAAGTGCTGGAAGAGGCGCACGGCTACGCAGTGGAGCGGGTGAATCTGGCCAAGGGCGATGCCTCCCGGTTTCTGGCCATCCTCAAGGAATACAAGGGGGGGCAGGATGTCACCCGCAGGCGGATGTATCTGGAGACCATGCAGGAGGTTTTGCCCAAGGTCTCCGAGATCTATGTGGTTGATGGGGACAAGGGGGGACTCCTGCCGTTTCTCGATGTGAGGGGCGGGAGCAAGGGTACGCCGAAGACCCCATAGGAAAGCCGGATATTTTTAGGAATCGACACAGTCCAAGAAAAAAATAACCATCTAGCTTGATGCCGGAATTGGACGAAAACCACGGGATGCTGCTGAACAGTTACGAAAAGACAGGGGAAGCCAGTGAATAAAATACTGCGTGGTGTTGTGATAGCGGTGGTGGTTGCAGCGGGAGTGGTGCTGGCCAATGCGTTTTTTATCCTGCCCGAGGGCAAGCAGGCGGTGATCACCCAGTTCGGCCGTCCGGTGGGTAAGCCCATTACTGAGGCCGGTCTGCAATTCAAGACCCCTTTTATCCAGGAAGTAACTTTTTTCGACAAGATGATTCTCATCTGGGACGGGGACCCGAATCAGATTCCGACCAACGACAAGACCTTTGTCTATCTGGATGTCACGGCGCGCTGGCGCATCTCCAACGCCCTGGTCTTTTTGCAAGCGGTCAATAACGAAAACCGGGCCCAGACCATCCTCGATGATATTATTGACGGCACGGTCCGGGATCTGGTCAATAAGAATGACCTGGTTGAAATCATCCGCAGTTCGGATTGGGACCCTGAAGCCATGGGCTTTGGACCCGTGGGCAAGGATGAGCAGATTCGCTATGGCCGGGACAAGATATCGGCTTTGATCCATGCCGCCGCCTCCAAGGTCACGCCCCAGTACGGCATCGAGCTGGTGGATGTGATGTTCAAGCGGGTCAACTATATCGACACGGTCCAGCAGCGGGTGTATGAGCGGATGATTTCCGAGCGTAAACGGATCGCGGCGGAAAAGCGTTCCACCGGTGAGGGGCAGAAGTCGGAGATCCTCGGCAAGCTTGATCGGGAGTTGAAGGAGGTCAGTTCCCTGGCCGCGCGGGAGACTCAGGAGATCAAGGGCAAGGCCGATGGTGAAGCCGCCAGGATTTATGCGGACGCCTACAATCAGGATCCCGAGTTTTACGCCTTTACCAAGACCATGGATGCCTACCGCCACACCATGGGGGAAAACACCCGGCTGGTGATTTCCCCGGACTCGCCGTTTTACCGGTACCTGAAAACCCTCAAATAACCGTAACTGCCCGGAGCACCACATCTGCTTCGCCGCCACGCTGCTGAACAGTTACAAGCCGTGGTTTTCGTCTAATTTCGGCATCAAGCTGGATAGTCACAAGTAACCGGCTATTCCAGGTCGAGCGGAGTGAGGGGGTAAGCGGGCCGGTGTTCCTCTGCAGAGAAGGGGAGCCGGCCCTTTTTGTTGAGCAGGGCCAGCAGCTCTTCAAGCTGAGTTTCGCTTTTTAGCTCCGCCCGCTCGAGTATGGTGAAGCGGCAACCGCAGGAGGTCAGCTGCCCGCCGCACCAGGGGCAGATTTCCACCGGGCAGCCCAGGGTGTGGAACTCGCCGTCCGCCACATGGCAGAACGGACAGAGATCGTGGTGGAGATGGGCCGGCACATAGACCGGAAAGGTGCTCAGGTCGGCATATTTTTTGAGAAAGGCTTCGCGGCTTTCAAGGTTGAAAAAGGCCAGCACCTCATCCTCCCAGATGCCCTCCGTAAGGGGGCCCAGGAATTCGGCCTGTTCTCCGGTGGCCAGGTAGAGGTAGTCGGCTTGGGCCGTGCTGACGCAGATCAGGAAGGTTCCCTGTCTGCGGTCCAGCAGGCGGAGCACGGTGATGGCGTCTTCCAACCCTTCGGGTAGATAGCTGTAAAAGGCGTGAAAGACGTTCAGGCCCACGCTATCCGTGTCGTGTTTTTCCACCAGGGCAGTGGCTGTGGCCAGATTCGCCGGGGGCACGGCGTATTGCATGAGTAGCTTGATGTCGGCGAGTCGTTGGTCGAGAGTGGGCACGGTTTTTTTTCCCCTTGTTGTATCCTTGCATCAGGCAAGCGTTGTTTGATGCTGGATTGCGGCCAGCCAAGCCCTGGTTTCCGCAGCGATGTCGTCGGCATAGGTCAAGGCCGTGACCACGGCCAACCGTCTGGCCCCCATGGCGGTCAGCTCCGGGATATGTTCTTTTTTGATGCCGCCCATGACCGTGAAGGGCAGGGCGCTTCGGGCGCTGAATTTTTGGATGGCCTTAGGTCCGAGGAAGGTAGCGAGGCCGTCTTTGGTCTGGGTGGCGTAGAGCGGGCCGATGTTGAAATAGGAGGCCCCGCGCCTTTCGGCGGTGGCGGCCTGTTCTTCGGTGTTGCAGGACACGCCGATGATGAGTTCCGGGGCCAGGGCGCGGACCTCTGCCGCCGGGATGTCGCTGTTGCCGAGATGGACCCCGTCGGCGCCGCTGATAAGGGCGAGATCCACCCGGTCATTGACGATGAACAGAGCCCCGGCCTCCAGGGTTTTCTGGCGGAAGATCTTGGCCTTTTCACAGAGGCGCAGGCCGTCGGAGTCTTTGTCCCGCAGCTGCACGATTTTTGCCCCTCCGGCCAGCACCGCATCCAGCCAGACAAGGTCGTTTCTGCCCATGGCCAGCCGCTCGCAGGAGACTGGGTACAGGGTGACTTCCTCGATAAATTTTTTGAGCCGTTGCTGGTACAAATCGGTTCTCTCGTGCATTGTCACGGCTCTCCTTGCGGGCGGTGAATCCCAGGTTCTTACTTGTTGAAAAAAAAAGGTATCCAAGTATATTAAGCGATTTGAGTGAATCTTTCATTACGGTTTTTACGAAAATGCAGGCGAGCCGCCGGGATAAGAGCGGGGCAACGGCGAAGGGCACTTATGGGAAATGTGATTATTAGTCAGGAAAAAGCAGAGCTGAAGCTTGACGGCAAGGTCTACCAGCTGCCGATCATTGTCGGCAGTGAGGGGGAAAAGGCCATCGACATCCGGGCCTTGCGCGCCCAGTCCGGCTACATCACCCTGGACAGCGGCTTCATGAATACCGGGTCCTGTTGCAGCAGCATCACCTTTCTCGACGGGGAGCAGGGGATTCTCAGCTATCGCGGCTACGGCATTGAGGATCTTGCCGAGAATTGCACCTTTGTCGAGGTGGCCTATCTTCTGGATCACGGCAGCCTGCCCACCCAGACGGAACTGAGCAAGTTCAGCCAGCTGCTTGGCAAGTACGCCATGGTTCATGAGGACATGATCCGCTTCTTTGACGGCTATCCGCCCAACAGCCCACCCATGGCCATCCTTTCCTCCATGGTCAACTCCCTGTGCAGCTTTTACCCGGACATGCTGGACAATCCTCTGGAAAATATCGACAAGATGGCGGCCCGTCTGCTCTCCAAGGTGCGAACCATTGCCGCCTTTTCCTACAAGAAATCCATGGGGCAGCCCCTGGTCTATCCGCGGCATGATTTGAGTTACTGTGCGAATTTTTTGAACATGATGTTTGACTCACCGGTCAAGCCATATGAAATCAACGATACGGTGGTTAGGGCCCTGAACAAGCTGCTGATCCTGCATGGTGATCATGAGCAGAACTGCTCCACCGCCACGGTTCGGGTGGCTGGCAGCGCCCGGGTCAACCTCTACGCCTCGATCTCCGCCGGAATCAACGCCCTGTGGGGACCGCTCCACGGCGGGGCCAACCAGGCGGTGATGGAGATGCTTACCCAGATCCATGCGGAGGGCGGGGATTATAAAAAGTATATCGCCAAGGCCAAGGATCCGGCGGATCCCTTCCGCCTGGTCGGTTTCGGGCACCGGGTTTACAAGACCCACGACCCGCGGGCGCGGATCATCAAGAAGGCCTGCGATGATGTGCTGGCTGCCTTGAATATCTCCGATCCCCTGCTGGACATCGCCAAGGAACTGGAAGAGGTTGCCCTGCGGGACGAATATTTTGTCGAGCGGAACCTCTACCCCAACGTGGATTTTTACAGCGGCATCATCTACCGGGCCATCGGCATCCCCACCAATATGTTCACGGTGATGTTCGCCCTTGGTCGGCTGCCCGGCTGGATCGCCCACTGGAAGGAGATGTGGGATGATCCCGACTGGCGGATCAGTCGCCCCAGACAGATCTATGTCGGCCCAAAACGGCGGTCTTTTGTGCCCCTTGGTGAACGGGCGTAGGCAAAAATAAGTTGGCGGCAGATAAGCCGCGAACAAAAAAACGGGTTGGCCACAGGTGGTGGTTAGCCCCTTTTTTTTGCCTAATGCACCGGATTGCGCTGCTATTGTATCCCCATAAAAATAAAAAGTAGAAAATGCTCAAGTTTTTCCGGCAGGCTGTCGATAAATGATCAGGGAATTCTTTGTCGTTTTTTTGCTGTTGAGTCGACACGGTATTGGTGAGGCAACTTATGCAGATCAATGCTCTTCTTTCAGGGTTGAGCCCTGTCCCGGTCAGGGGCGGCGCCTCCCCCCTTCCTTCTTTGGGTGGGGCACAGGCGAGTCCTAGGCAAAATCGTGTCTCAGTAGATGTTTTCGAGCAGGGACAAGCGTGGAAGAATCTGGCAGCCGCGAGTCCAACCGGTGTGGCTGGGGTTAAGCCCTGCGCCTGCAAAACCTGTCCGGCCTGTGCGGCGCAGGCCTATGCCGAACAGGCCGGGGTGAAGAAAGATCTTTCCGTGCCCGTCGTGGCGTCGGAGAGAAAAGAAGAAAAGGCTGTTGCGGCGTCAGGCGCAAGCGGGCCGGAAACACCCGCCGTTGTCGGCAACGGGGCGCAGGCTACACAGGAAAAAGGGACCGAGCCTGCACAAGAGAGCCCGCAAGTCGGCCGCATGGCGCAAGTTGTGGGTGCGGAAGCGCTTAGCCAAGCGGAGCGGCTTCAGGTTGCGGAGCTTGAGCTGATTGACACCAAAGTCAGGGCTCACGAACTGGCGCACCTGGCCGCAGCCGGATCTTATGCCACCGGGGGGGCCAGCTTCCAGTACGCCAAGGGCCCGGACGGAAAACAGTATGCTGTAGGTGGAGAGGTTGGGATCGATACCGGAAAAGAATCCAGCCCCGAGGCAACCATCAGCAAGATGCAGACGGTGCGGGCCGCAGCCCTGGCCCCGGCAGACCCTTCTCCTCAGGATCAGAAGGTCGCAGCCAGAGCTTCCCTGGTGATTACCGAGGCCAGCCAGGAACTACAGGTGATTCGCCTGGAGCAGACCAAGGGGGAAATCGAGAACAAACCCATCGCCCAGCCCGGGTTGGAAGGAACGCCTTCGCCGGAGACTCGGGAAAATGGTGTTGAATCCGGGGGGCAGCAGGTCAAGGAGGGTGTTGCCGGGCAAAAGCCTTCGGCAAACACGCAAAAGGCTGCAGCCGCCATCATGGACGGGCTCATGCGGCCAGTTTCCCGGATTCATATTGCCGTTTGATCCAGCCTGTGGCTTTTTTAAATCGTGCCGCACATGGCCTGGTAGTTTTCACATTCCCGCAGACAGAGAAAGGGGCAGGGTTCTTTGTTGAACCATTTTTTTCTCGGGCACCAGTAACGATCCTTGTACGGCTCGTTGCATCCGCTGCTCGTGATCTTTTGCCTTTCCTTGGCGCCGAAATGAACCACATTGCCGAGAATCGAAAACCGAATGATTGCCATTCCGATACCTCCTGCCTGCGTGGGCTGATCATGGGCTTTTTTGCCCACCTGTTACCTTCTCTATCGGCAATGTTGCGGCCTTGATAAAGGACTTATTGACTTCTGGCAAGGGCTGGTGTTAATAAATACCCTTTATCCTTGCGCTTGGGCGAGGTGTGTTGCCACACCGTCGATTGTACTCTCCTGATTTGATTGCAGATCCCGCCAGCCGCAGCGAAAACAGAATCACGATTTTTTTGAGGGAGATGACGTGCATGCGTACTGATATCCTGCATAGCGGCGCCGGGGAATTGACCTACGAGATCCGCAATATCGTCATTGTCGGCGAGAAGTTGCAGAAGCTGGGAACCAAGGTCTACTGGGAAAATATCGGCGACCCCATTGCCAAGGGGGAAAAGATCCCCCAGTGGATGAAACAGGTCGTTTCGGATCTAGTCATGGAGGACGCTACCTACGGCTATTGCCCCACCCGGGGGATGCTGGCGACCAGGGAATTTCTTGCCGAAAAAACCAATAAGCGCGGGGGAGCGCAGATCGGGCCCGATGATATCATCTTTTTTAACGGCTTAGGCGACGCGATCAGCAAGGTTTTCGGCTTTTTGCGGCCGACCGCCCGGGTGGTGGTGCCCTCGCCCAGCTACACCACCCATTCCTCGGCGGAAGCAGCCCACGCCGGGGACCGGCCGGTAACGTACTGGTTGAACCCTAATAACTACTGGTATCCGGATCTCGATGATCTGGAAAAACGGATCAAGTACAACCCGGCTGTGGCCGGCATCCTGATCATCAACCCGGACAACCCAACCGGCGCGGTCTACCCCGAGGAGACTCTGCGGGGCATGGTGGCGCTGGCCAGAAAATACGACCTGTTTGTGATCTGCGACGAGGTGTACCAGGCTATTATCTACAACGGGCAGAAGACCCTGCCTCTGGCCGAGGTGATCGGCGATGTGCCAGCCATCTGTATGCGGGGCATCTCCAAGGAAATGCCTTGGCCCGGCTCCCGCTGTGGCTGGATTGAGGTCTACAATGCCGACCGCGATCCCATGTTCGCCAAGTATGTGACCTCGATCCTCAACGCCAAGATGGTGGAGGTCTGCTCCACCACCTTGCCGCAAAGGGCGATCCCTGCCATCCTCAACCATCCCCAGTATGTTCCTTATCTGCAGGAGCGAATCAGCCGCTATGAGAAGTTTTCCAACATCGCCTACGAGGCCCTGAAGGATATTGACGGCGTACTGGTGAATCGGACCAACGGCGCGTTCTATATGAGTGTGGTTTTCAAGGAAGGGAGACTGAACAGTCGGCAGACCCTGTCCATCGGCAACAAGGAGGTCCGTGCCCAGGTGGAAAGTCTGGTGGGCGGGTCGAATGTGGCCTATGACAAGCGTTTTGTCTATTACCTGCTGGGGGCCACCGGCGTATGCGTGGTGCCGCTTTCCTCTTTCGCCACCGAGTTGCAGGGGTTCCGTATCACCCTGCTTGAGCGCAACGAAGAGCGGTTCACCGAGATCTTCAAGATCATTGCCGATGGGATCAGGCAGTACCTGAATTCCTAGTTCTGCGGGGGTGCTACAAAAAAATCCTCTTTCCTGTCGGGAAGAGGATTTTTTTTGTGGGATTTTTTTGCGGGGTCTTACGGCTTTCTCGTGGAGAGCACGATCTGCTGCATCTCAAGCCTGAGTTGGCGGTTTTTTGCCTCGGACAGGCTGAATGAAGCAACCTTGTCTTCGATGAATACATGGTACACTTGGAATGCGCCGGGTAGCTGCTTGTGGCGGCATTTCTGAACGATCACCCCGCCATCGTTTCCTCGGTAACGTTTTTCGATGATGAGGTTGGGGAAATGCTTTTGGGTCAGCAGCACATCAAGAGGCGTTTTCTCCCGGGTTGCTTGTTTGTCTCCGGTGCCAAGCATGGATTGTACGGTTTTGCCGATTGCTCCGGCGATGCTATCCCCGGCCACATAGAAATACCCCCTTTGTGTACTCTTGTCCTTGTCCGTGGTTAGGGTGGCAAAACGGGTAGTCAGTTGGGATTGTCCATCTCGGCCAAGGATAGATCCTTCTCCCTGGGTCGAGACCACACGCCAGGGCCGTTGGTAGGTGAAGACCAGGCCAGTATTGTAATCCGTGAAAACTTGGGGTTGCGGCGTAGGCGGTTGGGGTGGCTGAGACTGAGCTGGAGCCGGTTGTGCATCCTGGGCTGGGGCGGTGGTCTTGTCCTGTGGTGTTCCTGTGGCGGTTTGCGCTGCATTGTCTTTGGGGATCAGGGAAACACGTTTCCCTTTTGTTTCAGGACGCACGGCAGTGGCGGGCTTTTCTGGCGGTGGGGTTGTGTTCACCTTCGTCTCTTTGTCCGTGCGGGGCGCTGGATCGTGCACGGCGGGCAGGGTGCAATTGCTGACAAGGAAAACAAGGACGAGCATGGCGGGGATATAGGTATGTTTTTTCATGGGGGTCTCCATTGCCTCAATCTTCTGGGAATGCATGCAAAGGTGTACCGTCGGCCGATGAGGCTGTCAATCGTAAAAAAAAAGTGAAGCGCCGGAT
>JBAZCG010000045.1:5502-25816 GCA_041671085.1 Desulfurivibrionaceae bacterium | reverse complement strand
AAAAAACGCAAAAAAATCCTTTGATAGATACCCCCCCCCCCCGCAACATGTCAATACTAGAAAAATACCTAAGGGTGATTTTTATCGAAATGATGGAGCGGTTCCGGCTGGATCAGGGGGAAGAGCGGACTCCAGTCCCAAAGCAAAAAAAAGAGGACGAAGACCAACGAACAGCGATGATATTTGGCTAAGCAAATCGGAATGCAACAACCGAGGAGATAATTTCTTTCGTTTTTCTCCCTCCAAGAGTACTATTGTCGGCGCCGCAGGAAGTAGTCACCCCGGTGCTGCCGCCGCTGAGGGGCACGACTCCGGGGGTTTTTCAAAATCGTTGAAATTCGCCGCTGCGAATTCGTTTCGCAATCCTCCCCCCCTTGTAATCAAACAGGAGAAACCCCGATGACCTTAATAAACGAAAATTATCTCAAGCTCAAAGCGGGCTATCTCTTCCCGGAAATCGGCCGCAGGGTAAAGGCCTTTACCGACGCCAATCCCGAAGCCAAGGTTATCCGCCTTGGCATCGGCGACGTCACCCAGCCGCTTGCCCCGGCTGTTATCCAGGCCTTTCATGACGGGGTTGACGATCTCGCCCGAGGGGCGACCTTTCACGGCTACGGCCCGGAGCAGGGCTACGACTGGCTGAGCAAGATCATCATTGAAAAATCTTACCAGCCGCTGGGCGTGGATCTTCTGCCCTCGGAGGTCTTCATCTCGGACGGCTCCAAATGCGACAGCGCCAATATCCTCGACATCCTTGCCCTGGCAAACACAGTCGCCATCTGTGATCCGGTGTACCCGGTGTATAACGACACCAATGTCATGATCGGCCGGACCGGTGAGGCGGACGACAAGGGCTACTACGAAGGGCTCGTCTATCTGCCCTGCACCGAGGCAAACAACTTTACCCCGGCCATCCCCAAGAAAAAAGTTGACATCATCTATCTCTGCTACCCCAACAACCCCACCGGCATGGTGGCCACCAAGGCGGAACTGAAGGCCTGGGTAGACTATGCCAATGCCCAAGGCTCGATCATCTTTTTTGACGCAGCCTACGAGGCCTTCATCACCGAGCCTGGCATCCCCCACTCCATCTACGAGATTGAAGGGGCAAAGAATTGCGCCATTGAATTCCGCTCCTTTTCAAAAACCGCAGGTTTCACCGGGGTGCGCTGCGGTCTGACCGTGATCCCCGAACAGCTCACGGCTCTTACCGCAGGCGGCGAAAAAGTGGGCTTGAACAAACTCTGGAATCGCAGGCAATGCACCAAATTCAACGGGGTTTCCTATCCGGTGCAGCGGGCTGCAGCCGCAGTCTATTCGGAGGAGGGTTGGTCCCAGGTGCAGGAAACCATTGCCTTTTACATGGAAAATGCCCGCCTCATTCTGGACGGGCTTAAAACGGCGGGCATCACCTGCTACGGCGGGGTGAACGCCCCCTATATCTGGCTGAAAACGCCGGGGGGCCTGGCAAGCTGGGATTTCTTCGACAAGCTGCTCAACGAATGCCATGTGGTGGGCACCCCGGGCAGTGGCTTCGGCCCCAGCGGCGAAGGCTATTTCCGCCTCTCCGCCTTTGGCTCGCGGGAGAATGTGCAGGAAGCGGTGCGCCGTATCCAGGGGAAATGGGGCAAAAACTAAGGCCGCCCACGACAATAATCCGGGCCGGCAAGGGATAGTGGGCGAAATTCAACTAAGCGTCCGCTTGCATGCTTGGTTCTGGGGAGGATTGTCTCCCCTGCCGAACCTCTGCGAAAATCACCGCTTGATGGTGAAATTCCACCCCATTTCAATCGCCAACCACTGCGGAAGAAGCATTCTTGAACGGGAAAAATCCAAGCCTGCATTTTCGATATGATCCTGTAATGCCCTTGAAAACGGGCCGGCCACCGTGACAACGGATCGGAGCATCATCGGCGCATCTTCGGTAGATTTCGGATCGTTTGCTACCTGGCAGGATAAGGGCTGCGAACAGACAAAATGCGTGCGACACACGACTGGCCTGACCGGATAGGCGCCGCATACGCCATTTACATCAAGCGGGCAGGAATGATCGTAGCTGGAAAGGTCTGCCTGCTCGTCGATGCTGGACGACGGATGTCTGCCCGGCTTGGAATCGTCCCATTCGTGCCATTGTTGGGTGCGCAGACGAAGGTCAGCTATCTGGTCTGCAGAAAACTCCCGCCGAATGTATTGCGCCAGGGTGTGAGCCTCGGCACTGTTGGTAAGAATATGATACCGGCAACAGTGACAACAGCCTGGTTTACAACTTGGCACGACACCCTCTTCACGACGCAGCCGGTCCAGTTCGCAGGCAATTGCTTCATCCAGTGAAGCATATACGCCGATGACGAATTTCTCTTGCGGGGCAATGGAGACATCGGCGCCAAATTCCTCAGAATCTGTTGCGAAATTACTATTCTCAATCAAACTAATTCTTCTCCTTTTTCGACAGAAACTTCAAAAATACGACATGGAGGGGATGACACCCTCCTTAAGCCACAACACTCAGGTGGGTTTCCCCTTAATTCCGGGATAATGAAACTAGAAGAGCTTGCGCAGGATACCGGGATTCTAGCCGGGAAAGAGTACACAAAGACAAAAAGATACTCGGCAATAGCTCAACGCCCCTGTAGCAGGATATGCAGATCCAGCAGACAGCCCTTGGCCTTGAAGGCAAGAAAGAGGAGCAGGAGAAGCAGGGCGATCTTTTTCGCCCGTTCGCTCCATTTACGGAGGGAATCTTTTCGCAGCTTGGCGTTAGCCATAACCAGTTTCTGATCGAGGAGACGTGCGGTTCTCTCGTCCGCCTCGCGGAGCAGGCGGTCCATCTGATACGAATAGCCGTCTGCCTCCTCATCCCCCAGCGAATCGATGACATCATCCAGGGGCAAGCCGATGATCCGGCAGACGAACTCATGCACGACCCGAGAGTCATGGGATCTGAGCACGATAAAACGCAAGCCCACGCCGATCTGCCGATCCTGACGACGAACCGCCCGCATCACCTCGGCCTCGGCCATAATGGGATCGTGGAACTTCCGGTTGGGCAAATTGAACTCGAGCTTGAGCGTGGTCCCAGGCTCGATTGGTTGTGTGGTGCGGAGCATCATACCCGTGGAGCTGACGTCCTGGGAGTTGTCCTCCTGCCAAAGGAGATCGTCCGAGGTCCAACGGACTTTGGTTCCTAACAGTGCCCGATGGGCTTCACGTTTTTCACTGCCGTCCGCCATGATTCCCCCCATTCGCTTTATCGATATAAAAGCCACGCCAGTGGTCTTCCCAACGCGAGGAACATTCGCCTTCCTATTTGCCAAGCCCCACAAGCATGAGCAGCTCGTAAGAAAGCGCGGCAACCAGACCGGCTGCGGGAAGGGTCAAGACCCAGGCCATGACCATACTCTGGGCCACACCCCAGCGCACAGCGGAGAGCCGCTTACTGGCGCCGACCCCGAAGATACTGCCGGAGATGACGTGGGTGGTGCTCACCGGCATACCGAAATGGCTGGTCACGAACAGGACGATGGCAGAGGAGGTCTCGGCGGCAAAACCGTGCACCGGCTCCAGCCGGATGATCTTATGCCCCATGGTCTTGATGATGCGCCAGCCGCCCACCGAGGTGCCCAATGCCATGGCGATCGCGCAGGAGAACACCACCCAGGTGGGAACCACGGGCTCGGGGATCATCCGGGCGCTGACCAGGGCCATGGTGATGATACCCATGCTCTTCTGGGCGTCGTTGAGGCCATGGGTAAAGGCCATGGCTGCGGCGGAAACAATCTGGAGGTGGCGGAAGCTCGCGCTCACCCGACCTGGATGCACATGGGAGAGGGTTTTAAAGATACCGCCCATCAGCAGAAAACCGAGGACAAAACCCATGGCCGGAGAACCCACCAAGGGAATAAGCACCTTCTTCACAATCCCGCCCCAGAGGACAAAGGGCAGGCCGCCGTGGATGATGGCCGCCCCGCACAGGCCGCCGATCAGGGCATGGGAGGAGCTGCTGGGGATGCCGAATTTCCAGGTAATCAGGTTCCAGACGATTGCCCCGAGGATGGCGGCCAGAATCACCACCTGGAAGGCCTGCTGGTTTGAATCAAGCTCCTGGGGATAGGCCTTTTCCAGCAGCGCCCGGTTGATGTTGGCCAGTTCTTCCGGCTTCAGCTTGCTGGGATTCTTGGCTTTCGCCACAGTCTTCTCTTTAAGAGCGACCCCGCTAAACCGCTCGGCGGAATAAAGATCGGTTTGGGTGATGGCGCGGTTCAAATCAGCCACCATGGCACCCTGCAACTCCTGGGAGGCAGCTGCGCCCACCGTGTATTGCCCGAGCAGCCCTTGGGTTTCCGGGGAAAGCTGCGTTGCCAGATATTGGGAAACCGGATCAACGGGATGTTGCAGCTTAGCGGCCAACGCTGCGGGTTGGTGGATATCCGCGCTCTGGAACCGGGCCGTGTCGAGCAGGCCGCTGGCGACCGTAATCGCCACCTGGGTGGAGAACAGAGCGCCGACGAAGTTCAGACAGGCCGCCATGATAATCGCTTTGCGCGGCGAGAGCACCCGGGTGGAGACCACGGTGGCGATGGCGTTGGCCGTATCATGAAAGCCGTTGATATAGTCGAAGGCCAGGGCACAGAGCACAACCAGGACAAGCAGCAACGACAGACTAAGCATATTTCACAACCACGCTTTCGATGATATGGGCGACGTCTTCGCATTTGTCCACCGCCACTTCTATCCGATCGTACACCGCCTTCCACTTGATCGCGTTGATCGGGTCCGCATCCGGGGCGTTGAGCAGGTCGGCAAGCGCCTTGCGGAAGGCGGCGTCATGCTCGTTCTCAATCTGGTGGATGCGGATAAAAAGACTCTGGACATTATCCCGGCTTGGCTTGGTGCGCAGGGTCTTAACCGCCTCCTGTGTGGCTTCGGCAATCTGCACCAGCAGCGTCACCAGGCCTGCCAGGTCAGGGCGCAATTGCTTCAGCTCATAGAGCGCCATCCTGCCGGCGCAGGCCTCGATGCAGTCGGTCACGTCGTCCAACTCGCTAGACAGGGCGTGCAGATCTTCCTTGTCCAGCGGGGTGACAAAGGTGGCGTCGATCCGGTTGGCAAGCTCGTGGGTGATGTGGTCGGCCTCGCTCTCTATCTCCTTGATCCGTGCCGCATGTACGCCAAGATTGTCAAAGTCATTGACCAAGGCCTGAAATTCCTTGGCCGCATCCACAGCGGCCTGCGCCTGTTTTTCTAGCAGCGCGTAAAAACCCTGCTTCTTGTTTAATCCTGGAAAACGCACAAGCTTACCTCCTTGGCAAAATGAAAAAACAGACGGTCACGCACTGTTGCGCCAGGGGGCCGTCGAAAAATAGTTACTCCGTATACTGGAGCGTGATGATCACGGTCCTGTTGAGCGATCTTCCCTCGGGCAGACTGTTGTCGTAGGGCGGATTATTGGGTCCGTTGCCCGCATGGGTTATATTTGCCGCCGCGACGATCCCGGTTTGCAGAGTGGTGTCGTACACTGCTTTTGCCCGGCGAGCGGACAGATCGATATTATATTTTTCCGTGCCGATGCTATCGGTGTGCCCGGCAATATCCATCGTTACGGCCTTAAGCTCCGCCACCCTGGAGATCACCCGGTTAACGATAATCTGGTTGCGGTCTTTGAGTTCCGTCCGGTCAAAGTCAAAGAGGATCAGGCCGTATTTCTCCACCACCTTGTTGCCGGTTTTCTGGACGATGCGCTCTTCCCGCCGGATAAAGTTGATGGCGATGGGGCTACTGGCGGTGCTGAACACATTGCCTTCCTTGTCTTTCACTTCGAGATCCGCGCTGAGCTGGCCAAGGGCGGCAAGGTTGCGCAACCCCAGGGCTTCCAAGGCAAAGGCCACCTCCGCTGGCGGACTCCCCGCGCCTTCCCTGGTGGCCAGGACCTTGTCTGCGCCCAGCAATCTCAGCTGCCAGTGCGTGATCTCTGTCTCGGCTTGCAGGGAGGGAGTGATCCGAAGCTCCTTGGTGTCGGCCTGTTCCAACAGGTAGATGCTCTTGATGGTATCAAGGATGGCCGGATGCGTGGCCAGGATTTCCACCCGCTGATTTTCCACGATCCCTTCCGGCACCCGGCTGGAGCTGGGCACTGCGGGAAGATTCCGGGCCTTGATTTCCATGCGGGAAGGATCAATGCCCCATACGGACTTCAGGTAGGCGGCAACCGCCTCAGCCCGGCTCTTTGCCAGGGCCATCTTGCCCTTTTCCGCACCGGTGTTGGAGTTGCAGCCCACCAGGGTAATGCGGGCCTCGGGGTTGGCCAGCAGACGTTTACCGATCACGTTCAAAACATGGTGGTGCTTTTCCATGGTGCCCGTGAGTTTTTCCTCGGCAAAACCCCCGGTCTCCTCCGGGCTGGCCAGGGCGACGTATCTGCTGGGGATGCTGCTTTTTCCCGTGTCAAAATAGACGTGGTTGAGCAAGGGTGAGCTGTCCACCATGGTGACTTCCTCGATGTTCACGGCGGAAGGCGCGCTGACCAGCGTCCCGGTTGGGGGAGCAAGAAAACGGTAGGTGACCACATAACGATGGAAGATGGTGGTGGAGAATTTCTTAAGGATGGGCAAAAAATCGCTGGCCGAGTTGGCCTTGCGGATCATGCCGTTATGGCCCTGGGCAAAAGAGGTCAGGAAGGTATCCAGGCCGGGCTTGTCCATGTAGTCCACGGCATAGGCGGAGAAGTTGCTCACGCCCTTGGCTGCCAAAGCCACCTCTTCACCCTTCACCTTGCTGTTGATGTCTTCCCCGTCTGAGAAAACGAGCATGAACTTCTGGCTGTCCGCAGGCATCTGGCCGATGATCTCCAACCCCTTCTGCATACTGTCATAGAGGTAGGTGCCGTCTGTGGTGGCAGGGAAAAAGCTGCCCCGCAAGAATTGGTTCAAGGCCTGCGCCTCGTTGGCCTGAAAGGTTCGGGTGGAGACCCGGGGCTGTTTCGCGCCTGGATCGACAAAGGTAACGACATGGACATTGTCGATGGGCCGGACCAGGGCGAGGAAGCTGTTCAATGCGGCCAACAGCGGCTCCACCGCCTTGCGCTGCTCCATGGAATAGGAATTATCCACCACCAGCACGATGTTGAGGCCGATGTTCCGCTGCTCCTGGACATCTTCCACCGAAATGATCTTGGCTGTTTTTGGCCCTTGCTTGATGGAAAAATCCTCTTTCTTCAAGCCCAGGATGGCCTCCCCGCCCTTATCCTGAACCGAGACCAGCACCTTGCCCTCTTCCAGGGCTTGGAAACTCAGTTTCGCCTTCGGGCGGAGGGCCTGCACCTCAAGAGCATCCAAGGCCAGACTCACGCCCGCCCATGAAAAAACGGCGAGAAACAAGCAAAGAAGACTAACGATCTTTTTCATGGTGTTGCTCCTGTGACGGATGCGAAGGTTCTACGAGATTTCTTTAATACAAGAAGGGCGACAGGCTAAAGGACTCACTCCGGCGGCGTGTCGGAAAGCCCCCTGCCGATGGCATACTTGATAAGATCGGCCACGCGTTTGATGTTGAGCTTTTTCATCATGTTGGCCCGGTGGTGTTCAACGGTCCGTTTGCTGATATCGAGCTTCTCGGCGATATCCCGGCTCGTAACCCCCTCGGCCACCAGTTGCAGGATTTGCCTTTCCCGGGGGGTCAGGATCTCGCCGGACCCATCGCTCCGGCTGGTGCAAGAGGCGATGACGTCTTCGGGAAATTCTCCGGCCAGATTGGGGGAGATATATACCTCGCCTTGGCGAATTCGGGCGATGGCAGGCAGCAGCTCGGTGTCGGAATCTTCCTTGAGCAGATAGCCGTCCGCCCCGGAAGCAAAGGAAGAGCAAAGGTACTGTTCGCCTTTGTGCATGGTCAGCATGAGCACCTTGATCTGCGGACAGATCTTGCGCACCTCCCGGATTGCCTCAATCCCGCGCAGGTTGGGCATGGAGATATCAAGAATAGCCAGATCCGCCGGGGTGGTTTTTAAAAGCTCGATGAGTTCCAGGCCGTCGGCCGCTTCGCCGACCACCTTGAGGGTGGGGTTCTCCTCGATCATTTTTTTGACCCCATGCCGGATCAAGGCATGATCATCAGCCAGCACTATACGACATATACCCATGACACTCCCCTTCCACTTCAGACCAGTCCGGAAAAATCACATTATATTCCCTGGTTATATACAGTAGTCGGCAATTTCCCGCAGTAAAATTTGCTGCCGCAGTTACCCTGCCGTCTCTTCGCTGCTTTTAGTTTTTACCGCCAAGCTCTTCCGGCTTGGGAGCAAAGGCATTATACGCCAAACTGATCCCCAGGGCAAACAGGGTGGTACCCACCCCGATCACGGCCCCGAGAGTAGTCGGCGCAATCAGGGCCAGCCTGATAAGGACCGTGGCCACCGCATACCCGGAATTACGGAAGGATACCTGATACTGCGCGCTGTAACGAAGCGAAATGAGCACCACCAGCACATCACTGAAAACAAGCAGGGTATAAAAGGAGGCAAAGGCGTTTTCCGGCAAGCCAAAGGCAAAATACCCCCAGAGGTCAACCAGGCAGATGCCCGCGAAAGAAATCAGCAACAGCAGGGCTATCATCTTTTTGGCCAAGATGAAGTGGCTACGGATTCTCTCATCCGCAGTGATGGGATGGGAGCACTGGGCTTTGTAAAAAAATCCCAGGACCACAAAAATAAGCAGGGCTCCCACCGCGGAAGCGACAATACTCCCCAGGGAGGAAGCAATTTCCGCCCAGGCCAGCGGTTCGCTGAAATGGGAAAACTCCTTGAAGGTATCCCGCAGGAGAATAAGGGAAAGGATCTCAAACTGTTTGCCCACCGACTTGGTCACCGAATGGGACAGGCTGAGAATAAGGCTCACCACCTCAAGGGCCAGCAATAGGTTGAAGGCCTGCTCAATGGCGGCAAGATGGGACAGTGAAAAATGCGAGGCAAACGGCTCGGGCACAAGGTGCCGCCGGTTCAACTCGATAAGGACAATGGCCGCGACAAAAAAACTCACCAACACGGTGGCGAAGAATTTCAAGCCCTCTTTGCTTTCCAGGTGCAGCTCGACCCAATCGAAGAGAAAGCCAACCCGTATCATGAAGAAATCCATACTGTCCGTCGCCTCCTCATGGGAATGGAGATATAATCCTCTCTATTTTTTCTAGTCTGTATTCTGGGGCGACACAAGCTTTTCCTACAAAATACCCTTTCTCCCGTGCCGTAGCCCATCCTGGCGCCGCCACGCACCCCCCCCGGCCAACAAAAACTTTGACTTCCCCTGGCCGGATGAGCAATCATGAAAGCAGGAACTGTTCTTAGGCAGTCAATCCCATCCTGTTTGCCTCGGAGGTGATTATGAGCGCGGAATCGATCCAGGCCATGCTCCGCACCATTGAAGAAGAATGCCGTTTTACCGGCGGCCTCACCGGTCGCTACACCCTGCACCAGCAGGTCTTCGACGCCATGGCCACGGTGCGGCGCGAGGATTTCGTCCCGGACGAGCTCAAACCCTACGCCTACGACAACAACCCCCTGCCCATCGGCAACGGCCAGACCATCTCCCAGCCCTTCATCGTCGCGTTGATGACCGACCTATTAGAGCCGGAACCGGACGACATCATCCTGGAAATCGGCACCGGCTCGGGTTATCAGGCCGCCGTTCTGGCGCAACTGGTCAGGCGGGTGTACAGCCTTGAGATCATTCCCCAACTGGCCAAACAGGCGACCCGGCGCTTGCAACACCTGGGCTACGACACCGTGGAGGTCATTGCCTCCGACGGCTCTTTCGGGCTGCCGGAACATGCCCCCTATGACGGGATCATCGTCACCGCCGCAGTGCCACATATCCCCGAGGCTCTGGTCGAGCAACTGGCACCTTTCGGCAGACTGGTCATTCCGGTGGGTCTCCCCCATCTGCCGCAGGACCTGATGCTGGTGGAAAAATCCGGCAACCGGACCACCAGCCGAAGCATTCTTTCCGTGGCCTTTGTCCCCTTCACCGGAAAAGCGGAAGACTGACCGCCCTGCCCCGCCCCAAAAGCAAACCCATTACCCGAACAGCCCAACCAGAAAAAGGCTCAGCAGCGGAAAATAGGTGATGATCCCCAAGGTGACCAGCAGTATCGCCAAAAATGGCAGGGTGGCGGTGTAGAGTTCGGTAATGGGCCGATCAAAACGGTAGCTGGCCAGAAAAAGATCAAGGCCCACCGGCGGGGTGCAGTAGCCGATCTGTAGGTTGGTTAAAAAGATGATGCCCAGGTGGATGGGGTCAACCCCATACCCTTGGGCAATGGGCACGATGAGCGGCACCACAAGCACCAGGGCGGAAAAGATATCCAGCAGGCAGCCGACCATGAGCAGAAAGACGTTCAGCAGCAGGAGAAAGGTGTACTTACTTGAGATATGCTCCCGGATCAGGGCAAAGAGCTTGGCCGGGATCTCCTGATCGATTAAAAAGCTGGTGGAAGCCATGGAGGCGGCCAGCACCACGAAGATTCCCCCGAACAGAGCCATGCTCCGCACCACTATGGAGGGCAGTTGCGCCGGGGCGATATCCCGATGCACACACATCTCCACGAGCAAAACATAAAGGGCGGTCACCGCCGCCGCCTCACCCACGACAAAAAAACCGCCGTAAATCCCCCCAAGCACAATAACCGGCAACGGCAACTCCCAGGCGGCAGCACGCAGGGCTCGCCTCCTTTCCCCTGCAGGCAGCGGCTGACGGGAGCCACGGGTAGCCGCACCCTTCCTGATGCTGTAGGCGGCCAGCAGAACCAACATCAACAGGCCGGGTAGAATCCCGGCCAGGAAGAGATGATCAATTCGGGTTTCGGCGATGACTCCGTAGAGGATAAGGGGGAGGCTGGGAGGGAACAGCAACCCCAGACTGCCGGAGGTGGTGATCAGGCCCAGGGAAAACTGTTCGGGGTAGCGGTCCTTGAGCATGGCCGGAAAAAGCAAGCCCCCCAGAGCAAAAATGGTCACCCCGGAGGCCCCGGTAAAGGCGGTAAAAACCGAACATACCACCAGGGCAATCACCGCTAGCCCTCCTGGCAGCCAGCCCAGCAGCACGTTGGACAAATCCAGCAACCGCACCGGCGCCTTGCTTTCGGAAAGCACAGTCCCGGCAAGGATAAACAGGGGCAGGGAGAGGAGCATGGGGGTATCGGCCAGCCGGGACATCTCGATAATCACCACCGAGGGATCAACGCCGGCGCCATGAAATGACAGCAAGGCCATGGCGGCCATCACCACAAAGAGAGGGATGCCCAGCACGGCCAACCCGAGGGTTATCAGTTGCAGGAGCTGCATATCAGGCTCTCATCCCTTTCCGCAAAAGATCAAGCCTCTTTCCTGGGCAGGGCTGCACGGAAGCTGCGCACGCTGCTGATGAGAAAACGAAGGGAGATGCCGGCAAAGGCTATGGGAAATACCAGATTGAGCTGCCAGGAGGCAAGCCCGGCCATTTCCTGTCCGTTGCCCTGGGCAGCCTCCTGGCGGACAAAATCAACCGCCACCCAGGTAAGCACCAGACAGACACCCGTGGCAAAAAAATACCGCAACACCCGCAGCCAGCGTAAAAACCCCTTGGGCAAGAGGTGGGAGGCAAGATCAATGGAGATGTGCTTGTCCATTTTGGTCGCCACCACAGCCCCGAGGAGCCCGGCCCACAGCACCATAACCCGCAGGAGCGGATCGGCCCAGGATAGTCCCCCGCCCCAGACATCGCGCAACGCGATCTGCAGGCAGGCCAGAATAATCATAGCGGCGATAAGCAACAGAAGAACCGCTTCCTCAAACCGCTCCAGCAATCGACCTATTTGCTGGATTCTCCCTGAGAAACTGGCCAAGAAGGCGCTCATTTCGCCACAGCCCCACCTGCGGGCTTTGCCCGGAAATCGGTAAGCAACCGGGTCGCCGCCTCGTATATCTCCCTGGAAAAGGCCGTGCCGACCAGACGCGGCACGGTTTTCTGGTCGCGCACCGCCATCAGCTGCCGCAGGGTTTCTTTGTCCGCAGGCACCAGCCGGATGCCGTTATTTTTCAGAGTAACAAGGGCCTCTTCATTGCTGCGCCGGGTGTCGATCAGCAATCCGGCGAAATGCTTTTTCGCAGCGGACTCCATCAGGGCGGCATGCTGAGGCGGCAATTTACCAAAGGCGTTCTTGGAAAAAACCAGGCCACCATAGGCGTAGCCAAAGGGCGTATCGGTGATGTATTTGGTCTTGGTAAACCACTGGAGGACGATGGAACCGTAAAAACCGTTGAATACCGTGTTGATCATGCCGGTTTGCAGGGAGGAGAGTACATCCGGAATGGAAAGGGGGATAGGGGTGACGCCCATGTCCTCAAGAAAGCTGCGGCTCAACGGATCATTCTCCGGCGCCCAGCACTTGCTCGCCCGCAACTGGGCCACCGTGGTCACTGGCTCCCCGGACATGGTGTAGACAAAGCCAACCTCGGTCATGGCCAGCAGCACCAGGTCCTTTTCCAGAAATGCCTTTTGAAAAAGGGGGAACAACCCCTCCGCAACCCGGTCCACCTCGGCATAGGATCTAAAAAGAAAGGGGATGGCCATGACCCGGAAATCCGGCACGGTCTCGCTGATCCCGGTCATGGTAAAACCGCCGCCCTGAAGCTGACCGATCCGCATCTTACGGTACATGGCCCGGTCGTCGCCCATCACCCCGCCCATGTAAATCTTGAACCCGATCTCGCCATTGCTCTTGGCAGAGACCTCGTCCTGAAACGCCTGAAAGTGCCTGGCCCAAACGCTGCCGTCCGGGGCAAGAGTGGCGATTTTGAACAGATAACGGGGTGCGGCCTGGGCGCCCGGAGGGGTCATAAAAGCCCAAAAAACAATAACGAAGCAGACCGTGCGCAGCAGACGATTCATACCTTCCTTCCTCCTGAGAGCAATCGTTATTTCGTAACGGCTCCTAAAAAAAATCATCTACCTGGGCCAGCAACTTCTGGGCTCTCCGGCGGGCCAAAACGTTGGGCAGGGTCAGGTCCGGGGCTAAAGCAAGATCAAAGGCCAACGCCTCCTCCAGAAGACGGACATAAAGCTCCCGGTCAAAAGTCTGCCGCGCGTAATATTCGGCATAGGCCACCAAGGTCGGGAGAAACCGGCGATCGCCAAGGACCAGGGCTCTTTCAAAATGGACCTGGCTCACTTCCGGTCTGCCGCCCAACATCACCGGGAGGGAGCCATAATAAATGCCGAGAAAAAGATGGGCGCCGCCCTGGTAGAAGCGCTCATCCAAGGCCAACACCCGCAGCATCAGCTGTTCGACCTTGGGCAGATCGGCCACCGCCGCAGGCGCACCCTTACTGAAACCGATCCAAGTGGCCCAGCCGTAACCGCCCCAGAACAGTTTGCCCACCTCTCCGGGGCCAACGGCCTGCACCGCCTCGCTGAACTGGGCAAGCGGGATTTGGCCTGCACCGGCAAGGGGTTGGTGCGTGCCAAGCAGGCGCAGACCGTATGCCCTCGCCTTTTCCCCAAGCACGGCAGCCCGTTCCGGACGGCCACACTCCGGCATGAGACTGGCGTAAGCCGTGTAGGCCTGGGTTCCATGCAGCAGGAGCCGAACGTTGTCGGGATCGGAAACCAGCAGACTATCAAGGAGCAGCAGGTAGGAGGGGGCACCATCACAGACCAGTTCCAGGTCTGCCTGGCGGTTGAGGTTTTTCACCACCGGCCCGACCATCGGGGGTATCAGCAGCGAGGCGCACCCCTGGGACAAAAGAACAACCGCAACCAGCAAAACGGCAACGCCCCATTGTTTCGTCAGAAAAACCAGCTGCTGGTCAATGAGTTTCTGCATGGCCACCTGATCCTTGTTATCCCTGTGCCTGTGGGCGCACCCAATTCTCCCAGGCCGAGTATACCATACCCTTTCTCGCCTCGGATACAGGCAACCGGACCCGGCACAAAAAAAATGCCCCGGCAAAAAAAATTACCAGGGCATCCGACAAACTCATTTTCTCCGAATCAGGAAATCGCCACCAGTTCCAAATCAAAGATGAGATCTTTACCTGCCAGAGGCGGGTTGGCGTCCAGAATGACAACCTCGTCTGTTACCGCCAAAACCGTAACCACAACCAGTTCCCCGTTGGCGCCGCCCATCTGCAACTTTTGATCAACCTCCGGATTGAGATCCGGGGGAACCTGACTGCGCGGCACCTCAAGAACCAGCGCATCATCCTTTTTTCCATAGGCTTTATGCGCAGGGATGGTGACCTTCTTCTTGTCGCCGATGGCCATTCCCAGAACAGCTTCATCAAACCCCACGATTACTTGGCCGCCGCCAAGGGTAAACACCAAGGGGTCGCGCCCGGCGGAGGAATCGAAAACAGTCCCATCCTCCAGCGTGCCGGTATAATGAATCTTGACGCTATCTCCTTTTTTGGCCTGTGACATATCGTGCTCCTTTTCGTCTTCTCCCTGGCGGGATTTTATTTCAATAGAATTAAGGTAGTTATCGCAAAACCCAACAGGGGTTCATGCTTTTTTAAGAATGGCACTTGCCGAGGTCCTTCTTTGGCTTTAAGCTGGGGGCCG
Source organism: Desulfurivibrionaceae bacterium (assembly GCA_041671085.1). GTDB lineage: Bacteria > Desulfobacterota > Desulfobulbia > Desulfobulbales > Desulfurivibrionaceae > Thiovibrio. The sequence continues at coordinate 11,228 of JBAZCG010000045.1, read as the reverse complement.
TATTCCCCCTTTTTCAATAACAGCGGCGACAGCAAAGGACTTATCTCCATGTACGAATGGATCCTCACCGGGCTCAGCATCCTGGGAACCGTATACAACCTGAAGAAACATGTAGCCGGCTGGGTGATCTGGACCACCGCCAATCTTGGCTGGATTGTCACCTTTTCCCAGAAGGGCATGATGGCCGAAGCCTTTCTCTTCTCGGTCTATCTGGTCCTGTCCGTTTACGGCATCTTCAAATGGTGGCCCCGGACCCAGGAAGAAAAAAGCTGACGCCCTGGCTTCACGCCCCCAGTTGAATGGAATCCTCCACGCCGAGAGACTGATAAATGTCCAGGGCCTGCCGGGAATGGTTCAGGGTGTAAAAATGGATGCCCCGCACCTCGTTGTCGATCAGATCGCGAACCTGCTCGGTGGCCCAGTGCACACCGACCTTTTCCACCTGTTCATCGCTTCTGGCCCGATCCAGGGCACGTAACAACGGGGCCGGGATTCTGGCCCCGGCGGCAAGCTCCGCCATCCGTACCATCCCGCTCTTGGTGGTGATGGGCATGAGCCCGGCAATGATGGGCACCGTAATGCCGGCCAGGGCGCAACGGTCACGGAAATCATAAAAATCGCGGTTGTCGAAAAAGAGCTGGGTCACGATATAGTCTGCCCCAGCGTCAACCTTGGCCTTGAGATAGTCCATCTCCAGCAGTCGGTTGGGGGTGGCGGGATGTCCTTCCGGGAAACCGGCCACCCCTACGCCCATCTGCGGGAAATTCTTTTTGATAAAGGCGACCAGATCGGCGGCATAGGCAAAGCCATCCTCGGGCTGGACAAAATCCGTCTGCCCCTTGGGAGGATCGCCGCGCAGGGCGAGGATGTTCTTCACCCCGCTTGCGGCATAGTTGCCAAGAATCTCCCCGGTCTCCGTCCGGTTTGAGCCAACACAGGTAAGATGGGAAACCACGGTGAGGTTGGTCTCCTGCTGAATCCTGACGATCAGCTTGTGGGTCCGGTCCCGGGTCGAGCCGCCCGCCCCGTATGTCACGCTGACATAGGCGGGTTTTAAGGGCATCAGGTCGGAGATGTTGGCAAAAAGATTTTCCCAGCCCGGCTCATCCTTGGGCGGGAAGAATTCAAAGCTGAAGGAAATCCGGTTTTTCTCTAAAATATCTTTAACCAGCATCGCGTCTCTAACCCGTTGTTTTGGTGAAAAATTTCAAACATCAAAAGAAACACCTATCTACCAAATTTGACGACCTCACAAAAAGGGAAAAGAGGCCACATGTCCCTAACATAAAACCAAAGAGTTACCAAGCAATAACTGTTGTAATCGCGTCTTTTGACGATTTCAACAAATTTGCCTTCTGATTGCTCGGAAAATTCACGGGCATCTGGAAAAAAATGCACGATTGTCGGCAAATACACTGTCAGCGATCTCCAGATGAATAGGACTGGCTCTCATCTTGACTTGACAAAGTCCAACCCCGGGTTGTAATCAGATTTTGGTGAAAGTTGGAAACATTGCGCCATCGGGACGATGGCCGGGGGGATCACAACACATTGGCACACTCAAACAAAAAAACACCTGCTGCCGCCCTGCTGTTCTGCTCGCTGTGCCTGACGGCCGCACCCCGCCAAGCCAACGCCTACAACGCAAAAGACCTGGAAACCCTGCTGGCCACCAACCGCTGCGTGGAGTGCGATCTCTCCGGGGCTGATCTGCGTGGGGTGAAACTTGTGGGCGCCTTTCTGGAACGGACCAATCTCTCCAGAGCAAACCTGGCGGGGGCCAATCTGGAAGGGGCAAACCTCAAGGCAGGTGATCTTTCCGGGGCAAATCTGACCAATGCCAACCTGACGGGGGTTGATTTCTACAAGGCAGATCTCACCGGGACCTTTCTCAAGGGGGCTAACCTCAAAGGGTCCACCCTTGCCACCAGCAACCGTGATCGGGCAATCCTCGAAGGCTACACATACGCCGCCCCGAAAAACGCTCTGACAGATCCCCAAAAATCCCCCCCGGAACCGACCGCTATAGCCCCGCCTCAGGACAAAATCGAACCTGCCGCACTGCCTCATAAAACTGAACAGACACAGCCACAGCCCAAACCCGAGCCGCAGCCTGTAACACAGGCACCGGAACCCAACGCGCACCCCTGGGTGCAAGCCGATCAGGTCCGGGCTACCAAAAAACCTGTACCAGCCGCCACCAGCCCATCTGGAGCAGCCTCCGAAATTGAACGCCTGATCGCCCAAAACGCCTGCCCAGGCTGCAACCTTGCCGGAGCCGATCTTGTAGGCCTCAACTTGAATCGAGCAAACCTGGCCGGAGCCAATTTGAGCGGGGCCAATCTTACCGGCGCCAGCCTCAAGACGACAGACCTGGCAAAAGCAAATCTCAGCCAGGCCAATCTCACGGGGGCCAACCTGTCCGGAGCCGATCTCTACAAGGCCGACCTCACCGGGGCAATCCTGTCAGGGGCTGATCTCGAAGGGGCGTACCTGATCGGGACGATTCTGGAAAACGAGCGTCAGAAGGGAAACAAAGCAGATATTGATGCCTTCCTCACCCAATACCGGGACAAAACACAAGCCGCCTCGCCCAAGGGAAAAAATTCTCAGAAAGACGAACCATCTGAATTTCCCGTTGCATCAATGCCCGGCTCCCCAACTATAATAGCCCAGGCCGCCATAACGCCTCCCGCCAAACCAGCACCAGCAGAGCCGAAGCCTCCCGCGACAGGCGCTGCCGTACCATACTTGGCACCACCGGCCACGCCAAGCCCATCTGCTTCGAGCAAAATTCCGGAAGAAGTAAAGGAGCCTGCCCCCCCCAAGCTTACCGACCTGGAGAAGCTCCTGCAATCCAACCGTTGCGTGGAGTGCAACCTTGCCGGGCTGGACCTCTCCGGAAAAAAACTGAAAGGGGCCTTTCTTGAGCGCTGCAATCTCTCCGGAGCGAACCTGCGTGACGCCAATCTGGAAGGGGCCAACCTCAAGGGTGCGAATCTTACCGGGGCCAATCTGGAAAATGCCAATCTGGAAGGGGTTGATTTCTACAAGGCGGACCTGAGCAACGCCAACCTGAGAAATGCAAACATCAAAGACGCATCAGGACTGAAACAGCCACAATAAGGCGTTGTTAAAAAAACTTGATCGTTTCATCTGCCACCACGGCAGCAGTGTCAGCGGCATAAGGACCCGTACAGGAGCGGGGGAACACCAAGGGGAAAGCAGACAAAGCCCAGGGGGGCGGAGTTTTTTCATTTCCCCTTGTTTATCTTGATTTCCTTTTTTGGGGTCTTGGTGGTCTTGGGCATGGTGATGGTGAGCACGCCCTTGTCGAACTTGGCCTCGATCTTGTCCTCCTGCACCTCCACCGGCAGACGGAAGGATCTCTGGAACGTCCCGCTGTAACGCTCCAGGGAGTAATGCTGCTCGTCTTTTTCCTCTTTTTCCTTTTTCTTCTCGCCCTGAATGGTCAGCAGGTTGCCGGTGAGACTCAGCTTGATGTCTTCCGGCTCAAGGCCGGGCAGCTCGGCCTTGACGATGAGCTTGTCCTTGGTTTCCGAGATGTCGGCCATCGGCGCCCACCCCTTGGCAAACATGGTGGGCAATGGCCAATCATCGAGGAACCGGTTCCACAGTCGGTCCATTTCATTGCGCACGGTGCTGAGTTCTGAAAACGGTTTCCTTGGGATAAGATCCATCATGGTACACCTCCTGCTGTTATGCCCCCCTGGGCTTCAAAAAGTTTTGACCGGGCCAAGCCCGTTATTAATGATTTTTTTCTCCAGAATCCGGGAAAGGGCTTCCTCCAGATCCTCGGTGGAAAACGGTTTTTCGATGAATTCATGCACCCCGAGGCGGAAGGCCTCGGAAATGACCGCTTCGGTCATATAGGCTGTGATCAGGATTTTTTTGACCCCTGCATTGAGGCTCTGCGCCCTTTTCAAAAATGCAAGACCGTCCATGCCGGGCAGACGGTAGTCGGTGATGATGATATCGCAATTATTGTCCTTGATGATCTCCAGGGCGTCTTCCCCGGTCTCAACCGCCATGAGGGCGCAATTTTCATTGGCAAAGAACCGCCGCAGAGAGTCCCTGATCCACTGATCATCCTCAACCAGCAACACATTCATCCCCTGCAATCGTGCAAACAGGTCCATACCGCCCTCCTCCAGGAGTTCACCCCTCCTGCTCGGGTTCTGCTACCAGGGCAATGACAAATTCAGCGCCGCCCCAGGCGCTTTTCTCCACAATCAATGTGCCATGGTGGTCGTGGATGATACGCTGACACAGACTCAGGCCGATGCCTGTCCCTTCACTCTTCGTGGTGTAAAACGGATCAAAAACCTTGTCCCGCAAACCCTCCGGCACTCCATGCCCCGAATCAGCCACCCGGATCACCACCGCCTCCTTTTCCAGGGCGGTTCGTACCGAGATCCTTTTGGCTGCGGCGTGGCGCAGGGCCTCTGCCGCATTGGTCAACAGGTTGAGCATGACCTGCTCAATCAGGCTGGCGTCAAGGCGACAGCGGGGCAGATTAACTGCCAAGTCTTTCTCCAGCCCCACCCCGTCTCTGCGCAAGGCGACAGCGCACAAGGAAAGCGCGTTTTCCACCGGCCGATTAACGTCAACCAGCACCAGCTGCGGCTGGCCCGGCTTTGCAAAATCAATGACCCGCCGGATCACCGATTCTATCTTCCCGGAGGCGGCCTGCGCCTGGGTAATGATCTCGCCTACCGCCTCCATATTCTCGCCTCGCTCATGAATCTTGGCCAGGGTATCGAGATAGATGTTGATGCCGGACAAGGGGTTTCGGATCTCATGGGCAATGCCCGCAGCCACCCTCCCAAGGGAAGACATCTTGTCCTGAACCCGGACAATCTGCTCCAGTTCCTTGTTCCGGGTAATGTCGATCATGCTGACCAGCACCGTTGCCCGCCCCTGATACTCAATCCGGCTGGCCCGGCAGAACACCCATTTCATGGCCAGGTCCCCGTCGTCCCTCTGCTGGGGATAAAAACGGAAATCAACATCCACCGAGGCCACCTCGCCACGGCTGACCCTGCCATAGGCTGCCTCGACCTTTTCAGCATCATCGGGATGCACCCCGGCGAAGGCGTCCGGCCGAAAATTGGCGGGAAGCGGCCCGAAAATTCTTTTCTGTTCGGGGTTGCGATAGATGATCGCATCGTCCTGAATCAGAAGAATCCCGGCCAGGGAATTTTCCACCAACTCCCTGAACCTGTTTTCGGTAATGGCCCGTTGCGTCTCAAGCTCCAGCAAGTAGAGGGTCTGCCCCACATCCTGAGCAATTTCTCCAAACAGTTTCTGCTCTTCACGATTATGCGCACGGGCCGCCGAGGTGGAGACACTTAACAGGCCATAGACCTGGTCGTGGCGACTCAGTCTGGCGGTAAAACACACCCTGCCCGCATCGTCCGGCACCAGGATACAGCCCGCACAACGGCTTGCCGGATCGCTCACCACCAGCCCCTCCCCGGACAAGGCATTTTTCGCACAGGCCGGGAAAATCCCCCCTTCCATGCTCTGTCGCACTCGGAAAAATTGTTCGCCCAGGCCGACCTCGGCACAACAATCCAACTCCCCCTCCCTGTTTACCAGGGCAAGCCAGGCACTAAAATAATGGCCGTCATCCACAAGAATACGGCAGATTCCCTCAAGAAGTTCGTCACGGCTCTTCCTCTCTGCCAACAACAGATGAATCC